>JBGSJT010000469.1:0-80296 GCA_041741715.1 Pirellulaceae bacterium | reverse complement strand
GGAACTGCGGGCGATTCGCGAGACCGACTACTACGCCTCGTTGCAACAGCATTACAAACCAGTTCGCATGTTGGCATGGTTCGTCGTGTTGCTGGTGTCGGCGGCAGGTATTTTTGCCGGTCTGAACATGATGTACGGCGCAGTGGCCGGACGGGTTCGAGAAATTGCGACGCTACAAGCGATAGGTTATCGCCGCCGTGCGATCTTAATCAGTTTGATACAGGAAAGCGTGCTGTTGGCGGCGGCGGGATCACTACTTTCCGGGGTGATCGCATTGACGATGCTCAACGGCCTGGCGGTGCGGTTCACGATGGGTGCGTTCACATTAAGGATCGATAGCGTTGCAATCTTGATCGGTTGTGGCGTTGGTTTGTTGTTGGGCGTCTTGGGCGCGTTGCCCCCGGCGTTGAAAGTGTTGCGAGCTGAAGTCGCAACGAGTCTGAAAGCTGTGTAACTAAAGGAGACTTGAATGATGAAAATGATTTTGAGCTTGATGGTACTTAGCCTTACCTTGCTTGCCGTTGGCTGTGGCAAATCACAAACTGCCACGACGAACGAAGGAGGAGCAGCAGGTTCGCAGTTCGTCTTTGCGACCGAACCCAAAGACGCGGTCCCGGTTGGTGAAGCTCGCGAGTCGATCGGCGATGGCGAAGACATCACGCTAGTCGGAGTTATTGGTGGTTCAAGCCAGCCGTTCGTCGAAGGGCTAGCCGCGTTCACGATTGTCGATCGGAAAGTACCGTATTGTGCAGCTGACGAAGGTTGTCCAACGCCGTGGGACTATTGTTGCACTCAGGACCAAGTCAAAGGCAACATGGCGACAGTGAAGATTGTCGATGACGCAGGGAAACCTATTACGCAAGACGCGCGGGGACTCTTGAATGTCAAAGAGCTATCGACCGTCGTTGTCCAAGGCAAAGCATTTCGCGACGACCAGGGCAATTTGACCGTCGCGGCCAATAAAGTCTTTGTAAGACCGGGCCAGTAACATGGCACACGCTCCGCTCGATCTAAGCCAGCTCGCGCTCGATCGCTCACCTGGCGGTGACACGACGAAAGTCACACCTCACCGCCAGCGATTGGTGACTCGTTACGCATTGCCGATCGGTATCTTACTGGGTTTTCTCGCGTTGTTGGGAGCGGCGGCGGGTCGGCGACTGATGCCTCGTAAATCAGTCACCGTTTTGCCCGTGATCGTCAAACGTGCCGAAGCGCAACAAGCGGGCACGACGCTGTTTCAATCTCCGGGTTGGATCGAGCCCAGGCCGACAGCGATCAGCGTCCCCGCACTCGCGCCTGGTATCATCGAAGTGCTACTCGTCGTCGAAGGCCAGAAGCTCTTTAAAAGCGAGCCAATTGCCCGGTTGATCGCTATCGATGCGGAGTTGGCGTTGGAGCAATCGCAGGCCTCATATGCGATTCACGCAGGCGAACTCAATCGAGCCATCGCTGAAAGAAACGCGGCCGAGATACGATTGGCAAATCCGGTACATCTTCAAGTACCGCTGGCCGATGCCCAAATTGATCTCGCCAAGGGAAAAACTGAACTCGGGAAATTGCCATTCTTGATTGATGCGAGTGAAGCGAACTTGAAGTTTTCACTAGGAAGCTTGGAAGGCAAGCAATCTGCGGGGGACGCGATTGCCGAGCGCATCGTGCAACAAGCTGAGAGCGAACACGCGACTGCGCACGCGACGCTCCAAGAATTGCGACAGCGACAGCCGAACTTGCAAAACGAAGTCGCCGCGATGCACGCGAAGGTTAATGCGTTGCAGCGACAGCTTGAATTATTGATCGAAGAAAACCGCCAACTACAAGAGGCCGAAGCCAAGATTCAATCCGCCACGGCACTGCTTGACGAAGCACGCTCGAAAGTTCACCAAAGCGAGTTGGCGATCGCGCGGAACATAATTCGAGCGCCCATGGATGGGCGTGTGCTACGTCTCGTCGCCGCACCGGGGACTCGCGTCATGGGCTTGGAAGGGACGGCAGGCCAAAGCTCCAGCACAGTGATCGAGATGTACGACCCGAGTCGACTGCAAGTCCGCGTCGACGTGCGGCTCGAAGACGTGCCGATGGTCACGCGTGGGCAACCGGTCGAGCTTGCAACGCCATCCTCTAGTGGTGTCATCAAAGGTCGTGTGCTGCAAATGACAAGTTTCGCGAACATCCAAAAGAACACATTGGAGGTGAAAGTGGAATTGATTGATCCGCCGCCTAACGTCACTCCCGAAATGCTCGTCACCGCAACCTTTTTGGCTCCGGTAGTGGAGCAGTCAGATTGCGAGGCGATCGAATCGGAACGCATGTTTGTGCCGACTCAGCTTGTCGTTGCGGGCGATTCCGGAACGTTCGTCTGGGTTGTCGATTCAGACGAGTTGGCACAACAGCGATCTGTTGAGGTGGGAAGCCCAACTGCTGGCGGGCTGGTGGAAATCGAAGCGGGATTAAGTGTGACGGACAAACTCATTGCCAGCGGTTCGGAAAGACTGAAACAAGGTAGCCACGTCATAGTTACCGGCGACGATCAAACGATAGGGATGAATTGAATGGCATTAGTTGAACTACGCGGCGTTTCAAAAAGCTTTCGCAAAGGGGATGAAACCATCACTCCCTTGGACAACATCGATCTGGATATCGAATCTGGCGAATTCGTTTCGCTGATGGGTCCGAGTGGAACTGGTAAGAGCACGCTGCTCAATCTCGTCAGTGGTATTGATCGAGCTGACTCGGGAACCATCGTGGTCGACGGAACCGAAGTGACGAGTTTGTCGCGCAGCAAGCTGGCCGATTGGCGAGCGGGGAACCTCGGCTACATCTTTCAAACTCACAACTTGATTCCAGTGTTGACCGCTTATGAAAACGTCGAACTTCCGACGTTGCTTTTAAAGCTGTCATCGGCGCAGCGCCGTCAACGTGTCGCTTTGGCTTTAGAAGCAGTTGGGTTGAGCGATCGGGCAAACCACTATCCACGACAACTCTCAGGGGGACAGGAGCAGCGCGTCGGGATCGCTCGAGCCATCGTCGCGCACCCTAAAGTTGTCGTTGCCGACGAACCCACCGGAAGCTTAGACGCGGAGACCAGCGAACAGGTCCAAGTTCTGCTTCAGCGTCTGAACAAGGAACTCGACATTACGATGTTGATGGTCACGCACGACAGCGACGTGGCGGCGATAGCCTCACGGAAGTTAATGCTTGACTGCGGCAAGTTCATTGACAGAGCGGGGGAGAGGGGAAGAGGGAGAGAGGGGAGTCCAAGAGAGACCAGGTCGAGAGTTGGGAGTGAAGGAGAATCTGGCATCGTCAAAAATTTTAGCTGACCGACTTCAACTCTCTTTGTCTCCCAATCCCCAGACTCTCAGACTCCCCAATATGACTACCTACGTTCTCAAAACAATCTGGCGACATCGTACTCGAACTCTGCTTACTGTCACCGGCGCGGCGGTGGCGATGTTCGTGTACTGCTTTGTCGGTTCAGTGCAAGAGGGTTTGCATCGCTTGACTACTGGGGCAGACGCCGATCGCAGGCTGATTGTGTTCCAAGAGAATCGATTCTGCCCGACGACCAGCCGGTTGCCAGAAGACTATTCGCAGAAGATCAAAGAGCTTCCCGGCGTCCGCGATGTAGTGCCGATTCAAGTCTGGACAAACAATTGCCGAGCGAGCCTCGATATCGTCGTGTTCAATGGAGCCGATCCCGAGCAGATACAAAAGACGCGGCCCATCAGATTAACCAGCGGCGATTGGCAGCAGTTCACATCACAACATGACGCCGCGATCGTTGGTCGCAACGTCGCTCAGCGTCGCGGCCTCAAGGCAGGCGATCAGTTTTCCATTGGTGACATTTCGGTGAAGGTCGTGGGCATCTTTGAATCGCACGTGCCATCAGAGGAGAATCTGATTTATACGAGTCTCGCGTTCCTGCAATACACTCGCGGACTGAATGCCGCAGGGTTGGTCACACAGCACGAAGTCTTGTTGACGGACGACGCCAACCCTGATCGCGTAGCCGCCGAAATTGACGCAACCTTGCGAACTGGCTCCGTCGCCACTAAGACGCGACGCAAAGGTGCGTTCCAAACGAGTACGCTTTCCGATTTGGTCGACTTGATCGGTTTTGCCCACTGGCTCGGCTACGCCTGTGTCGGGTTGGTGTTATCACTCGTCGCCACGACCACCGTGATGAGTGTTCAAGATCGAATTAAGGAGTATGCGGTACTACAAACAATCGGCGTTCGTCCGATGCGAGCGTTAAGATTGGTTTTGGCCGAAAGCACCCTCCTGTGCCTTGTTGGTGGTGTGGTTGGAACCGCGTTGGCGCTCACCGCTCTGGGCCTTGGCGGATTCGCTATTGGCGCAGAAGGAGCGACTATCGCTTTTCGACCATCGATTGGACTAGCGATTTCCGGAACGATCGTTTCATTGATCGCTGGCGTCGCCGCTGGCATTGCTCCGGCAATCCAAGCTGCAACTGTGCCCATTGTTTATGCGCTTCGACAAGCGTGAGCGAAAACATCTGCAACCTGGAGACTATACAACCGCTAGGATTACACCCGTCGCACTCAACAGGCTGCTTGATGCTTAGCTAAGTTGGAGATGTCAGCTGAAGTACCCGATACGGCTCAAAAGAGGTTCGCCAAGGCGCACCGCTCAGCCGTGCGCATGGAATGGAAGTCCGACTGCAAGCAAAAGAGCACGCGGGTCACTGCGCGCCAACGGGCGTGGCAACTGTGCTATCGGCAGGGAACATCTACGCATGGACAAAGTGCGACCTGACCAGCCGCTTAAAATTTGAAAAGTTCTTGACCCGTTGGATCTCGCTAGAGAAGGAAGCGAAGTCGGGAAGGAACTTAGCAAAGTAGCATGCGACACGAGGTAAACGTCTGAGGGCCAGCGGATTGCCGTACAAAGCGAACTCGCCTTCGACCAGTTGTAGTAACACACGTGCGCGTTCGTTGACGTTGGGTGGCGCGACAGTAGCTCCTCCCAGAACAAGGGCCCGAGCCTGTTTGAAAATCCAAGGGTTGCCGAGGCAACCGCGACCGATGGCAACCCCATCGGCGCCGGTCTCGCTGAGGAACCGGACGGCGTCAATCGGTTCGCGGACACCGCCACTTCCTAGGACAGGAATCTTGACCGCTTGTTTGACCCTTGCCACAACTGACCAATCGGGACCGCCAACGTAACTTTGCGCAACGCTACGTGCATGGACATCCACAGCAGCGACGCCCGCCAGTTCGGCCAACTGCGCTACTTCGACCGCTGTCTCGCGGTTCGCATCGGGGCCTGTGCGAATCTTGATCGTTACAGGGATATTAACGGCTTTGACAACTGCGGCGACAAGCCTCGCGATGGCAGGCGGGTCGGACATCAATGCACCCCCTTCACCGCGACCTACCAGCCGCCGAATCGGACATTCAAAATTGAGATCAACGATCGAGAAGCCCTGTTCCGCAACGATCTTCGCTGCCTCCGACATCACGCGTGGATCGTTGCCGCTAATCTGGCCAACGACAGGTTTCTCGGTCGGAGTGGTGTGCAACAATTTGATCGCGCGGCGATCTCGCTTGGCGACATCACTTGCGTCCACGCGCTCCCCGCAAACGAGACTCGCCCCGAGCTGTTTGCAGAGCAGGCGAAAAGGATAATTGGTGTGCTCCTCCATTGGAGCAAGCGTGATCGAATGGGCGATGGACACATTTCCGATTTGCATGATTGCCGGTTGATTAGTTTTGCGAACGTGGACAACGATGATTTGCCCTAGTCAGGTCGATTCTGCCATTGTAACCGTTTACGGAGTTCACAGTATTAGGGATCGGTATTCAGCCTAAGTCCAGTGAGGCCGAGCCTGGGCTGTGCGACAAATAGCAATTTAGCAATTATGTGTTGATGCGAGTTTTGTTCCGAACTGAGTCTCCTGTCGCAGCAACGTGCGATTTATAAGAGAGATTCTCTTCGGGCCGAAGGTTCAGCCGATTTTCTAGCCCAGGGCAAGTCAACGCGAGTGGAGCGAGCGTTGACGTCGCCCTCGGGCCGCAGTTGCGCAGCACGCGTCCCCACCTTGGGTTTTGACGGCGAATGCCGCCAAAACCCAAGGTGGGGACTGTGTATTTCTTGGGCCCGAAACTGACACTGATGATCCCCGAGTCAAGCAGTTGGTGCAACAGAGGCGACCATGCCAAGAGTATAATGGCGAGCCGAACTGCGCTTCATGACTCTATGGTCAAGCCACAAGAATCTCTCATGTCATCAACCCCTCCGATTTCAATTGTCCTGATTCTCCCAATCCAGATGCTCGAGTGGCTGTTAGTGATTGGTGGCATGTGCTTGATGGGTTGGCCCTCCAGCACTACTAGAACTCACGGCAGCAGCCTCGAAAATCCAGTGCAGGCAGCCGGAGACGGTCGATATGAGTGATACAACTGAGACGAGCTCTTCGGCTGAAGACCGGCGACCGTTGAAAACAAGATCCTGGCGCATCTTTCAGGCGATTGCCGCTAAGCTTGCGAATGCGGGCGTACCACCCAATGCCATTTCGATGGCGAGCGTCGTGTTTGCGATTCTCGGAGCGTGCGGATTTCTACTCACTGGGTGGGCAACCAACGAAGTCGCCATGCGCAGTGGTTGGTTGTTGGCCATCATCGGAATTCAATTCCGATTGATTGCCAATCTGCTGGATGGGATGGTGGCGGTCGAAGGAGGGCGAGCGTCAGCTACAGGCCCACTTTACAACGAAGTCCCTGATCGCGTGAGTGACCCGATTCTCTTGATAGCTGCTGGCTACGCCTATTCGAGCGAGCCCGTGGCCGGCTGGTCCGCCGCAGTTCTCGCGTTGCTGGTCGCATACACGCGGGCGATTGGGGCCAGCGTGGGGGCGGGACAACTATTTCTAGGCCCGATGGCAAAACAACAACGCATGGCACTGTTAACACTGGTCGCCTTGTTGGGTTTGGTAGTTCCTAGCAGTTGGATGCAGGCTATGAAAGTAATTGACAGACCGATTGGACTGTTAGAAATATCATTGTGGATCATCGTTGGTGGCAGCGTGATTACTGCGTTCCGGAGATTGCGTGCGGCCGCTAGCCATTTAATTATCCATGAAAAGAAAACGCCGTGAGTCAGTGGCTGCAATTCGTTCATTTGACATTGGCGGTTCGCGTGGTTTTACTGGGCGTGTTCGCTGCCTTGCTAATTGCAAGTGGTGTATCGCTCGCTTTGATCAAGCTCAAGCCAAACCGCAATTGGAGTGAATTGAGAGCTCGTATACGAACTTGGTGGGTGATTGCCGGACTAGTGGCAGGTAGTCTATTGTTGTCGCCACAAACTGCCATTTGGTTTTTTGCCTTCGTGAGTTTTCTGGCTCTGAAAGAGTTCTTCTCGTTGATTCCGTCTCGGCGGGCTGATCGACGAGTAATGTTCTGGGCATACGCGGCCATCCCGATTCAATACGCCTGGATCGCCACGGGACAATATGGAATGTTCATCATCTTCATTCCGGTATACCTATTCCTATTGCTTCCCACTCGCATGATCTTGATTGGGGAAACAAAGGGCTTCTTACAAGCCAGCGCTACGGTGCAATGGGGCTTGATGGGGACGGTCTTTTTTTTGTCTCACGCCACGTACTTGTTAGTGCTGAATGTAGCTGAGAAACCTCTGGTCCCGCCAGTGTGGCCCACTAACCAGGCGTCGTTGTTTCCAGGTCCAGGCCTCCTACTGTTGCTGCTGGTTTTAACTCAGAGTAACGATGTCGCGCAATTTATGTGGGGGAAATCCTTCGGACGACACAAGATCTCACCGCAGGTTAGCCCCAATAAGACATGGGAAGGATTCTTGGGGGGCCTGGGCACCACGATCCTGTTAGCAACACTACTGGGACCGGTCCTAACGATGTTGGATACCCCTCGCGCTGCCATAGCCGGCTTGATCGTCGGAGTAACTGGGCTGCTCGGCGATTTGAACATCTCAGCCTTAAAGCGCGACCTGGGAGTTAAAGACACTGGGGCGACCTTGCCTGGACATGGCGGTGTGCTCGATCGGATTGACAGCTTGATTTTCACGGCCCCAGTATTCTTTCACTTCATACGGTTTTGTTATGGCTAAGCCTATAAATGTAAGCGCACCAAGCGACATGCCAACGCAGCCGCACCGATCTCTTCGCTACCTCTTTTTCTTGTTTGTCGTGCACCCCGTTATGTTAATCGTAATGGGGATGAACGTTCGGAATCGCGGTCGACTGCCCCAGCAAGGGCCAGCCGTCATCGTGGCCAATCACAATAGTCATCTCGACACCATGGCAGTGATCACTTTGTTCGGAATGAATCGCTTGCACCAGGTACGTCCCGTGGCTGCCGCCGACTATTTCTTGAAGACCAAGTGGTGGGCGTGGTTTTCGCTTCGTATCTTGGGGATTATTCCCATCCATCGAGAAATTCGAGGACATATAACACATCCATTGGCACCGCTCACTCAGGCGCTGGACCAAGGACAAATTGTCTTGTTATTTCCGGAAGGAACGCGAGGACAACCAGAAAAGCGCCAACCCCTGCAAGCTGGCATTGCGCATTTGGCGAAGCGGCACCCAGAAATTGCAATCGTCCCTATTTTTATGCATGGACTGGGGAAAGCTCTACCACGTGGCGAGGGGCTACTTGTTCCATTCATCTGCGATATTTTCATCGGTGAGCCGATGCACTGGACCGGCGACAAGGCTGGCTTTTTGGAACAGCTCTGTAAGTCATTTGACCAGTTGGAGGCCGAGGCGAACAAGCCAGCCTACATAGATGAGCCGCATACTTGATTTTCAACGGCAATATCTCTAGCGGCTTCCCTTGCAAAATAGTGCGCTGTCTTAACTGTGCACCTTGACGTATATGTTTATTCACTTCGCCAAATGGAGCATGAACACTAACTAGCAGGCGACCGGAAACGTTGGCGACTTTGATCGCGGGCACGGCTAAGCCTGGAGAGTGAAGTTGGCGAGCACTAGATCGCGTTATTGCTCAAGAAGCATAGATTACAAAGACGTGGTCGGCTGGCCATATTCGCAACCAGCGCGCTTTTGGCTGGATATCTAACGATCAGCATGCACGCAGAACTGAACAGCGCTCAACGACCGTCGGCCGCAGCAACTAGTTAAGAATTGAGGTTTCCTTCTCAACTACGAAACGCGCAAGATCCAAAGCAAAGACGCATTTGCCACCGAGTCGGTGGTTTTTGCATCGCGAAGCAACTTCTGACGTGGAGGAGAGTGTGGCAAATCCGAATAGGATTGACTCTCTTACTGAATGGAACGGTATCTGCAATGCCACCAAGCTGGATAGTTGATACCGCACTTTCAGGAGTAACAAGAATGCGACGAGATTCGCGAGGCTTTACCTTGGTGGAACTACTAGTTGTAATTGCCATCATTGGCATTTTGGTTGGACTGTTGCTGCCAGCCGTGCAGGCGGCGAGAGAGGCGGCGCGTCGAATGTCGTGTGGCAATAACCTTAAACAAATCGGTTTGGCAACTCTCAACTACGAATCGGCGACGCAGCGCCTGCCTCCAAGCCTGTGCACCGATTTAACTAGCGGCGGTGGAGGTTGGTCAGCGCACGGGCGAATCATGCCGTACCTCGAACAGGGCAACTTCTACAATCAGATTGATTTAAGTATTGGCTGGTCGCAGCAGCCCGTGGTCAGTCGTTTCCGCGTCCCTGTCTACTATTGTCCATCAGATCCGAAAGGCGATGAGTTGAGGGACACGAGTAGCACAGGAAGTACGAGTGGAATTTATCTCTATCCAACCAACTATGGTTTCAATGCCGGTACTTGGTTCGTATACGATCCACGCACTAATCAAGGTGGAAATGGCATTACTTATCCCAATGCCAACATGAAAATAGGCAATATTACTGACGGGACAAGCAACACTCTTTTGGCGGCCGAAGTGCATGCCTGGGCCGCCTACACCCGCAATGGTGGCCCCCCCGCGAGCAATGTACCGCAGACGGTGGAGGATGCACTAGCGATGATCGCATCGGGCCGACCGGATCGCCTTCTGGCAACAGGCAATGGTACCGGCCACACCGAATGGGCCAATGGGCACACGCATCACAGTTGCTTCACCACGACGTTTTCTCCCAATACGCGAATCCCCTACGTCTACAACGATGTGACATATAATTGCGACTACAACTCGCAACAGGAAGGCAACTCGATGACACGCCCTTCGTTCGCTATCGTCACTGCACGCAGCTTTCATACGGGCATTGTCAACGCAGTCTGGGGCGATGGCTCAGTCCGCGCCGTTAGCAACAACATCGATACCAGCGTGTGGCGCGCCAGCGGAACGCGCAACGGCGGCGAAGTCGTTACCGCTGAATAAGTGAAATTTCGTATACACTAATGAAAAAGGACTCAATTCAATGAAATTGCAAATTGCTAACCGAAAACTGCTTGCGTTACTGACGATCGCTATTGTCAGTGCGCCTGGCATTCAGGGCTGGTCACAGACAACTAATGAACGAGATGCGATTGTCCGTAAAGGTATCGAGTACTTGCGGCGGCGAGGCCAGCAGGACAATGGAGCCTTTAGCCCGAAAGTCGGCATTGGCGTCACTGCCCTAGCAGCCACTGCGCTGATCCGAAATGACGTACCACTCACCGATCCCATGCTCTCCAAAGCGATTGCACTTGTGTCCAGTTCTGCGCAGCCTACTGGAGGGCTCCACGCGCCCGATTCTCGTTTGAAAATGTATGAGACCTGCGTAGCTATTCTGTGCTTAGAAGCTGCCAATGAGAACGGAAAGTACGACGAGGCGCTATCAAAAGCGGCGAGGTTCCTTAAGGGCGAGCAGTTTGACGAATCGGACGGTATTGACCCGTCCAATCTGGAATACGGCGGGGCGGGTTACGGCGGCAAATCACGACCCGATTTGTCCAATACCGCCTTTTTGGTAGACGCACTCAGCAACATGAAAGACAATGAGAACGACGCTGCGATTGCCAAGGCGTTGATATTCATTTCACGTTGTCAAAATCTGGAATCGCCACATAACTCCAGTGCCGAAGCGGCCGAAGTCAACGACGGTGGATTTTACTACACCGTCTCCGGTGATGGCGTGTCTGCCGCTGGCGAAACCGCCGACGGAGGACTACGCAGTTACGGTTCGATGACGTATGCCGGACTAAAGAGTATGATCTACGCGGGCCTATCGCCCGACGACCCACGGGTCGCCGCCGCGCTGACATGGATCAAAAAGCACTACACACTTGAGTCCAATCCAGGTCTAGGGGACGCGGGACTATACTATTATTATCACTTGTTCGCCAAAGCGCTCGATTCCGCAGAGCTGACTGACTTTAGCGATGCGGCTGGCAAGCAGCATGACTGGCGCGCTGAATTAGTCGAACATTTGGGAAAACTACAAGCCGCCGATGGATCTTGGACCAATTCCAATTCAAAATGGTTGGAGAGCGATCCCAACTTGGCGACCGTATTCAGCCTGCTTGCTCTAAGCCATTGTAAGTCAAACTAGTTGTGCGGTCTCCAAGAAAACTATCTCTCAGAATTCGACTGCTATGGCCGCTGCTGGCCACGTCAGCGGCAGCTGCCGTCATCGTCGCCATTCTCTCGTCTTTGGTGGGTCGACAGTGGGCGATTCACGAAGTTCAAGAGAGGTTTGATGCAATCAATTCAACGATACAACAAGCGAGTTTTCCGTTGACGATGTCAGTAGTCTCGTCACTGGCTAAACTATCGGGTACGGAATTGATCGCCCTCGATGATAGCAGCGTTTTGCAGGCGAGCACGCTCCCAAACGGCCTGGAATCTAAGATGAGCCTGTCAGTTCGATCACTTTCGGCTCGCGCTGGCTCAGAAGCAAAGGACGCCATAGAACTTGAAGTTGGTCAGTTGGCCTACCTGGCGCTTAGTATTCGTCGGCCGATGAATCACAATCGATCGGATAGCGTCGGCCAGGTAATTGTCCTGTTCGATGAATCTCGCGTTCAGGCTGCCGGTCGCCGCGCGGGACTACTTCCATTGGTAACGGGAATTTCAACAATTGTCTTGCTTACCACACTTTTAACAGCCATGACTGGTCGGTTGGTTGGTCGATTGCAGCGGCTACAATTTAGCGTGGAAAAGGTTGCGGGCGGAGACTTTGATTCGCAGGTGGCAGATAGTTCCACAGACGAAGTCGGACGTTTGGGCCAATCCGTTGACAAAATGTCAATGCAATTGAACCAGCTCTGGAAGCAGGTCAATCGACAGCAGAGCGAAAAGCTGCTTCACCAGATCGCTGGTGGTATGGCGCACCAATTGAGGAATACATTGACAGGAGCGAGACTGGCTCTGGAACTTCACCGACAGAGTTGTGCGAGTGCCGATAAGCAAGAAGTAGATGTAGCGTTACGTGAGATGGAGGATGCCGAGGACTACGTGCGCCGCCTAATGATGGTTGGCGCGGGCGAGCAACAGTCTGACGAACCGGCTACCGTACTCACTTGTTTGAGTGATGTCCGCTCCAGCCATGCGGCAGTCGCCAAACATCTACGAGTGGAATTGGAATGGGATTTGGAGCAGTTGCCAGAGCACTTTGAAGTTGCCGATGGCTCGACGTTCACAGCAGCTATATCTAATCTAGTGCTCAACGGACTTCAGGCTGCTAAGCGTGTACAGGTGCGTGCGACGGTGGCAGAGTATACTTGCAAGGTAATTGTCGCCGATGATGGCTCCGGTATTGATCCGGCAGTGGCCGAACAACTATTTGAGCCGTTTGTCACGACCAGACCCGAGGGGATGGGGCTAGGGCTACCACTGGTTCGGCGGGCGGCAATGCAACTTTCTGGCAAAGTAGAATGGAGACGAATCGACAACCGTACCATCTTTGAGTTTCAATGCAAAGTGAACCATGTCTGACTTAGTTTTAGTCGTCGACGACGAACCTTCTATTTGCTGGGCTATTGAACGAATGCTCATTGGCCAAGGGAAAGCGGTTGTGACAGCCTCCTCCGCCGAAGATGGCCTCGCGATTGCTGCGGAGCGTAAGCCTGCGATGGTACTGCTAGATGTGCGACTCCCACATGAAGATGGGATTTCAGCACTACCCAAGTTCATCGCTGCAACTGATGGGGCACCGGTAGTGATCATGACAGCCTTTGGCGATCTGGAAACTGCTGTAGCTGCTGTCAAGCAAGGTGCCAGTGACTATTTGACTAAGCCATTTAAACTTGAAGATGCGTCGCGCGTATGCAACTCGAACTTAGATGCCTCACGTACTGACGGGAAGCGTGGCATGTTGGCCGCGCGAAATCACGACAAACATTGCATTATTGGTTCTTCACCAGCGATTCAACAAGTTTTTCGTCAAATTGCGATCGTCGCACAGAGTGACTTGTCCGTGTTAATTACTGGCGAAACTGGAACTGGCAAAGAACTGGTGGCTGCAGCCATACATCGTCATAGCGCACGTGCCAGTCGACCTTACCTGGCGATCGCGCCGGTCGCTCTCAATTCAGAGTTGATTGAAAGCGAACTTTTCGGGCATGTTAAGGGTGCGTTCACCGGGGCCGGTGACGACCGGGCGGGTTTGTTCGAACAGATTCAGGGAGGGACCGTGTTGCTCGATGAGATTGGCGAGCTGCAACCTGGAATTCAAGCGAAACTCCTGCGGGTACTGGAACAGGGAGAGTACTGTCGCGTAGGTGAAATGACTCCACGTCGCAGCGATGTTCGTATCCTGGCAGCCACCAACTGCGACTTGAGTTTGGCCGTTAAAGAGAAGCGGTTTCGTGAAGACTTGTACTATCGGCTGAACGGCATGCACATTCACTTGCCGCCACTGCGCCACCGAGCGGAAGATGTTGGGCAATTATGCAATTACTTCCTGGCCAACTTGAGCGATACATTTAGTCAGCAACCGAGCGAAACACTTATCGCGGCTTTGGAAAAACGAGCTTGGAGTGGAAACGTAAGGGAGCTGCGCAACGCCATCGAGCACGCAGCCTTATTGGCTCGCGGAAAGCCCCTGCAATTATCTGATTTTCCAGCTCCGGTTCACATGAATGACGAAACGGAACCAGGTTCTCTAGACGAAATAGTCCGCCACTGGACACTAGCTGCATTGCGAAAGGCTCCTGAAAACACCGTCTCACTGCATGCACAGTTCTTAGCAGCCGCCGAGCCAGCGTTGATCCAAACTGCAATTGAACACTCTGGCGGGAATCGTGCTAAAGCTGCTGAGTTGTTGGGAATTCATCGCGGCACTCTGCGCGAGCGACTACGGGCCTACAACATCGACGAATAGAGTACGTGTATTCTGGCCAGTTGAGTTTTTGAGCCGATCCACGTATTGAACGCACAGCAATTGCAACCGAGTATCTTCGTCAGATTTGCGTTTTACTGCGGCGGTACTCTAGTGGAAAATGCAACTTGTCAAATAATAGTTGAAAAGTACGCAGCAACCCGTAACTGAAAAAAACGACGGATCAAGCACGATGGCTGGCGATGACATCACTTTGGACCTACTTGTTCGACACAATGAGGATAGCGATGATCGCGTGGTCCATGCGGTGAAGCGCTATATGAATTTGCTCGACGAAGGCGGGGCTCCGTCCGTGGACGCCTACCTGTCCAAGCATGTCGACATTGCTGACGAACTGCGGCCAGCGCTCGAAGGGCTCGCTTTGGTGCATCGCGCTGGACCGCCGAAATCTTCCGCGCTCGTTGCGCCCGACGCCGAATTCACGGCCAAGCCAATCGGTGACTTTCAAATCGTTGGTGAGATTGGCCGCGGCGGGATGGGTGTCGTCTATGAGGCTATTCAGTTATCGTTGGGTCGACGCGTTGCCCTAAAAGTCTTGCCATTCGCTAGCGGACTGGACGAAGTGCGATTGCAACGATTTCGAAACGAAGCACATGCTGCAGCAGCTCTCCACCATACGAACATCGTGCCGGTCTACGCCGTGGGTAGTGAGCGTGGTATCCATTACTATGCTATGCAGCTAATCGACGGGCAAACGGTTGGCGATTTGATTGAAGAAGTGCGGCGTGAACGTACCAATGGCAAGCAGGAAACGCGGAAAGGCTTCCGTTCATCCACGCTCCCACTCGCTTCAGCAAGCCAGTCGATCGTCAGTGGCCATTCCGATCGAGGCGAGTACGTAAGGTCGATGGTCAAGCTGACGATTCAGGCGGCACTGGCGCTCGACTACGCACACGGGTATGGCGTGATTCATCGCGACATCAAGCCAGCCAACCTGCTGTTGGATTCGGCTGGAAAACTTTGGGTTACCGATTTTGGACTCGCTCAAGTTCAAGATGCAGCATCGCCACTGACGCGCACGGGTGACCCGATGGGGACGCTGCGTTATATGAGTCCTGAACAGGCGGCAGGCAATCGCGCAGTGCTGGATCATCGCACCGACATTTACTCGTTGGGGGTAACACTCTATGAAGTACTGACGTTGCAGCCCGCGATCCGTGGCGAGGGCTATCGCGAAATGCTCAACGAAATTGCCGAACAAGAACCGCTTGCGCCCAAGTCGATCGATCCTTGGCTGCCGATCGAACTAGACACTATCATTCGCCGGGCGATCGCCAAGTTACCATCAGAGCGTTACGCGACGTCAAGCGATTTTGCCGATGATTTGCAGAGTTGGCTGCACGATAAACCGATCAAAGCCAAACCGCCCACAGCCTGGGAACGATTGGCGAAATGGCGACGTCGCAATAGCGGTCTGGTGGCCGTCGCCAGTGGCATACTACTCCTATCAACATTGGCACTATCGGCCACTACGCTGATGGTCTGGCGCGAGCAACGGGCTACGCAAAACGCGCTAGCCAGAGAAACCGAACAACGACGACTGGCTGAACGAAGTTTTCAGCAAGCTCGGTCAGCAGTCGACACGTTTAGTAACTTGAGTGAAAGCGAATTGGCGTATCGGGCTGATTTGCAGGACCTAAGGCGTAGTTTCTTGGAGACCTCGCTGGAGTACTACCGCGATTTTTTGAGTGTGCGGTCCAATGACCCAACACTGGCCAGTGAACTATCGGCCACTTCGGCTCGCGTGGAGGGTATGGTCAATGAGCTGCGAATTCTTGACAACCTGTTTCCGTTGTTGCAATTAGAAGATCCAGCCGTGCGTGAAGAACTCGCGATTCCGGCCGAGAAGGCAACGATCCTAAGAGATGCGATTTTTGGCTTTGAGGGCGAGCGTCGTTCCTTGGCGAATCAAAACCCTAGTGGCCTGAAAAGCGAGAACTTAGAGCTGACGGCGCTACTACACGATTTTGACGCCTTTGTTTCCGAGCAGCTGACGGACGAACAATTGAAACGCCTGCGTCAGATCTCGCTGCAAAGGCAATTGCCATTTGCCTTCAAAACCTCTGAGGTAATTGCTGTACTCGGTTTGACAAGCCAACAGACTTCCGACATCAACCGCATCATCGAAGAGACGCGGCCAGGGCGCGGCGATAATTTTTTAATGGGGCCAAACCAACCACCGCGCCCACAAGATTTTGACCATCGTGGACCACCTGATGGCAAACCACCACGTCGCTTCGGCTTCGGAGGAGATGGTCCATTCTCAGGGGGCCCACCCGGCGGACGCGGTGATGGCCCACCCAACCATTTCGGGCGCGATGATCGTCGTCCGCCGCGAGATATGTCCCAATCGCCGGTAACGCAAAAAACGGTCAAGCACATCCTCGAGATCCTAACACCCGTGCAGCGACAGAAATGGAACGAGCTCGTAGGTAGACCGTTCAATCCATAAAGGTTCGGGACGTCCCTTGAGAGCTGTTTGGCATTGGCCAGTGAGATTTCCTGAAGGCTATTACAACTGAACATTGACCGTGCATGGTAAACGTTGGAATTGAGAAAGAGTAGAACCATTGTCTCAATGGTTCAACGCTTCGGATTGCTTAATCCCGTCAAAAACCTGTACAGTTGGGGACAATAAAATCGTGAACAATTGGGGTCAATAGAATCGTGAACAATTGGGGACAATTGTTCTACTCTGGAATCTCTCGCTGTCGTTGGCAGAGTCAGATCAGCTACGTACCAACAAGCGCCGAAAACCTTGCTCTAAGTTGCTATTATTGGGCTATTCACTATGAACCATGTGGTCCAACAGACCATTGAAACAACTTTCCAGCAAGCGTCGCGAAAAGTGTTCGCGTCGCTGGTAAGGGTATTGGGCGATTTCGACTTGGCCGAAGATGCGCTGCAGGATGCTTTCGCGGCGGCACTGGTTCAATGGCCCGTAGATGGCATTCCTGAAAATGCTGTTGCTTGGCTCGTTTCTGCTGGACGCTTTCAAGCCATCGATCGGATCCGTCGCAAGTCAAAACTTGGCGAGATGGCTATCGATGTGACGCGGCGTCTCGATGCAATTCGTGAGTCCAACGCAGCCAAGAACGCCGATGGAATTGAAGATGATCGGCTGCGTCTCATCTTCACGTGTTGCCACCCAGCCATCGACCCGTCGATTCAAGTGCCATTGACGCTGCGCGAAGTGTGTGGTTTGACGACCGAAGAGATCGCGAGCGCGTTTCTAACTGAAACAAAGACGATGGCTCAACGTCTGGTGCGTGGCAAAGCCAAGATAAGGGACGCAAAGATACCGATTGAAATTCCCGAAGTGAGCGAATTACCAGGCCGCTTGGACAGTGTGCTGTCGGTTGTCTACTTGATCTTCAACGAGGGCTATTCCACTTCGCGCGGTGAGAGTCTTACACGAGCGGATTTGTCCGATGAAGCGATCCGGCTGGGGAGATTATTACTGAGCTTACTTGACGACAGCGAAGTGCGTGGATTGCTCGCGCTGATGTTATTGCACGAGTCGCGTCGCGAGGCGCGCACGAACTCCGTTGGCGACATTGTACTGCTCGAAGATCAAGACCGCGCGCGATGGAACCAAGCGATGATTCGCGAAGGGACCGAGCTGATCGAACGATCGATGCGCAGTGGCAGATTCGGTGCGTACACTCTGCAAGCCTCGATCTCAGCAGTTCACGCCGAGGCGAAAACGCCTGCGGACACCGATTGGTCCCAGATCATCGCTCTGTACGACGTGCTGTTGCGACTCTTACCCGGCCCCGTCGTCCAACTTAATCGCGCTGTTGCCATTGCGATGCGTGACGGGCCGGAGGCTGGACTTGCGATCGTTGAAGCAATTCTCGCGCGCGGCGAGCTTCGTCAGTACACGCTAGCTCACGCGGCACGAGGGGAGTTTCTATTGCGACTGGGCGATGTCGAAGCCGGACGCAAGGCGATTCAGACCGCTTTGGAGCTTTCCAGCCAGTCGTCCGAGCAAAGATTTTTGACGAAAAAGCTAGCGAACTTGCAACTTTGAAGTTTTTTCGCAAAACTCTTCCATGCAATGTCGATTCAGCGCATCGGCACTCGACTATAAGCAATCGAACGCAGCGCAACCATCTTTGTGCTGGAGTGTAGGCTTTATTACATCATTGACGTGGACAATCTCGACGAAGCGATCGCTATTTCCACCCGTATACCACCGGCAAAAAGGGGGACCGTCGAGATACGCCCGCTCTTTGATTTACCCGAACTACCTGAGCGACATCGGACCGCAGCACACGAAACGAGCAACTGCATTCTTCATGGCTGACGTGACTGAATTGTTTTATTCAGTACACGACAGCTAACGCGCGAGTGGCTAATCAAAATGGCGATTTCCAATCTTCTAGACTTCCCATCTTCCCCGCTTGGTAGTCGCGAATCGCTTCGTGGATTTCCTCGCGAGAATTCATCACAAACGGCCCCTGACCGACAACGGGTTCGCCGAGCGGTTCGCCGGTTAAGATTAGCACTCGCGACTGGCTAGCGGCTTCAATTGTAATTGAGTCCCCACCGCGATCGAACAAGGCGAGCTCGACCGCTTTCAGGTGCGATTCGTTGACCGTCAGGCTCCCCGCTTGAGCGATCAGGACCGTAGTGTGTCCGACAGGTACTTTTAACGAGACACTTGCATTCGCATTCAGTTGCAAGTCCCAAACATTGATCGGCGAGAACGTACTGGCAGCACCGCGCACGTCCCCGAATTGTCCTGCGATCACGCGAACTGTGCCCGCACTTCCGGCCAGCTCAACTCGGGGAAACTGGTCGTCACGCAAGTCCTGATACTTGGGGGGTGTGGGTTTGTCCTTCGCAGGGAGGTTTACCCAGAGTTGGACCATTTCCAACGTGCCGCCCCGTTTTGTGAAGTCGTCGCTGTGATATTCTTCGTGAACGATACCGTTGCCTGCCGTCATCCACTGAACGTCACCAGGGCCGAGTCGCCCACTGCCACCGCTTGAATCACGGTGAGCCAACTCACCCTGATACAGAATCGTGACCGTCTCGAATCCCTTGTGAGGATGCACATCTACGCCGCGCCGACCGTTGGCTGGAGTGAATTCGTACGGGCCAGCGTAGTCAAGCAACAGAAACGGGTCGAACTCGTTTCCGCCGCCGTAGGTAAACAGGCTCCGAACTGGGAAGCCATCACCAACCCAATGTTGAGGAACGTCTCTGACAATACGATTGATCTTCTTCATTGAGCTGCTCCAAAAACTTTTTGCATCACGCCTACTTATTGATACTTTTCCAACATCGTTTCAGGACCATCCTTGACTTCTACCCCCGGGCGAATCAACAATCAAGTATGGGCGTGGATGTTAGTAGTACCCTTTTGGATACCGTTATGGAGCCAATGGCGAAGAAGCTCAAAACAGAAGTGGTTGAATGCCCAGTCGATGGAAGATTGAGGTTTAAGCAATAGGTTTGGCGGATGCGGACTCGACAGTGGGGATCGCGTTAAGCGAAGCAATAAGTTTGCTCGCGTCAAAGCCCTCGCGTGGTTGATAGCGATAGACGAGTTCCAGTGCTCCACCGCGACGAGTCGTTTCAGCGCTGACGAGTTGGTAGGATTCGGTCATCCGATCCAGCTCCGGTTCCCAACCATCGATGGTGTGCAAGCCAACCTTAAGCGTCAGTCGCCAAGTATTCGTTGAAAGCGACGGGGTTTCGATAGTTGTTTTCGGAGATGCATTGAACTGTGTTGCCAAACCAACGGCGAGCAGTCCTATGCCGGCAACCCAATATTGTCCCGCTCCGACAGCCATGCCTAGCACGACCGCCGCGAGCACGAATGCAACGTCGCGAGTTTCCGGAACGGCGGTGCGGAAACGGACAATCGAAAGCGCGCCGACGAGGCTGAATGCCCGGGCAATGTTGTCACCGATGATCTGCGTGGCCATCGCTATGAGAATGCTCATCAGGATCAGCGTGAGCGAAAGTGTGTCCACCGCACCAACGGGGCGTTTACTGCGTGCGATCATCGCGATCGTCCATCCGCAAACCCAGGCAACCGTCAGACGCATCGCGACGGTGGGAACATTGGCGTCAACTTCAGTAGTGGATTTGAACGGTGGGTTGTAAACGTCGTTCAATTATCCGCCCCGCGAAACAATCGCCACACCACGGAGTTTGGTTGGCAAAATCTGATAGTCGCGAGATTACTTCCACTTCGTTGGTCGCCGTTCTATTCTTGTTGACGACGTTGGCTTTCTTGCTTTTGGTTTCAACCCACAATGTGGATTCGTCACCATAGCGGCGGATACGATGCTTCGCATTTCCCAATTCTCCCGTGCGATGGAATAGGTCCAGCTCGGGCGTGTCAAGGTACAGCGTGTTAACGTCATAGCTATCCCCCATTGAGTCGTTGCAGTGCGCATCGACACCCAGGTGTTCGCGAGCCCACTAGATAGATGTTGTAGTCGCTGGCTCGAATCCAGTAGCCATCGGAGTTGATGAGTGCATTATCGAGCGCCAAGAACCACAGCAACTCGTCCACATCGGCGATCGGTTCAAGGGCAGCAGGCAACGCTTCCGTTGGCGTCTGATCGAGCACGCGGCACAGCTCAATCAACTTGGCCGTCGCCTGCTTGCCGCCAGATTTCTGTTCGTAAGGATGCCCGTAGTTCGCCGGATCATCGCCGCGATAGTCCAGCCCACCCCCTCCGCGAGGCGAACCGCTGACTTTCCATCGCGCCCCTTTGTCCGACTTGTAGTTTTCTACTAAGAACTCTTTATTGAACTGTTGCACATTCGAGTAGATCCCCCAGTTTTCGCCGTTGATGACTACGCGAACAAAGTTAGCTTTCATGGCGGGCATGTACTGGCGAGCGATATTGGAATACAGGACGCTGCTCAGCATTGATTCGTCGCTCGCGCCGTTGAGCAGATTGAGCGTCTTGTAGCCGAGCAAACGTTGGTCTTCATCCGCCATGTCCAGCGACACATTTAACGACCGTTTGTATCCAGCCGGGACCATGCCAGTGCACCATCGGCTGCCGCTGGGGTAATGGTTGCGATTGCGTTCCAAACCCGCCGCATAAAATTCATGGATACTTCGCTTCAAACCACTTTGACTTGTTCCAAAATTCAGCCGTGTCGTTGTCCGCAGCGACGTTGGCCAGGGACAAGGAACCGCTACAGCTAACATTGTCGTGAAAGTTGTTCGACGCCCGGATTGAAGGCCCCGCGACTAATTCGCGTCCACTGGTCGCATTGTTGCATTGTTTCGTACAACTCATTGGAAACCGGCATGGCCGAACCAGTGGGCAGCGATTGAAATTTGCTGAACTCGCTGCTCGCATCGTAGCTGCTGAAAATCTTGCTCAGTCGATCGATTTCCAGCAAAGCCAACTGTTCTGCGCGCGAAGCTGCACCAGATGAGTCGGCTCGGATGCGCAGCTCGAGCGAGGTACCGAGAACATTTTCATGAAACGAAGAAAAATCTTCGGCATTACAACTGCCGCGCGCAAGCAGTAAAACAGCGAGTAAGGCAACTGCGATCGTTTTCATAGACACAAGTTCATTGGAGCGAAAAAGGGACGTTGAAATCTAGCGATCGACCGCCGGATTATATAGCGTCTTAGCCGTAGCTGCGGTCGCTGGACCGCAGGGAGTCTACGGATTGGCGAACGTACTAGTTGTCGCCAGCCGGGCGACTAGGGCGAGCACCTGGCCCCCGTTCTCCACCTCCGGGCCTACCTTCACCGCGTCCTCCACCCATCGGTCCAACTTCGCTGAACATCTTGGTCAACTCTTCTTTGCTCAGTTTGCCGTCTTTGTCGGCATCGAATTCGAAGGCTCGATTTACGAATTGTTCAGGGCTGGGTGGACCGCCAAAACCGCCTCGTCCTTCACCACTAGGGCCACCTCTTCCTTCACCACCTCTTCCTTCACCACCCGGGCCAGGCCCTCCTGGACCACGTCCACCTTCGCCTAGTCCACCGGCTTGCGGCCCAGCTCTCTCGGCAGAGCTGCCTGCAAGTTTCTCAATCTCTTCTTTCGTAGCAAAGCCGTCTTTGTCGGCGTCAGCTCGTTCGAAGATGGCTTGCAAGCGTCCTTCCACTTCGTCCTTCGCTAGCTTGCCATCATGGTTTTTGTCGAGCGCCATCAGTCGACTGACCATATCACCTGAGCCACCGACGCCACCCCCTTCAGCGCCCCGTCCTTCAGCGCCCCGTCCTTCAGCGCCACCGCGACCGCGATCTCCACCAGGCCCACCACGACCAAACTCAGGACGCAATTCGTCTTGGGTAAGCTTACCGTCTTCGTTCTTGTCCAGACTCTTCAAAGCCGCAATGGACTTTTCGATTTCGCCTGCTGAGATTTCGCCGTCTTCGTCAGCATCCAGGGCGGCCATAATTGGCAGCATGCGCATCATGTCCCCCTCTGGACCTCCGAATCCGCCGCGGCCTCCAGGACCGCCACCTGGTGGCTGTGCGCCCGCGATGCTCGCACTGCCAATGATCAGAGTTGCAACTAGAGACGAATGGATTCGACGGCGCATGGTTCAGATTCCTATACAGGTTTAGAGGAAACACTAACTAGTCTGGGCATAAACGATCAGTTGCCGCGACAAACTTGAACCGCCGCGCAACCCAAGAAAGTTTTCTTGAATATTTGCATCGGCCCTGGTATCGGCTCATCGCTGACAAAGTCGTGGCTTTGCTTTTCGACTGATCTTGCCGACGCGGATTCGACCTTAGGGATCGCGTTAAGAGTCACGAGCTCAAAGAGAATCGCAGTGCGATGGATTGTTCCGTGAAGTCTTGGAGCGTTCTTTCAAGCATGTAACCAGGCCAGCGACAGGTGAGTACGCCGCGTTGAGGGTTATAGGTCGTTGTGTAGAGAGTGCCCCAGCCGTGAGCATGGTTGAGCTGGTACAGTGGCGGCTCAAGAAATCGTGCGACGAACCGCTCGTGCGTCTCATGCGGGTCTTGCAGGCGAAGTGTCAACACGTGAGCGCGATCAAGACTGGCCGTGGCCCTCGCATGCTCGGGCCAGTCGACCGTATCTTGATGATTCGTGGCGAGTGTGCGGCGCGACACAATCGTCTCTTTGTCAGGCGAAATAAACACGGTCGCATGGGCACCTGCTCGGTCTAGAACAGTTACATTGTAGGCCATGTGACTTGGAATTCGGCTAAGCGCTTCGGTAGCCTGCGCCGTCGTGTCACAAAACTCTAGGATGTAACGTAAGATTAATGGAATACCAAAGCCTTCGCCCAGCGATTTGCGTCCACCAAAGGCCAACGATACCGCCAACCCATCTTCGTTCATCCCATCGAGCACGCCCCACAGGCAATCACTCATGGCCATAACTTGCTTACCGTTCCAGCATGTCTTCAGCAATAGCCCTTCCCACAGGTCGGAACTGTAGTCGTAGTTACGTATCAGAAACGACTCGTCACGCGTCCAGACGGCTTGCGAACAGCCCGACAAATAGGGCGTTGGGCAATACAGGCTAAGGAACCTAGCCACCGCATCTGATCCTCCACCCAGTTCCACCAATTGCGAATAGAGCGGCATCAGTTCTGGCATGTGCCGCTGCAATGCCGCTTCGCTACTCAGAAATTTTGGCCGCGCATGATCTCCCTGTTTGAGAAACCACCGGTGATACGCGGGCCACATGCGTTCGAACAGTTGCTTCCACTTGGGGCCCGGTTGCAATTCTGAGATTGCCTGGAAAATGACAGACATTTACATCATCTTAAAATTCGCGACTTCGGCGACTTCCGCTGCAACTTCGACTTCGGCTGGCTGGATCGGACGCGACTTGAACTCCGACACTATACCTTTAGTCCAAGCCAGCGCTCGGTCGTTGAGTTGGAAGTCCTCGGTCATCAATCGACCCGGAGTGATCAGAATGCCGAGATCGGCCCCTTCATACTTATAATCGCCTGGCTTCGCAATGCGCAGAAAAAACGCTTCTTTCTCCGATTCGACAGTTCGTCGGTGCGTTTGCATTCTAACGTATTCCACGTTTCCATTTTCGTGCAGTCGCCAAATACCTGTCTGCGGAGCGGAGGTAATGAGCTCGACTGTGTCAGCGGTATGCTTGATCACCAATTGTCCCCAACTGTCAATGTTTTCGGGATCAGACCAGCGTGCATTTAACTCGGCCACATCAAGTTCGAAATCAACGTCCGACCATTCAAGTAGATGGAACAGGAACAGTGGAGCGTCGGCATGAGCGAACGCCGCCAAGTTCGTCATGGCACTTGCGCCGGTAACCCGAGGGTTGACTTCGCCCAAATACAGTTCGTCGGAATCCAGATCGCGCAGGAAATCAAGTTCAAAATAGCCGCGATAGCCCATCTTGCGTAGCTCTTCACCGAAGCGAAAGGTCATATCGCAGGCCTTAGCTCGAACGTCCAGCGAAAATGACTCGGCCAGTACTTCGTTGCCGCACCAGCCACCGCGATAGGGTGTTAGCTCTTTGAATCCAACCAACTCGGTCATCATCGGGCCAACGATAGTTCCGTGTCGCGTCACGCAAGCTTCTTGGGCGGCACCGCGACAGCGAATGCGTTTCATGATTTTCACTTCGGGATCCGCGACAATCTCGGCAGCATGTTTGTTCCAGTCGTCTTCGTTTGAGATGAAGAACGTCGTATGTCCTGAGTCTCCAAAGGCCGTTTGTATGACCACGTCTTGGCCCAGGTTCACAGTCAACTCGCGCATGTGTTGATAGCTCTCCAATTTGGCCAGCACGTTGGGTACGCTCGCAATTCCAGCGCGGTTACCAATACGCGTGGTCATGATTTTATTATCGATTTCTTGCCGAAGTTGGGATGATGGGAAGCAGACTTCCAAACCCAATTGTTCACAGAGAGCTTCGGTTTGCTCGTCAAAAAACAGAAAGACTGCCTTTCCCCCTTTTCCGTCTTTGGCACGCCGCCGGATGATATCGACCACCTCTTTGTGTTCGAGCAGGTAGTTGTTGATGTCTTCAATCGAAGTAAACGGTCGATGCGGAATTTCGGTAGGTGTGATCACATGCGGATGTTGACCGTCAAAACAATCGATGTAGGTGATGTAACGAAAATTCCTCACCCATTCATCAATGCCCATCAAGTTGAAGTTGGTGGCACTGACAAAGTAGATGGGGGTTTCGTTTCGGTGAAAGAACAGTCGAATATCAGGAATTCCCTTGAGGGTGCGTTGCTTTGACTCTGACATTATTCGATCTCCCTGGCTCTCGAGTTACAGATTGATATGCAGTTTTTCTTGTTCTGCACGCTACGGTCGCTTTCGACGCGGCGCACGGATATTTAGTTGCGATAGAGTTATGCGTTTTTTACTACTTGCGGCAAGCGCATACGACCGTTGACTTTCTCGTCTTCCAAGGCGACAACCGCTGCCGTAAACAAGCGCATGCCGAATGTTGGTTCGTAGCCATGGATTTCTTTTACATCAAGCGCCATCAGATATCTCACAATCTCGCGGGTTACGACTTGCCCAGGAACCAGCACAGGAAAACCAGGAGGGTAAGGTGTAATGAAAGCTGCTGAGACCACTTCATCGCCGCCAGCTTCGACTGCTTGCAGAAGCGATCCATCTTCGATCTTGAGATGATCGCAAGCGGCGTCGTCGTAGGCGCGATAGAACGCCCGGCGCAGATCCCCTTCGGGAGTCGCGCTATCAGGCGATGTCAAAAAGGCAGGATGAAAGCGGCTAAAGTTGGGAAGTGGCGGAAGGTCCTCATTGAGTGAATAAACCTGTCGTCGATGGACGTCCAACTCCACCTGGCTCCAGCGATCGAGTTTGTCATTCAAGTCGATCGCGATTTCAGATAACACGTTTACCAGGTGAGCAATAGTTCCGCGCGTCATGCCGATGTGGATCATGAATAAGACGGTGTTACGCGACGTCTTATTGATCTGAATGTCGAAGCGGTCCATCAGCAATTTCTTGAAGGTGTCCCCGTCGAGGCCTGTGCGCCCAACGTGCAGAGTGACGCGGGTTGGATCGAGTACAAATTCGTCCCCCAACCAGGCTTTGTCCATGCGGCACCAGCCGTCGCTGTTGCTGAAATACTCTTCCAACCCCGATGGGCGGAACTCCGGCTGGATCATGTCCTTGGCAGACAAGACGGTGAAGAACTTGCTGATGAGCGGATCGGCGGTGATCCGTTCGCGTAGCATCATGGCTAGCTCAATACTGCGGCCAACCATTTCATGACCTTCCAACTCAACTTGCCGCCGCCCGACATCGAGCGACGCTAGTATCTGGTAGTTGGGCGAGGTAGAAGTATGCGTCATGTAAGCTTCATTAAAAGCATTGCGGGTGTGATGTTCAAAGTCTTGGTCGTGAACGTGAATCATCGAACCTTGACGCAGGGCTGTTAGCGTTTTGTGCGTTGAATGCGTCGCATAGACACGCACACGCGCTTCATCCGGGTCTGGTAAAAGACGTTGCTCCAGCCAGTTTGCATCATCGCTTGGATCCTGCGCGTCGAACTCACTACGCCACTTTGCATACTGCTTGCGGTACTTAGGATCGGCGAATCGCTTGCGCAGTTCAGCGGCTGACCACATGGCTGTTCGACGTCGCAAAATAGGCGAAAAGCGTGCGTAGGCGCACCAGGCTTCATCCCATAAGAAGATCATATCGGGTTTGATCGCCAAAACCTCTTCCATGATGCGCATCGGATCGTAGACGATGCCATCAAACGTAATGTTAGTCAGAAGCAGCATCCGCACGCGATCGAGCTTTCCAGCGGCGCGTAGCTCTAGCAGCCGTTTCTTTATCTCGACGAGCGGTACGGCACCGTACATGGAATACTCTGAGAGCGGATAAGCATCTAGGTAAATTGGATACGCGCCGGATAGAATGACTGCATACGGGTGTGACTTGTGACAATCATGTGCCAGCAGCACGATATCACCAGGGCGATTGATGGCCTGCATCACAATCTTATTAGCGGTCGAAGTACCATTTGTCACAAAATAGGTTCGACGGGCACCGAAGGCACGCGCTGCCCGCTCCTGGCTGTCTCGAAGAGAACCGCCGGGCTGAAGTAACGAGTCAAGCCCACCGGTGGTGGCTGAAGTTTCCGCTTCGAAGACTTTGTGTCCATAGAACTCTCCCATGTCCTTGATCCAGTGCGACCGCACAATCGTAGCTGAATGCGAGATAGGCAAGGCGTGAAACATGGCTGTCGGCTTTTGGCTGTATTTTTTGAGTGCGTTGAAGAAGGGTGTTTCGTACCGCTCATTCACTGCCTTCAAGATGCTCAGGTGCATCTCCTGAAAATTCTCCTGGTGGTAAAAAGCTCTTCGGAAAACTCGACTTGGTTCACCGACGATACTCTCGACCGGTGCGTCCGTAACCATATAGAGGTCAAGCTCAGGGCGGAGGGAATGGAGCGACTTCCCGAGCATCAGGCTTCGCTCGGTAGGCATTGATGATTCGATCTGCGGCACGTCGTGCTTCAGCAATGAATGGAGTTCTTCTAGTAGTCGGAACTGTTTTATCGATCGAAACGGGAAACTGTAGCGAACGACGCAGGTTTGAATGTCCGAATTCATCAGCACGGCCAGGAGGGCGTCTTCATAGTTTCGCGCTACAACCACTTCGTAGAAGAACAAGTCGTCGGGTCTGCGGAGATCTCGCAGTTGACGCCTCAGTTCCTTGGCTTCGATATCCGTTACGTCGTCAACGACTAAAACCTGAAAGTAGGGTCGTTTCTCTTGCCGAATTCGCGTGTGAATGTCCTCACTCAGTTTGGCGACGTTGAGTAAGTCACCGTAGTCCGTCAAGCGCGAAGCGGTTAAATCGAGCTTGCGGTACAGACCATTGGATAACATTCGTACCATGCGAATCGTCTGCCGAGCGAAGTCCTCGTAGCGTTTACCCGCAAAGGACTCCGCAACTTGCTCCAACGCGGGACTCCCTGGGAAAACGAAGAATTCCTCCAAGGGGCGGAGAAAACTGAAAACTTCGGTGCAGGCGTCCGTGATCCACATCACTTCGGACCGTTCATCCGGCGTGCCCGATTTCGTGATGCGGTGTAGGCGCCGCGCATTGTCACGCAGGAAATGCCAATTGTCCGTACGCAACCGCGTGGCGTTGTAAAGCGCAACGTCGCATGGATTCAGAGACTTAAAATTGAAATAATCGTATTCTTGTTCGTGCATTTCTCGTAAACTCCCTTAGTATTCAGCCAATCAATTTCTTGTCGTTGCGGAAGTCGACAAGACTTTGATTTCCCTCAGGACTTCGGTCCATCTTCAACTAGTCCAGATCGCGATCCTCGCGATTGCTTTTCTAGCGGTCCGAGCGAACTTAAATAGTCACCCTTTCGTCCGCCTGGGGCGTAAACCGGGAAGACGACATTCGAGTCACGGAAGCTTTTCAGCGGTTGTCCGAGTCCGCGAAGTCCAACTTCACGATATCGCCGAACGCGGTCCAAGTCGATTTCCATTGGTACAAGTTCTTCGGCAGCGCCGAATTGATGCAACACATCGCCGGCTGGACCGCAGATGATGCTTTTTCCGTTGCCTCCATCACCAACACCATTAATGTCAATCATGAAACACTGATTGGTGGCGCAGGTGGCGCGAACAATCGCGAGTTCTACGTCTCGGTCAATCGTTCCAGTCAGAGTCGGGTGTAAAATGACTTCGGCCCCCATGCTAACGAGTGTGCGAGTCGTCTCTGGAAACCACATGTCGTAACAAATGGAAACGCCAAACCGTCCGACCTCGGGTACATCAAATACAAAGAATGAATCGCCACATTCGGTACCTTCTTCGTATGGCAAGAATGGAAACATCTTGCGATAGCGTCCGACGACCGCCCCGGTCGGGTCAATGACCGAGAGTGTGTTGTAGTGCTTGCCGTTGAGAATCTCGACGAGTGATCCATTGATCATCCAGATCTTATGTTTGGCCGCCATCTCTTGGAATTTACGCTCGGCCGGACCTGGCAGCGGTTCTGCCTTGGCCGGATTGGGACCGTAACTGGCTAGTTCACTGAAAACGACCATTTGTACCCATGGAAAAAGGTACATGAAATAGTCGAGCTTGGCCGTCATGTAGGGCAGGTTATCTCGCAGCCCAGACGTGTTCAACTGTAAGCCACCAATGGCAAAAGGGGTCAAGTTACTTCTTCTCCTGGTAAGAGTTGTCCAATTCGCGATTACTGCGCAATCGCTCGCTCTGTTTCTTCGATCAAAATATCAAGGCCCTGGTTGAGCTGCTGGTCGGAAATTACCAAGGGCATCAAGCAGCGAATCACATTGCCGTAAATTCCTGCTCCTAAAATGAGCAAGCCACGTGCGACACATGCCTTCAATACACGTGACGTCAAGTCGGTGGCCGGCTGATGAGGATCGCCAGCATTAACGAGTTCCATACCAACCATCGCGCCCAGGCCACGTACGTCGCCAATATGCTGTGGAAAACGCGATTGCAACTCGCGCAGTCGTGTGCTGATAATCTCACCGATGACAGTTGCCCGCGTATTGAGCTGCAGCTCCTCCATCAACTTGATCGTGGCCAATGCGGCCGCGCAACAGACTGGATTGCCTCCGTAAGTTCCGCCAATCGTCCCGGGGCGAGCAGCATCCATGATGTCCGCACGTCCCATGACAGCACCGATCGGCAGTCCGCCTCCCATCGACTTGGCCCAGGTCGAGATATCCGGCAGCACTCCGTAGTGTTCGTAAGCCGCCCAGCGCCCAGTCCGACAAAACCCTGATTGAACTTCGTCTAAGATCAGCAGAATTCCTTTTTCATCACAAATCGTCCGCAATCCACTAAGATATTTGCGTGGTGCCGGCACAAATCCCCCTTCGCCTTGTACGGGCTCAAGGATAACCGCTGCTACTTGTTCAGCGGCAACCGTATTTAGCAAAGACTCACGAAAGCGATCCAGTTCGCGCTCAACAAAGGTCGGCTCGCTAAGGCCGTCACCATAACGGTAGAAATTTGGAAAGGGCAAACGATAGACTTCCGGTGCATAGGGACCGCAACCGATCTTGTAACCGAACTTGGACGTGAGCGACATGGCCATCATCGTGCGGCCATGAAAGCCTTCGGTATAGCAAATTACCGCAGATCGGTTCGTGGCTTGCCTGGCAATCTTGATCGCGTTCTCGACCGCTTCCGCTCCGGAGTTGACCAACATTGTTTTCGTATGTTTTCCATGCGGCAACAACTCGCCGAGCTTTTCACAGAGAGCAACGTATGGCTCGTAAGTTGCAACCTGAAAACAAGTGTGCAGCAGTTTTTGTGCCTGGTCCGTAATCGCTTGGACTACGGTTGGTTGGCAGTGCCCCACATTCATGACACCAATACCACCCACAAAATCAATGACCTTCTGGCCACTTGCGTCCGTCAGGCACGCGCCCGACGCTGAGTCAGCGATAACCGGCGTGACCATCGAGATACCGCGTGGAGTGACTGCGAGTCGTCGTGCGATCAAGTCCGCGTTGCTTGTCATTTGCTGATATCCTCGGCTGATTCATTTAAACGCATGGCTGCTAAACTTGTTTTCCGTGATTTAGCCAGAGGAAAAGGTACTTCGCAGCCACCCAGTCATGCGATTGATATATTAAACACTACTTGCTAGACTTGTGGCAATAGGTGTTTATTTAGTCTGTCACGCGCGTCCAGGTGTTTAATATGCTTAACAAACGGCTCGACACAGTGGAAATACCTGCGAATGAGCCCAGTCCCAATTTGGCTGATGTCGGAAGCCGAGTTCGCCGTCTGCGAGAAACTTATGGCATGTCGCAACGCGAGCTCGCCAAGCAAGCTGGCGTGACCAACGGCGCTATCTCAATGATCGAACAGAATCGAGTCAGTCCGTCGGTCGCATCATTGAAGAAGATTTTGCAGGTGTTCGGACTCGCATTGGCCGACTTTTTCGCAGACGAGTTTGAGCCGGAGAAAAAGATCTTCTTCCGAGCTCATGAGATGACTCGCATCGCTGATGGTTTGGTTGTACTTCGTCAGATTGGCGGACAGATATCTGGCCGACAAATGCAGGTTTTACATGAGACTTACGTTCCAGGTGGCGATACTGGATCCGATATGCTCACGCACGAAGGTGAAGAGGCAGGGGTCATTGTGCGTGGTGCCATCGAGCTAACAGTGGGAAATAAATCGGAGATTCTCGGTGCAGGCGATGGCTACTACTTCTCCAGCCGGATCCCTCACCGCTTTCGAAATTTGCGGACTGAAGACTGCGAAATTGTTAGCGCCTGTACCCCCCCGACTTTTTAGAGGACTGAAGCAGTTCGCGCAATAATGAAACTCGTTGGTATCGCTATCTACTTGATTGTTCTGTTGTTGATCGGCGTCTACGCTGCTCGGCAGATGAAGGACCTGCGCGATTACTATGCGGGAGGGAAGCGATTTGGGTTCTGGGCCGCAGCCTTTTCTTCGCGTGCGACGGGCGAGTCGGCTTGGCTTTTGATCGGGCTGACCGGCATGGGGGCCGCCGTCGGAGCGCAGGCGTTGTGGGTAGTGCTAGGTGAAGTCCTAGGAGTCGCCGCAGCCTGGATTTTTCTTTGCCGAAGGTTTAAACGGCTAACCGATCGCTACGATTCCATTACCATCCCCGACTACTTGGAATCACGACTGCGCGATACGACTCAACGCATTCGCTTGGTGTCCGCATTCACGCTAGTCGTATTCGTGACGATTTATGTGAGCGCGCAGATCGACGCCATTGGAACTGCCTTCGAAGGTTTTCTGGGATGGAACTATTATGTAGGTGCAATCGTTGGCTTTGCCGTCGTGTTGGTCTACATCGTCAGCGGTGGGTTTGTGGCAGTCGTCTGGTCGGACGTCTTCCAAGCCTGTTTGATGGTACTAGGCTTAGTCGCGTTACCGGTGTTTGGTCTGATGGCGATCGGCGGCACCGCTCCCGCAGTTGCTCAAATCCGGGCACAGGACCCTCAATTGTTATCACTGTGGGGACCGGGAGGCCAGAGTTGGAATAGCGTCTTCACGATTCTAGGATTCTTGGCGATTGGTTTAGGTTTCCTTGGTTCGCCCCAAATATTTGTGCGATTTCTCTCTATGCGATCGGAAAAAGAAATTCGCCCAGGCGCCGTTGTGGCGGTCATCTGGACTCTACTCGCGACGCTGGGAGCCGTGCTAGTCGGCATGGTTGGACGAGCGCTGCTAATGACGCCGTCACAGTCAATGACCGCTGAACTGGGACCAGGCGCTCAGCAAGTCTTACCCATGTTGGTCGCCACCGCAGTTCCCGACTGGGGCATCGGCTTGTACATCGCGATTGTTTTGGCGGCCATCATGTCCACCGTTGATTCGCTCTTAGTGCTCGCCTCAAGTGCGTTTGTGCGCGACTACTATCAAAAAGTCTTACATCCAGAGATGTCCGATGCGAAATTGCTCGGGCGAAGTCGCCTGGTGACTTTCCTGCTTGCCGCGTTCGCGCTGGCGATTGCATTTGCGGTCGCCGCACTGGTTCCTGGGCGAACCGTGTTTTGGTTTGCTATTTTCGGTTGGTCGGGGATCTCAGCCACGTTTTGCCCGACCATGATACTATCACTTTACTGGTCAAAGCTAACCGCGCGCGGCGCTCTAGCGGCAATGATAACTGGCTTTGTCAGCGTACCGTTTTTCAAGTTCATCGCGCCGCAGATTCCGGTAGTTGGTGGTAGCTTCGAGTCTCTTTCAGAATTGCCGCCAGCGTTCGTCATGTCTGGGCTTGTGGCTGTAATGGTCAGCCTGTTGGATCGTCAAGGAAAGATTGACTGGGCAGGACTTGAAGCGGAAATAGGCCGTGCGCACAATTCGTAGTTGTAAGGTAGTTGTCGACGGCGGTAACGGAGCCAGATCTTGATTGGTGTTTTATCTTTACTTGTAGCACTCACGCTCTCATTATTGATCACACGCGCGGCAGCGATGGCGTTGATGTTCACGGGATTATCAAGAGAGTCAGCCAAGTTTCAGGCGCGGTCGGCGTTCACCGGATGCGGGTTTACGACCCAAGAGTTTGAGGTAGTGGACGAGGCCCGCGAGTCCGCTTGATTTTTTATAGGTTAGGGACTGATAACCTCGTCCACTACTGCCAACCCTAGGTCTTAACTTTGACAGACCACCAACTCCACAACAAAATCGAAAGAAATAGAATGCTCGAGTCACCCTTGTTAAAGAATTCGCTCGGCTACATTGACGGAAGTTGGTGTGCTGCCGATAGCGGGAAAACGATGCCAGTTCGCAACCCCGCGACGGGTGAAACCATTGCCCTTGTTCCAGTTATGGGCAAAACCGAAACGAACCGAGCCGTAGATGCGGCCGCTGTTGCTCTCGCAAATCCAGCATCGATCGAACAACGTAGTCACTGGCTAAGTCAGCTAGCTGATTTGATCACGGAACATCGAAAGGAATTGGGACGAGTCATCACGCATGAGCATGGCAAGCCGTGGAAGGAGGCTCAAGGTGAGGCCGAATACGCAGCGAGCTTCTTTCGTTTCTACTCGACGTGTATCGAACACTTGCGGCCAAAGCAATTGTCAGGCCGACCAAGGGACCATAGTTGGTCGGTCAACTATCGCCCTGCCGGAGTCGCGGCGTTGGTGACCCCCTGGAATTTCCCATTGGCCATGCTGGCCAAGAAATTCTCAGCAGCGCTGGCGGCGGACTGCTGCTGCGTTATTAAACCCTCATCGAAAACACCTTTGTCGGTGGTCGCACTGTTTACCTTACTGGAACAATTAAAACTGCCCGCCGGGAAGGCGAACTTGGTCCTCGGTCCGGCTGGTGAAATCAGTGATGTACTTTGCGAACATCCTGCGGTGCGGGTGATCAGCTTTACCGGCTCGACCCCCGTGGGCAAAAAACTGATGGCCGCCACAGCACCTCATTTGAAGCGACTTTCTTTGGAACTCGGGGGCAACGCGCCATACATTGTGTTCGATGACGCAGACATCGATCAAGCGGTCGAACAGTTGATGGCCAACAAGTTCCGAGGCTCGGGACAAACCTGCGTGTGCGCCAATCGAGTCTACGTGCAAGCTGGTATCGCGGAAGAATTCTCGCAGAAACTTGCCGCGCGGGCCACTGCACTGAAAGTTGGCAATGGAATGGATCAAGGGACGGATATGGGGCCGCTCATAGATCGCAATGCCGTTCAGAAAGTCCAGCGTCATGTCAGCGATGCTCTGGCCAAAGGGGCGCAGCGAATTGCAGGTAGCGATGCCAGCCTTGCGAATTTGCAGGCGGGCAGTTTTTTTGCTCCGACGGTACTACGCGGCGTGACCGCCAGCATGGAATGTGTCCAGGACGAGACGTTTGGTCCGCTGGCACCAATCATTGAATTCACCGACGAGGACGAAGTTATTACCGCAGCCAACTCAACTGAATACGGCCTGGCGGCGTATGTCTTCACGAAGAGCGACGCTCGAGCGGAGCGGGTGATTTCACGTCTAAGTTTCGGTCATGTGGGGCATAACACCGGCTCCGGTCCCACCGCGGAAGCTCCCTTTGGTGGCATGAAGCATTCCGGATTCGGCAGAGAAGGTGGGGAAGAGGGATTGCATGATTTTATTGAAACTCAGTCCGTTCCAAGACCCTAGAAACCGCCTTACAATCCCAGCCTCAAATGGCTTCATAGCCCCGCGACGTAAGTCAAGAACCGCAATCAATTCGAAAGGTGAAGTTCGCCAATGGAAACGCTCAACTTAAAGGAATTCGAATGGAATATAGGCGTCCGCCAACTTGCGCTAGATGACTACGACGCATTGGTGGCCATGGCGGAAATCTGCTTTCCGGGAATACCGCCCGTTTCACGCGAACAACTGCAGAGTCAGCTAGAAAACTTTCCTGCTGGCCAAATTGGAATCGAGGTTGACGGGCGATTAGCAGCTTCGTCCTCAAGCCTAATCCTAGAATACAATGACAATCTGGAATGGCACAATGGGAAAGCCATCTCGGATGGCGGCTTTATCCGCAATCACAATCCTAAGGGGGATACACTCTATGGCATCGAGATTATGGTGCATCCCGATTTTCGTGGCATGAAACTTTCGCGCAGGCTGTATGATGCGCGCAAGGAGATTTGCCGTAACAAAAATCTAAGCCGCTTCATTATTGCCGGGCGTATTCCGAATTACCACCAACATGCCGAGAAGCTTACCGCACGGGAGTACATCGATCAAGTTCTTGAAAAGGCAATTTATGACCCAGTATTAACGGCACAACTCTCGAACGGATTCATGGTCAAGGGCTTGATTGCGAACTATCTGCCATCCGATGAAGCGTCGCGTGGTTACGCGACTTTCTTGGAATGGACAAATCTCGATCACGTCCTTGGGGCCAAGCGGCGTTTTCATAGCGTCATTGAGCAAATTCGAATCTGTGTTGTTCAATACCAAATGCGTTCCGTCAAGGGCTTCAAGGAATTTGCGCAACAGTGTGAGTTCTTTCTGGACACTGCCTCGGATTACAAATGCGATTTCATCCTCTTCCCCGAATTGTTTACCACCCAACTGCTTTCCTGTGTGGAAGCCACTCGTCGTGGTACGGCAGCCAGGCGTCTGGCTGAGTTTACGCCTCAGTTTCTAGACTTCTTCGCCGAAATGGCAGTTAAGTACAACGTCAATGTTATTGGTGGTTCCCAGTTCGTCGTCGAGCATGGCACGCTGTATAACATCGCCTACCTCTTCGGACGCGATGGCTCGATTGGAAAGCAGTATAAGATCCACATCACCCCCAGCGAGCGTAAATGGTGGGGTGTTAGTCCAGGAGATCGGGTCGAAGTCTTTGACACGGATTGCGGTAAAGTCGCCATTCAGATCTGCTATGACATCGAGTTTCCCGAACTGACTCGAATTGCTTCCCAAAAGGGAGCACAGATCATTTTCGTCCCTTTCAATACGGATACTCGGCACGGCTATCTACGAGTTCGCCACTGCGCTCAAGCCCGCTGCATTGAAAACCATTTGTACGTAGCGATCTCAGGCTGTACTGGCAATTTACCGTTTGTCGAAAACGCAGATATTCATTACGCGCAGTCCGGTATTTTCACCCCAGCCGACATCGAATTTGCCCGGGATGCGGTGGCGGCTGAATGTAACCCGAATGTCGAGACGGTCATCATTCATGATTTAGACTTTGAGCAACTGCGGCGGCACCGAGAATCCGGCTCCGTCCAGAACTGGAATGATCGACGTAAGGACTTGTACCGCGTCGTCTACCAAGAAGATGGAGATGCACATCAAGTCTAGATGGCGTACAGCTAGACCACTTTCCGCAGGTCTTGATTGTCGTTGGGGCCGTCCCTTAGGATTCGCAGGTCAAGTGGACGCAGGGTTTGAATGTGAAGATCCCGCTGTGGAAATGCAATGGCAAACTCCGCCACGCGCAGCATTTCGTCAACGCGCACGCGAATATCGCTTTCAATCTTCATGCGCTGTGAGCTGGTTCGAGTCGTGATCCAAAAATGCAACCCTTGGCAGAGGCGGGTTTACTTGGAATGGACTTCTTCATAACAGAGATATTGATATGTTGTGGTACTAGGTTCAGCCAACACCTCAAAAAACAACTTGCAGTTGGAACGGACCAATCCCAATCGCCTTTCATTTTCTTGATCAATGACGAACCTCATGGCCAGCAACGCAACAACCAGTCCGTCAGGCACCAAGAAATTTGGCATGTTCGGTGGTGTATTCACTCCCTGCACGCTAACCATTCTTGGCGTAATTATGTTCCTGCGGTTTGGCCAAGTGGTCGGTCAGTCGGGAGTCATCTACGCCGTACTGATCGTAATCGCCGCCAAAGTCATCACAACATTGACGACCCTTTCGCTCTCGGCGATCGCTACCAACACGCGCGTCAAGGGAGGTGGGGCCTACTACCTTATCAGCCGTTCACTGGGTGTCGAGTTTGGCGGCGCGATTGGCGTATTATTCTTTCTGGCGCAAGCCATTTCGGTCGCGATGTATGTCATTGGATTTACCGAGGCGGTGACAGAAACCTTCCCTGGGGTCTCTGGTAGCTTTTTGGCGATCGCCAGCCTTTCGAACCTAGCGGTCTTCGTGTGCGTTTACATCGGCGCAGGCTGGACCATCAAAGTTCAGTATTTGATCTTAGCAATCTTAGTCATGGCCCTCGGTTCGTTTTATACAGGTGCGATTGCGGACTTCAACCCGAGCTACCTGCAAGCTAACTTGTCGTCGAAGTTTGCAGAAGGTGAAAACTTCTTCACCATGTTCGCGTTATTTTTTCCAGCGGTTACAGGCATTATGGCGGGAGCCAATATGTCGGGAGACCTGGCGAATCCATCCAAGTCGATTCCCAAGGGAACGTTGTTGGCTGTAGGTGTCACAGCCCTTGTCTACATTTCTCAAGCCGTCTTGCTCGGCTGCGCCAGACCTGCCGAAGAGTTGATTTCGAACAAGATGGTTATACGTGAGATCGCCACTTGGCCCATCTGGATCACGGCAGGCGTCTTCGCTGCGACGCTCTCCTCGGCACTTGGTTCGATGATGGGGGCACCGCGCATTCTGCAAGCTTTCGCCAAGGACGATATCTTCCGTTCATTGAAGTTTTTTTCGTCGGGGAGCGGACAATCTAACGAACCGCGTCGAGCAACCGTCCTCACCTTCGTCATCGCGCAAGTCTGTATTGTGCTTGGCGATTTGAACGCTATAGCTCCCATTATCACTATGTTTTTTATGATTACCTATGGCCTGCTCAACTTGGCCACTTTCTATGAAGCGATCACCAAGAATCCAAGCTATCGTCCGACGTTTCGCTATCGTCACTGGAGTATTTCACTCGCTGGAGCCGTTGGCTGTGTGGCAGTAATGTTTTTGATCAACTGGGTCTGGGCAATTGTTTCGATCGGCTTCATTGCACTCTTGCACTGGTTTATTCGCTGGCGAGAGATTGAGTCACGTTGGGGCGATTTGCAGAGTGGTGTTGTGTTCGAGCGGGCTCGGCGAGCACTTTTGAAACTTGAAGAAGAAGCCTACCATCCCAAGAACTGGCGACCCATCGTGATGGCGCTCAGTGGTACAGGTTGGACGCGAGCTTACATCCCGATCTACGGACACTGGCTGACTTCGGGGCACGGCATATTGACATTAGCGCACGTGGTCACCGGTGACATCGAAGACCACGCCGAACGTCGCAAACGCTACGAAAAAGCTTTGCGCGGGTTCATTGCCAAGGAAGAGCTCCAAGCTTTCCCGGCGGTTACGGTCAATGAATTCTTGTCCGATGGCATCGAATCGCTATTGCAATGCCACGGTATCGGTGGCTTGCAGCCTAACACAGTCCTACTCGGTTGGCCCAAAGACGAATCTAAGGCCGAGGCTTTTGGCTCAATTATTCGCGTTGTGGCGCGCATGGGACAAAGTGTACTCGCTGCACGTTTTCTAGAGTATCGCAATACGGACGATGAGAAAACCACTTCCGTCGAACAACATTGGGAGGTTCCCCAGGGGACAATCGACGTGTGGTGGCGGGGCATGGAAAACGGTGCGCTGATGATGTTACTAGCGCACTTGCTCCATCAAAACACAGAATGGCGTTCCAACAGCATTCGACTGTTACGAGTTGTTGAAAAGGAGGAAGCGCGAGCAGAGGTGCAGCAGCACTTGAAGGAGCTTTCCGCCAGTGCGCGTATTGAAGCCGAGGCGCGAGTGATTGTTACTCGTTCTCCGATCGCGGATGTCATCCACGCGGAGTCGAAAGATGCTGCAATCGTTCTGATGGGCTTTCAAACGCCAGAGGAGGGCCAAGAACTAGAACTCTTTCGGCGCATGGAAGTCCTTACAGCTCAGCTTCCTCGCGTCATCTTCGTTGATAGTGCAGGCGGAATGGCTTTGGAATCGTGAAAACGTGCCGGCCACCTACGATAGTTCTGCACGCAACTTGGCTAACGCTCGCACCCACAATTTTTCGACGCTGTCGACGCTGCGCCCCATGAGTCGAGCGACTTCGGCAAATGGAAGTGAATCGACATGCCGCAGCACGATCACTTGTCGGTAATCCTCAGGCAAATCTTCTAGTGCTTCAGCCAGTTGCAAGAAGGCCTCATTTCTAGCAAAGTTTTGGCTAGGGGAGGTCACGTCGCCGGCCAGGCCCGACTGCAGGAACCCCGACGCATCAGCTAGCCGTTGATCCAATGCTTGCTCCAGCCGTGGATCGCGTTTCTTAGTTCCCAAATATCGTCGAACTTGCATGGCAATCACGTTGGTCAGAATGCCTCGCAACCACGCGGAGAACTCGTCGGCAGTCCTCCCCTGAAAATCTGCGATCCCATTATGAGCGGCCAAGTAAACTTCCTGAGCCAAATCCGACGGGTCGGCCTTGGCTTGCATGTGATGATGAAGCTGCGAGCGAGCAAGGAAAACTAAATACTTGCGATAGCGTGCAAGCAGCTCACCCAGCGCCGATGAGTCACCGACTCTTGCTTTCTCGATCAAGCACTCCATTGAATTGCTTGAATGTTCCATCTGCGACAAAAAGTACCTCGATTCCAAATGCTAAGCATCGTTCGGGAAATAACAGTCGTAGCTACGTTCGCCAGAACGTAGACTCCCTGCGGTCTGGCGACCGCAGCTTCGGGGGAATTCCCGACACATATTTCCGGCTCGATGCTAAGCAAGCAGCTTGGAGATCGGAGTTCCCTTATTGCATATTGTAAAGGGACGTCCGTTGGGGGCATAGTATTCTTGCCCAAGAGGCAGCCCCATAGCGGTAGCGATGGTAGCGTTCAGATCCTCAGGATAGACCGCATCCTCGTCGACCGAACTCCCCTCGGCATCCGATTTACCGTACGCTCCTCCCCCTTTGATCCCAGCGCCGCATAACAGACTTGAATAGACACCTGGATGATGATCGCGTCCAGCATTCTCGTTGATGCTTGGAGTGCGGCCGAATTCCGACGATAATACCACCAAGACTTCTCCCAGCAACTGTTTGGCAGCCAAGTCGCGAAGTAGTGCGCCGAGCGCGTTGTCCAAGTCAGTGGCCATGGCTGGGAGTCGAGTGTAGAGGTCGTTGTGATGGTCCCAACTCCCGTAATCGATCTCCACGAATCGCACACCACGTTCCACTAGCCGCCGCGCGAGCAAGCAGGCTTGGCCTAATTTGTTTTTGCCATAGACGTCGCGAATCTCTTCCTTCTCTTCGCTAATCTCGAACGCCTTGAGTTCGCTGGAGCCCATCAGTCGCACCGCCTCGCGATAGGTCTGATCATAGGCCTCGATCAACTGGCTTTTGGTCGAGCCCTTAAATTTAGAATCGAACTGATTCGCTAAAGACATCCGCTGACGAAACTGATCTTCGGTTAGATAGCTCGGACTCTTCGTGTTCTCCAATCCGACGGCCGCATCGCTGACGGGAACTGGTGAAATCGCTGCGGGAAGAAAACCCGCGCCGGGATGATCTTCGGACGAGCCGATTAACACATTTCCCGGCAAGTTGGGGTTGTCCTTGCCAAGAATGTGATTGGCCCATGCTCCCAAGCCAGGATGACGAATCGAATTCAGTGGCTTGTAGCTGGTGCGCATGATATAGCGCCCTTGTTCGTGCGCGCCGGTCTCGGTGGTCATCGAACGAATCAAGGCAATGCCATTCATCAAGAAGCTAAGCTTGGGCAATTTGTCGGAGAGGACCAAACCAGGGACTCGCGTTTTACCAGCTTGCGTCTCTCCTTGGCTCTTCGCGCCTGGCTTGGGATCCAAGGTATCCAAGTGGCTCATGGCACCACTCATGTATAGAAAAATGACACTCTTGGCCTTGCCCTTCACGGGAGCGGCCTCAGCCGCATGGGCGAGCGAGCGCATGCCGTGGTGAGTGATAGCGCTAGCACAGCCAACTCCCAATAGAGCTTTCGCCGCGTCGGCCATGAAGCCACGCCGAGTGGGATGAAAGCCAGCCGAGTGATGGTGCAATTGCTCAGCGAAGTCGCGCGCGGAGCGACTGGAATGCGAGTCAGGCAAGAAAGCCTGACGTACGTTTATCGAATCGTTGCTGTGAAACATCATCGTTGCTTCCTAATTGGCTACTGAATGAACAGAAATTCGCGAGTGTTGATCAAAGCCCAGACCACGTTGCCGTAACCCATGACTGGATCGCCGCGACTCATCTCACGTAAACCAATTTCCCGATCGTGACTGGTGGGTGGGCGATTGAGGATGGACAGAAACATAACGTTCAGCGCATCGCGTCCGCTGACCGACATGGCCAAACTGTCGTAAATCACCGATCCCTCTTCCAGCATCATGTGCGTGAACGGTCCGTTAAACATAGTCAAGATTTGCGGCACGGTTGGATCGGTGCTATCGCCTTCGATGGTCTCGCGATCGCATTGTCCGAACTGGCGAATGAAGTGATCGGCGGGGAGCGGACTGGGTAGCTCTGACGATCGCGCGAGCACTTGTCGACGATACGCGGCGGAGTTCATAAGTTTGTTACGGGCTTGCGGACTGACCGCTTCGTCGTAACGCCCCGTGATTGCTTCGGCTTGGGCCAAGGTGACGGTGGCCATGTCAATATCTGCGATCTCCTTGAACCGCTGGTTGTCAGGCAATTCGTACGAGAAGGGATTGTAGACGGCGATAGTTAAGATCGAATCCCACACCTGTTCGGCCGACATCCGCCGCAAGGTCGGTCCGGGGAAATGGTAGAACTCTGCTAGCGACGGATCGAAATCGCTACTCGCCCGTTGGTAGGTCTGGGTATAGTAGAGCGTTCGTAGAAACTCTTTCTGATCGAACTTGAGGCGAACTATTTCTTGCGTCAGAAATTCGAGTAGTTCGGGATTCTCACAGGGACTGTCTGGGCGCAGATCGTCGACAGGCTCAATCAACCCGACTCCCATCGCTTTTTTCCAAAGTCGATTAGCGATCGTCTTGGCGAAGAAAGGATTTTCTGGCGAGGTCAACCACTTGGCATACTGCTCGCGTCGTGAAAGTTTTTCGTCGCCAGCCGGTATCGAACCCCACAATACGGCAGGTGTCACCACTTCATTTGGCTTGCCATTGTCGTACTGATAATCGTGCGGCAGTTTCAGCTTGCTACCCGCGTTGAAGGAGACGCGATACAAATTGGCTAGTAGCAATTGGTTCATCGTCCCTTGGATGCGTGCATCGGGATCGATGGCTTTGGCTTCATCACGTAAGCGGTTGATGGGATTGCCATTCTTATAGGCTGGCGATTTCCCTCCCTCCTTAGTGGCAGTGCCATTAGTGAAGGCGGCCAACTGATAGAATTCCTTTTGTGTCCATTTGTCAAAAGGATGGTCATGGCACTGCGCGCATCCAATCTGCGTCCCCAAGAAAACGCGGACGGTATTATCGACATGTACCAGTGGCATTCCATCATCGCGGAGGGTATAGCCCGCAGCCGGATTCTCCCAAACCTTCCCTTCGGCAGTGAGCATCTCGTAGACCCATGCATCGTAGGGTCGATTGATTCGCATTTGATCCTTGACCCAGTCGCGATAGCTGTAGGCGAGCAGATTTCCTTGCCGATCTGTGAGTCGTAAAATGCTAGCCCAGTAGTTGTACATGTGCGCCGCATAGCCATACGAACCAAGCAAACCATCGATTAGAATTTCCTGTTTCCGAGCTTCCGTGCTGGTGGCATAGGCGTTGGTCTGTAACAGATTGGGAATCGCGCCGGAAATGTCAACGAACGCGCGACGCACAAAAGTGTGGTCGTCGGCAGCCGCGTTGGGAGTCAAACCATGCTTGGCCAGATTGGCTTCGATCAGCGCGTCAATCTTCTCAGCCGTCTGGCGTCGCGCTGCGGTCTGAGCAGAATCGACGGGGACAACCCCAGGTAACTTGGCCGGAACGCTCTTGACCGGTTCGGGTAAACCACCATAGCCCTTGAACTGCTGGGAAGGGAGCTTTTTCTTGGGAGGCTTCTTTTTCTGCGCTTCGGCGGGTGCAACCAGCAGAGTCAGCACGGCCAGCAGAGCGAGAGCTTGGGCACCGTAACTCAGAAAACTGCAGTCAAACATTCGGCAGTTCACGATTTTGCGGCAATTCACCAGAAGTCCTTTCGTGGAGGCGGCACTCGATCGAATGTGGCTCCCAAGAACAGGGGGGCGCAGATAAGGCTAAACGATTCGGGCGGACGCTATACCTTCTAGCGTACCAGTTCCACCACGCGTACTCAACATTTGTCGGGGCTTTTTGGACAGTTCGTCCCGCAATATCAGCTCGACGTGCCATTCGAGTGGGTCCCTATGGTTGGCACTGCAAGCGCCGAATACGCGTCGATCGACCCACTCGCTAGCGCGTCGAGCCGATAGTGCGACCGGAAATGGAGTAGTCCAACTAGGGCTCTTTCAATGCCGCGCTTCAATCCGTCGCAGGATCGGTTCCATTGCATCCAATTCGGTATAGAACATCGCCCCACCATCAATTCCCTGAGCTTCGAGTCGATCGAGGTGTTGGGCTATTTGTGGACGGGCCGCCAGCCAAGGCAAGACCACAGTCCACATGATGGCTACTACGCTCATGGCTATGGCGAATCGAATATATTTACCAACTCGCGCGGACATCAAATTCATGGCAGCGACTTCTCTATCATTTCACGGAAGATCACTTTGAACATCAACCAAGCCATAAATAAAGTCAGCGTCAAATTGAGTGCTTGACCACAGAGATAAAGCACCAGTGGCTTACCGCCGCGCAGGTAGGGGTACAACTGACGAAAATTGGTTTCCAAACCGATACTGACAAACGCCAAACAGAAGAACCAGCCACGAAAGGTCTTAGTCGAGCCACCAATCACGGCATCAATAATCTCAGGTCCGCCCACCAAAGTCGCCTGGAGAATCGAGAACAAGATAGAAGCTGCAATAAAACCCAAGACAAATTTGGGAAAGCGAATCCAGATTTCCATCAGGCTCGGTTTGGAACCCGACGCGTCGCGTTCGACGTAGGTAACCCAGTAAACAGCCACACAGAAAGCAGTCACGCCAATCAGTATATTCTGGATCATCTTAACGGTCGCCGCCACTTCAAGCGCTCGATCACCTAGCGCCGCACCCGCAGCCGCGACGGCACCAGTGGAATCGATCGTACCACCGATCCACGCGCCCCCCAGCACTTCGTCCATCCCGACCCATTTGATAATTCCTGGCATCAGGACCATCATCAACACGGTGAAGGAGAGGGACATGCCAATAGCCAGCGACAGTTCCTCCTTCTTCGCCTTGCAGGCCGCTGCCGTGGCAATAGCAGCGGAGACACCACACACTGACATGTCGGCTGAGATGACCATGTTCAGCGACCGCGATTCCATCTTCAATACTTTTTGACCGAAGATATAAGTACTAATCAGCACCACGGGCGTTACTACCCAAGCGACAAACACCCCTGGAAGTCCCAACGCTAGTAAGCGATTCATCAACACCTCCGCCCCCAGCAACACCAAACCGGTCTTGATGTAGAACTCAGTCAACATGGCGGGGCGCAGAAACTCGGGAGTACCCAGCGTATTGCTGATGATCAAGCCCAATAGCAATGCCCACAACGCATACTCCAAGTTGTACGCATTGACGACGCTCTGCGTCGACATGGCATAGGCAATTGCAGCCAGCACAAACACAAAGGGATAGGCACCCAAGAACTCCCAACCCGATTTACCACGCATCTGGATGGCTACGGCAAATAGCACGGCGATGGCGATGTAAACTCCCAGCATCCCAGGGAGGGCGTTAACGGCGGAGACTCCGTCGGAGGCTGGTTTATAGAAGGCGTGAAGGGGATTGAACTTCCATTCGATCGGTTTCGCCAGGTAGGTCTTTAGCGGATTCGAAACTTTGACCACTTCACCATCAGCGACCTTACTGGACAAGTCGGCTGGGCGGGCTAACCACACAGCAGCAAAGGAGACGATCAGCAATACTGCGCCGCACCAGATTGCCAACCAATCCTCGTGCGTCCGCATGTCAGTAAGTAGTCCAGGGCGTGTAGCAGGGGGGAGATCCGCTGAGGCCATCGTGGTAAATTCCTATCTGTGGTAGGCTGGTTTTTCAGCACGCAAGTAAACATTGTCCAATGTTACCAATAGTTTTGTTGGATAAACTTACACGCTTTGCAATCGATCACAATACCAGCTCGACGCGCCAGCAAGTAAGACTAGCGTTAAGCATCGTTGGGGAAATAAGTGTCGGATCTTAACCGTAGCTGCGGTCGCCAGACCGCCGAGAGTCTACGTTCTGGCGAACGTAGCTACGACAGTCTACGTTCTGGCGAACGTAGCTACGACAGTTATTTCCCAAACGATGCTCACTAACGAACCATCTTGAATTCTCCACAAGCATGACCACCTGTTTGCAAATCGAAGTCTGTATCCAGCACCCAACAGATGCAATCTTGGCACAACAGGCTGGGGCCGCGCGGATCGAAATCAATTCGGCCCTGCGACTTGATGGGCTCACCCCCACACCGTCCGTTTGCCGCTGGTTGAAGAACAATTGTAGTCTCCCCATCATCGCCATGGTGCGTCCACATGACGATGGCTTCGTGCTCAGTGCTTTGGATCAACAGCTGGCTCTTGCCGACTGCGAATTGCTACTTGATTGTGGTGTCGACGGGATCGCCTATGGCGCGCTGGATGGTGACGGCGAGCTAAACCTCGACTACTTCCGTCAAGTCGCCCAATTGTGCGGAGATCGACAGTTGGTCTGCCATCGCGCCTTTGACCGCATCCCAGATCAGCCGCGTGGTCTCGAGCAATTGATCGATTGTGGAGTCTGCCGCGTGTTAACTTCGGGTGGCCAACCGAAGGCCATCCAGGGAACTGATCGACTGAAGGAATTAATGGAGATGTCTCGCGGCCGGATCGAGATCTTGCCAGGGGGTGGTATTGATTCAAAGAATTTCTGGCAGATCGCGGCGGGCACCGGTTGCCGGCAACTGCATGGAACTTTTCGCAAAAGGGGTGTGTTGAATGAGATCGAATCGGTGCACCTGGATCCAGATGAGCTTCAAAAAGTTTGTAGTTCCCTAACCAAGAGTTGAGCGCCAGCAACGAATACCTAGTGAAAAGCTGCTAGAATTGTGGGAACAGTCAAATCTGTTGTTCGATAGTTGTCTTTACCCACGGGAAACAAACGTGGCTCCATCCGAGGATACTCCGCTAGAGCTACAAATCGATTTGGCTTTGGCCCAATATCTTCAAAAATGCGATAGTGGAGATGTCCCTGATCGCGATGCGTTCCTATCGCAACATCCAGAGCTGCGCGAGCATTTGCAGGAGCTGTTAGCAGCGGCTGATTGGATCGAACAATTGGCCGGTCCCAGACTGGCCGATATCGCCAGCCAACCAGCGGTCGAGGAGACGCTGCCGCACGGCTTGCATTTTGCCAGTCATGCGCAACAACTTCAGGAGACTTTGCCGCAGGGTATTGCTCCGCGCTCGCTTGATTTTTCGCTGGCAGAGCACTCCGCCGCAGCAGATTTATCTCAGCCCGCGCTGCCGTGCCGATTCGGCGACTATGTGCTGGAACGAGTGCTCGGACGCGGTGGCATGGGTGTTGTCTATTTCGGTCGCCAAGTGCAATTGGATCGTCCAGTGGCCATCAAGATGATTCGCTCCGGCGTTTTGGCTAGCCAAGAGGAGGTGCTGCGATTTTATGCTGAAGCTCGCAGCGCCGCGCAACTTGATCATCCGAACATCGTCACCGTTTATCAATGTGGCGAATGCGAGGGACATCGCTATTTTTCGATGGATTACGTCGACGGTACCGATCTGTCACGGATGGTGCAAGCGGTCCCGTTGGATTGCAAGCAGGCGGCTCGGTATGTACGCGACACAGCCCGTGCAATTCAGTACGCACACGATCGCGGCATCTTGCATCGAGACTTAAAGCCAGCCAATGTGTTGATTGATCAGAATGATCAGGTGCATATCACCGACTTCGGCTTGGCGAAAACGGTGGGGACCGATACGGGCTTGACCGCTTCCGGTGCCGCATTAGGAACACCCAGCTATATGTCTCCGGAACAAGCGGCGGGGCGGTTGGCGGAGCAGCATCAGGCGACCGACATTTATTCCTTGGGCGCGGTCCTCTTTACAATCGTGACAGGTCAACCGCCGTTCAAGGGGACAGGGATCGTACAAACGATTATGCAAGTCATCCATCGTCCCGCGCCATTGGCCGGGACGGTAAGGGGGGATATTCCGGACGACCTTGAAACGATCATTGATGTGTGTCTACAAAAAGCACCGGAACGACGTTATGCATCGGCGACCGCTTTAGCCGATGATCTCAATCGTTATATCCACGGTTCGCCCATTCAGGCCCGCCCCGCTTCGAGTTTCCGACGGGCGTGGTACTGGTTGTTAGGAATTCCGGTCATTGGCGCGGTACTCGATAATCGTGTGATCGAGCCGACCGACGCGCATCGGTGGGTGCAACGCGGTCTGATTTCCGTCGCTCTGTTGTGCCTGCTGATGTGGATCGTCGCCCTGCTTCCGTCGGCGAATTGGGTTGCCAATCGACTACCACCAACCGTTCGAGTGGCGGGAGGTGTCGCAGGTGGAAACTATGCTGAACTGGCGGAAGCCATCTCCGCCATGATCGTCTCCACGACTCAAAGTCAAGCGCACGGTATCTCCTCCAACGGTTCGAGTGACAATGCCGAACGACTTCAGCGCGGTGAAGTCGAACTGGCCTTGCTGCAATCCGATGCTGTGAGTCGTAGCGAGATTGCCGTGGTAGCACCGTTGTACTATGAGGCGGTCCACATTTTAGTGAAGGCCAACTTGCGGATCGCCACCCTCAGCGACTTGAAACAGCGGCGCGTCGTGTTGGGAGCGGAAAAGTCGGGCATACGGACGGTCGCACAAATACTGTTTCAACGCGACGGATTGAGTTTGGATGATATCGAGGTCGATAACCGCGAGTGGCACACACTATTGTCCGATCCGTCCGCCGATGCCGCCGTAGTGGTCACAAAGAAAGGTGCCGCCGATTTGTTGGCGGTACTCGCCACCGGACACTATCGACTATTGCCGATCGTCGATTCACTGCAGTTCGCACTGGATGAACCAATCTTTCACCCGCTGTTGCTGGATGCCAAGAGCTATCCGAATTGCGACATCCCGCCCGAAGGGATTGCCACTATCGCCACCACTGCCTTCTTAGCGTGCCACATTGACGCTCCACCAATACTGGTCGAGACCGTTTTGAAAAACTTGTTCTTACCGGAGTTTGTCCAACAAAACGGATTGTTGACAGCCGAGTGGGCCAGTCGTTGGCCGGGGAGTAGTTGGCATCCCGCCGCCCGCAAGTTTTTTCAAGCCTATCACGGCAGTTCCATCGAAGCGCGGTGAGCTGGTGATCGTAATAGAAATCTTCATCTGCGTAGTCGAGCACCTCATCTTTTTGCCGCACATTTTTTTGTCGGAAAACGAATGTATTTGAGTGTGAGCTCGAGTGAACGTTTTCGTCAACCCATCGCCGAAGTCGCAAGACACTGGTCCGCCCCCGTAATGCAGGGAAAACCCGAACTGTAGCTACGTTCGCCAGAACGTCGATTCCATGCGGTCTGGCGACCGCAGCTACGTTAAGATCCAACACTTATTTCCCGCTCGATGCTTAATCGTAGTCCATGTTGGTTAGCTTAGCATATTTTGCGCGGACGACGCTAAAGTTGTCTACGCTACCGGAGGCGGCCAGCTTCTGACTGATTTCGTTCAACGTCAAATAGAGTGCAGCTAACCTCGGACTTTTCCCGGCGGCAGCCATCATGGGGGACGCCAAGTAGTCGATTGATTGTTGGCTGTTGGCATGCAAATCGCCAACTAAATCGTTCAGCTCCTTGTTGCCTATGGAACGGTTGGAAACGACGCCATCGATCGCTAGTAGCCCCAGTTTGGCGTCATTCGCCTCTGCCCGGGGTGAGACGACGCAGACACAAGCCAGCAACTTCAGAAAACGAGTGTTATCGTCAGTTTGTCCGGCGCGAGTTAACAATTGATCGGCCAACAGACTGCGGCGGTTGGCGTCCGAACAACTTGCCAGCAGCAGTCCCCGTCCACCAGCATCATCCACCAGCACGCGTTGGAAATATTTTAGTGTGGCTTCGCTTAGCCCCTCTAAGCGCGGCGCCATACCCGTCGCGAACTGTTGTAGTTGTGAGAAGTCACTGGAAACGAGTGCCGGTTCCAGTCGGGCCAGTTTGCCGATGCAATCTTGACCTTCGCTAGACAACACTTTCACACTACCATCGGCTTGCTTAACCGCTAGTAGTTCTAGCAATTCCCCGCTGCGTCGGGGCACATCGTTGAGCAGCGCTACAAAATCGGGGGACAATGCATGCTCGGATTGGATGATACTTCGCAGGGGCCCAGCGATCTGAAAGAACTCGCTCCACTGCTGTTGGGCTTCCAATTCGCATAGACTTATCGACAGCCCCTTGGGGATTGCGCGTCGCGCTGGGCGTTTATACGCAATCACATATTCTCTCTGACTCGGCCACTCGACCAAGGTGTATTTTACGATCAAATAATCGGCCATGCGCTCACGCAACTGTCGGGCATCCTTGCAAAGCATGTCGATACTGTCGAGTGCCGCAACAGTTGTGCTCCCTTCGAGTGCCACTAGATCGACTGCACATTGAAGCAGTTCCTCGCATTGCGGCGCGTCGAAGCGACTGGCTATAAAGGTCAGAAAGCCGACCAGCATGTGTTGATCGTTCTCACTTAGCGTTGACATTTCGCTCAGGAATTCAAACAAGGCACCCTGGCGATCTCCGTCCAAGCGGGGCTTACCGTCATCGGCCCGTGGTAGCATGCACGCCTTAAGCAGATTCAACCAACTCGGAAAAAGCAATTCGTAGGCAAACGCATCCGTATATTGCGGTAGCGGCTTGAGACCAGAGAAATAAACCGCATCAGCGAAGATCGCGCGAATCAGTGCCACAGCCGGTTGCTTAATCAGTGGCTCTTGGGCAAACCGCGCAGCGACCACAGCCCGTTCGAATTCTTCCAAGTCGCGACGCTGACGTTCAGTCAGTTGAACGGGTGAAGATTCATCCACGACTGGAGCACCAGCAACCAGGCTTGATCCCACATGACTCCCAACAGCGATAGCGCGAATGCGGTCTAACCGCGCGTAAAACTCACTGAGCTTGATTGGTAATTTCGATCGTGCCGCCGACGATGGGAGCGGAAATGCGCTGGCCACCGCAGGCTCGGTGAGCTTGGCAATTTGATAACAGCGATTCAGTAGAAAAAAATCTCGACTCACCGTCGCGCCTCAGCTTTGAAGATCAACTATCGTGAAGACCAATTATTTTGAAGGTCAATTATCTTGAAGGTCAATAATCTTGAGGATTATTTATTCCAACAGCTCTCGTTGATCATCAACGAAACCCCTCGTTCCCAGGCTCTGCCTGGGAACGCACTGCACCAGAGGCTCCGCCTCGTCTGCCAGGGAGTAACAGGCGGAGCCTGCAAGGCAGTGGGTCCCCAGGCAGAGCCTGGGAACCAGGAAAATTCGGAGCCTGGGAATCAAAAAAAAATCCGTGTCCTCAACGCATGAGAACACGGATAGTTTACAGTTTTTCTACTCTTCCAGGCGAACTAGTTGAGCATTTTCGTGATGTCGCCGATAACGGCCTTGACGTCCAAGTCCTTAGCGGAAGCAAAAGCGTGGTTAGCCACAACTTTAGCTTCGTTGGCGATGATGATGGTCAACTCAGCCTTGGGGCTGATTCCGTAATCTTCTGGGCCGTTCTCAAACTCGTTGGGAACGACGAAGGGTACGTGCTGAGCTTTCGTAGCAGTTGCCAACTTCTTAACCGAATCGGCAGCCGCGTCCTTGCTGTCGCCAAGCATGTTGACGAATGCGCGGAGTTGGGCTTCTTCGTTCTTCTGAAGTTGCTCGTCAAGTTGCTTGACCAGTTCCACAACTTTCGCATCTGTGCTGCGCGTGAACACCATCACTTGAGGGCGTGAACCATTCTTGCAGCGATAGCAAAGATTGTCGCCACAGGCGACGCCATCATCTTCGGCACCAGCGGTCTTGGTAACGTAGAAGGGGGCGATGCTCTTTCCAGCCGCCAAGCCACTCTTGAGTTCTTCGGCAACGGCAAAGTTAGGGCTGAGTAGAGCCACGGCCAAAGCAAAACTAACCAACTGTCTCATAGAACACTCCTTAAGAAGGTGAAGGATGGAACCACCGCGACTGAGCGTCATTGGCCGTCCCACAACTGAGAAAACTTTTTGTTCAATCGCATCCGCCGAACATACGCCAGATCGATACACTGCCTATGGTAGGCGGTTGTGCAGCGGTGAGAAGTCTCTAGAAGGGACGATTCGCGAAATTTTCACTACAAAATCGCAGTAGGAAAGGGAATTTGTGAAACACATTACCCCCAGCGTCAACGTTTTATGAGAAAATAGTTAGTTCTTGCTCGTCCATCCCGGATTATCCATGAGTGCCTATACCGAGGTATTTCTCACCCTCCCGTATGCGGGAGGGTCGCGAGTAATGCGAGCGGGGAGGGCCACTTTAGCCGTATTGCCCCCTCCGCTCGCATTACTCGCGACTCCCCCGCAGGGGAGTACGTGAATAATCCGGGTCCATCAGACATCCCACCAAACCTTGATTCGTTCCCAGGGTTGACTCAACCAAGCTTCCCCAAACTCACTTTGGAGCTCTCAATGAAGTTGCGACCGATTGCGATTTGTTTTAGTCTCGGCCTATCTGCCGCCTGTCTGCTAGCATCAACCGCTGCTGCCGCGAACAACTCGCCCAACTTTCTGGTGATCATCGCTGATGATATGGGCTATTCGGATGCCGCTTGTTATGGAGGCGAGATCGCTACTCCCAATCTCGATCGATTGGCTGCGGGCGGTTTGAGATTCACACAGTTTTACAATACGGCCCGATGTTGGCCCACTCGCTCGGCATTGCTATCGGGTTACTATCCACAACAAATACGGCGAGATGGCATGCCTGGTGCCCAACCGAAAAAGTTTGGTGGAAACGGCGTGCGACCCGACTGGGCGAAGTTAATATCAGCTCGCCTGCAACCGCTCGGTTATCGCACCTACCACTCTGGAAAATGGCACGTCGACGGTAAACCGACAGAGAACGGTTTTGATGTTTCTGATCAAGTCAGTCGCGGTCCTGGGTTCTTCGAGGCGAAAGCAAAACGCAAACAACTTTCCAGTCAGAGCACCTCGCAGGAAGCGCCCGGCCAGTTCTACTTGACAACTGCCACAGCCGAGCATGCGATCGAGTGCTTAAAGGATCACGCCGATAATTACGCCGATCGCCCCTTCTTCCATTACTTGGCTTTCAACGCGCCCCACTTTCCACTGCACGCACTCCCCGAGGACATTGAGCGCTATCGCAATCGCTATAGTGCCGGTTGGGATCAATTGCGGGAAGAGCGCCACTCGCGACAGCGCGAATTGGGAATCACTCACACACCACTCTCGCAATTAGAAGCTGATGTGGGCCCCCCCTACGACTTTCCCGACCAAATTGAATTGCTGGGCCCTGGCGAGATCAATCGCCCACTCGACTGGAAAGAACTGAACGAGACGCAACAGCAATTCCAAGCAACCAAGATGGCCATTCATGCTGCCATGATTGACCGCATGGATCGCGAGATTGGCCGCGTGCTCGATCAATTGCAAGCCATGAACGCCATGCAAAATACTTTCATTTGTTTCTTGTCGGACAATGGTGCCAGCGCGGAAATCATGGTCCGTGGTGATGGACATGATCCGCACGCAGCACCGGGCTCAGCCGATTCCTATCTCTGTCTTGGGCCAGGCTTTTCGAGCGCTGCCAATACCCCCTTTCGTCGTCACAAGACGTGGGTCCATGAGGGAGGCATTTCGACCCCCTTCATCGTGCATTGGCCTCAAGGGACAGAGGCCAAGGGTGAGTTGCGGCAGACGGTGGCCCATGTGATCGATATCGCCCCCACCATCCTGGACTTGGCTGGCGGCGAGCCCAGTATTGGCCCTGGCGCACCGCCCCTAGCTGGCCGCAGCCTAAGGCCTGTACTTGCTCATGACGGTGATCCGTTGCACGACGAACTGTGGTTCTATCACGAAGGGAATCGTGGCCTCAGGCAAGGTGACTGGAAGATCGTGCTTAGCAATGCGAGTCGTCCCTTCCCATGGAATGATTCCAAGCAAGCCAATACCGACGCGGGACCGGAACAAGGCTGGGAACTCTTCAATTTGGCCACTGACCGCGCTGAACAACACGATCAAGCCAGCGCCGACCCCGAACGCGTCGCCACGATGGTCGCGCGGTGGATGGAATTGAAAGAGCAGTTCCTCCGCGATGCTGAGTAGTGAATGCATCTTGCTACCTGGGGGCGGATTCGAGTACCCTGCGGACAGGACTCTGCATTTCAATTCCCGTTCGGATATTCCGACAATGGAACACTCCCTCCCATTGCTTCGCTGCGTGCTGTTCGCTTCACTGGCCCTTCGCTTTGCCAGCAATTCTTCGTCGGTTTGTGGACAAGAATTCCCGCTGGTCGTGGAAGGCTCCCTCCCTGCGGTCGCCGGGTCTACTGCGCAGTTAACGAGAAACCAGCCAGAGTTGGGGACAATCCCGACACGCTTGGTAGCTCAACCAGTTGCGTCAGGTGCGACACATCTACAAATTGAAACCAATAGTATTGCCACTCCACAGTTGGTCGCTTGGCTAACCGAAATGGTGCACGACAATCTGCCGCCGACCTACGATGACGATCGCAAGTGGGGGCAACAGAAGGAAGTTTGGGATGGCGTCAACGTGTGGCGCGAGGGAATGCGAATTGAGACCAAACGCAAAACGAAGTTGGTCAATGCGGGGACATGGACACGTTACAGTATCGCAGTCGTCGAGCCCGAAAAGAATCTGCATGTCGAATTCAATCGCTTGGAGACGCTCCCCGATTCACGAATTGCGTTTGCAGTGACGGTCGAGTGCCCGTTGGATGTGTTCGGACGTCTGAGTCAATGGGCGCGTGACGTGCAACTGATTAGTATCAGCGCCAATGCCGACGCGGCTTGTCGTCTAACGCTCGACGGCACGGTTCAGTTTCAAATGAACATGCTCAGGCTACCACCCGACATTGTCATCAAGCCTCATGTGGATCATGCCCACATCGAACTGACGCACTATCGCGTACGACGCATCAGTCAAGTCGGTGGTGACGTGGCTAAGGTACTTGGCAACAGTCTACGCGGCGTGGTTGATGATAAGCTCGAAGACATGAATGCTAAACTAGTCGACAAGATCAACAAGCAAATCGACAAGAATAGTCCTCGATTCGCTTTTTCCACCCAAGATTGGTTGCGTTCAAAGTTTCCTTTGCCACAAAAGTAGCTGCGGTCGCCAGACCGTAGGGAGTCTACGTTCTAGCGAACGTAGCTACGACAGATATTTCCCGCTCATTGCAGATCTTGTGAACTACTTGACAGGCAACAATTGCACGGCGTCGATGTGGACGAACCCGCCAGCTCCCTGAGTGTTGAAGACAACGCTGACAACATCCTCTGGCTGCAACTTGAGCTGCGTGAGTTCACCAAAGCCATCTTCGCCTGGTGATTTGCGCATGTCGAGCTGTGCTTGGTGTACGGATTTTCCATTCAATTTAACTTCGACGGGAACGCTCGAACCTCGATTTTCGTGGTCTCCCCAAGAAGTCCGCACTGAATACTGTCCCGCGCTCTTGGCGTTTATCGTGAAGACCGCCGTAGCCTTACTTTCGGGTGAGGCGTATTGATAGCCAGCTTCAACGTAGCCCTTCAGTCCACTGCCGGTCGTCCATTCCCCAGTCCGTGTGGCTTGCACGTCATCCACCACCACGCCTGGCAAGTCAGCAATTCGCTTGCCACTGCCGACTTGTTCCTCGGCAGGACCATAAGGTGTGGCTTTGGGTAGCGCGTCTGCGGGAATCGTAACTTCGCCACCGATTGTGTCGCGGCGTGCCTTACCGGGTAGATCGAGTAACTGCGTCAACTCGCTAAGATGCTCTTCGTAGACTTGTCGCGGTGAACACTTATATTGCGTACAGATACTCGCCGCTTTCCCCACCACTTCGCCCATCATGCCGCAGGTTTTCATGACACGCGTGGTCCCTAGGGCTTCGTGCGTAACGCTAATGCAGCGACCCGCCATGAACAGGTTGTCGACGTTGCGTGAATAGAAACAGCGATATGGGATGGGGTAACCGTACTGGCGATCGATACGACGATCATGCTCGGCAATTGAGATGAAAGGGTTGTCTGGATACTTGACCGTGTATTGTTCTTTGGGGTAGTGCAGATCGATGGACCATGTGCTGGGGACACAGCCATCGGGAAACTCTTTCTTCTCAACAATATCGTCTTGGGTCAGTACCAGATCCCCCATCAATCGACGACTTTCGCGTGGTCCACCAATGTAAGCGACCCACGTCAGCACTGCATTTTTATGGTCGGCCGATCCATCACCATTTTTCATGGCATTGAAGGCACCATACACGGCCCGCAAATTCCAATCGCGAATCCCTTCGGCATCTCCCAATGGATCTTTGTCGAATCCACTTTCCCAAAACCATTGCCCGTGGTGATCGCGGGGATAGGGGAAATCTTCCATGTTTAACTGCAATGCCCACGGAGTTTCTGGATAAGATGGCGCGCCCTCCACTTCATCCCACGTCCACATGTTGCTCATCCCCATGCGACCAACCGGGGTCAGTTCCAAATCGGCTTCGGCCAAGGCACCGATCGTCCCGTGCCCCGTGCAGTCAACAAACAGACTTCCCGCAAAGCGTCGCAGTTCGTTGGAACGTGTGTCAATGGCATCAACCGAGGAGATCGCATCTCCCTGCTTGCCGACGCGGAAAGCGTGGTGATTGAGAAACAAGTCGATATTCTTCTCAGCTTGCACCACATCATCCTTCACGTCATCGCCAAACTCCTCTGCGCGTCCGGGCGATTTGCTGGCCGAGTCAGCGAACTCGTCGATGATCTCTCCGATTCTGGGGAATTTCCCGCGCCGAATCAGTCCCATGGCCCACACCCGAACTTCGCTGGATCCATTGCCGCCAAGGACGCCGCGATTCTGAATCAGAGCAACCTTGCAGCCCATGCGCGCCGCCGAAATGGCCGAGCCCATGCCAGAGTAACCGCCGCCAATGACGACCAAGTCGTAGCCATCCTTGATCTCCACCGGCTTGGCGATGCCGAGCAAGCGACGACGAAAATCGGAAAGTATTTCGGAGCTATTGTCAGGGACTTGATTTTCGTCGGTAGTCAGATAGACGGCGTCGCAACGACCATCAAAACCTGTCAGATCGTGCAACCGCAATTCGCTCTTGCCTGTCGGAAGCTTGGCTGTCCCGGCGCGGTGCCACCCCCAATGCTCTCCTTGCTTGCCAAGCTCTTCGGTCAGTGGCTGACCATTGATGGCAACTTGAAATCGCCCAGGGGTCCCCGTTGCTTTCCACCGCGCGACCCAATCAAACGTGCGGACCCAAACGTGATACTCGCCAGCTTGGGGAGCGTCGATGTGCGTAATCGCATCAGCAACCGGCTTGCCTAAACCGTGGGCGATGAGGTACGGTGAGCCCATACTGGTGATGAACTGCGTATCCAATTGCCAGCCCCCGGGAGTGGCAAACCCTTCGGCTTCGACTAGTATTTCAGCAGCACGGATGTTGCAAACGGGTGTTGAGATCAGGACGACAAAAAGCAATAGTAGCGAACGCATGGACGTGCCTCAGCAAACGAGTGAATTGGCAGGGAGTATTGAGATGGCCAGTGATAATTTCGATCACAATATCAGCTCGACGCGCCAGCCAGTGGGTCACCCCATATCAGCTCGACGCGCCAGCGAGTGGGTCACCTGACTGGTGCAAACGCGCGGATCATCCCCAACCCACTCGCTGGCGCGTCGAGCTGATACTGGGGCTAGGTGTCGCGAAAGTCGAAGCTCACTGAATAGTTTTACTCTAATTGAACCTGAGAAACGAGTCAGGGTGTAGATAATTTAGGCGTTAGCCGTGGGCTCCACCGCAAATTGGTGCCCACGGCTAGCGCCTGAGGTTCACAACAGCACGACGGAACGTATGGGGTAGTAGCAGTAGAGCAAAATGGCTGGAGCGGAAATATTGACCTATCAGTTACCAGACGCAAATGAAGCCAAGTTGTTTGTGATAAAACTCGACGTTTCCACAACCGACTATGCAGCTTGCGAGTCGCTCTTGAATGCGGAGGAGTTGTCGCGGGCCAATCGCTTTGTGCACGCCGACGTACGCCGTAGATTCGTTGTCTGCCGTGGGCATCTGCGTCGCGTTTTGGGGGAGATGTCCAACGTCGAGCCAGCGCAGGTTGGTTTCCACTATGAACGTTGGGGCAAGCCGCAATTGTCCACACGACAAGCAACCGTGCCATTGGGTCGCAATCTGCATTTCAATGTCAGTCATTCTGGCGAGTGGGCATTGATCGCTGTGGCACACACACCAGTGGGAGTCGATGTGGAAGTTTTTAATGAGCGGATCAGCTATCGCGCGATCGCCTCGCAGATTCTCAGCCAGCGCGAACAGATCGAGTGGGAACGGCTTTCCGGGGCCGACAGAGAATCAGCGACGCTGCAATTGTGGGTCTGCAAAGAAGCTCTATTAAAGGCGATGGGGCTGGGGATCGCCGAGGGCTTAAAACAAGTCACCTTTCCGCTGCCGATCCCTGAACCACATCCTTTCGCACCGGCAGCCATCGATGGTCAGTTGCAAATGCACCTGGAAGATGATGGTAGCTGTCGCAGCAATCACTGGATCGATGCTTCCGAGTGGCGTCTACGCATGCTCAACATTATTCCAGACAGCCAAGCAGCACTTTGTACCGCGTGGTCGATTGAGAAAATCACTATTGAATAAGTGAGCTGAATAAGTGAACCGAAGTCCGTAAGGCACCGGGCAGATAGCGTCGCCCAACAGCTTCGGTTCGCTATCGACAACATGCGACTTTGCGATTGCCAACTCGACGTGTGACAAAAAAATGTGCGGCAAAAAAATAAAATTCCTCTATGGAAGAAGCTAGGCAACAGCAAACTGGAAAATTCTTTTGGATAAACGCTGTCCAACTAAGCATCGGGCGGGAAATAACGGTCCGATCTTAAATGGGAATCGACGTTCTGGCGAACGTAGCTACGACAGTTATTTCCCGCACGATGCTAACCTTTGGCCGTCCAGCGCGGATGGCTGATCAATGAGAAGTCCCGTCTTTTTGCCGCACATCTTTTGTCGGCCATCTACCTGGATTGGAATACTGGATTGGAATACTGGTTGAGTAACAACCGACCCTGACTATTACGTAGGCTTTTCTGCTCGCAACATGATATTGAGCGCGGAACTCAGTGCGCGTAGCTCCTCGACGTCGTAGCTGTCGAGCGCGGCTACTTGGAGGGCTTCGTCCGTCCACGCTACAGGTTTCCCTGGTGGTAGTTGCTCAAGGGCAAAGGCTTTCTTATTGGGTATCCCGAACATGTTGAATTGGCTCCCATCGACATGAATCGCGCGATCTTCGCTCAAGCCGGCCGGTGCCCAACGCGGAGGCTCATCCACTTCGACAACACTGCGTCCAGTTTTTTCCTGCTTCACCAACCACACCAACGCGGCATTGCGACCGCTCAGCGGGTCAACCCAGATAAAATGACGCATGACATATTCGCGATGCTCCGTGCCGCGCAGCACAAAGACGGGGACGTCAATGATCATCAATGTCGATGTGCGGGCAATGATTTTGGCCGTTGTCAACTGCTTCTCATTTTCGGAGAGCATCATGCGTGTGAACAAACCTAGGTTGACTCCCACCTTAGCGGCCTCAGCGACCGTCACCGCACGCAATTCACCACCGACCAGCGTGCTGTATCCAACTCCGATATCGGCCAAGCGATAACGTGTCTGGTTGGCAACCGGATCATCTATCTGTTCGATGGCGGCCATGATGGTCAGTACGAATTCCGAAACCGAGTCGCGGACCACATTGGGTAACGCTTCGACATCGCCGCTGGAGATTTTGGGACGCGACAACAGCACGACGCGATTCCAACGTCCCGCCGAATCTTCGGCGATCCGCGTTCCAGCCTCGATCCTCGGCAGTTCCCGCGAAGTGGAGACCAATTCACCGGCACAAGCAACAGCATCGACAGGTACCAGCGGTAGGCACACCACGAACAGACACAGTCCCCAGGTCGGTAAACATTTCAGAGCCAAATTTTTGTTATGTTGCGGATTGTGGTCCGGCACGTTGTGACATAACTTGCTGGTCGGGCGCGGTGGTGTGGAACGCATCATGCGAATCTCAGTCTCTCAAGCATCACAAATTGGTCTTCGAAGCCCTACCATGGCTCCACTTATATCTCTACGTAGTGTAGGCAAAACTTACCGCGATGGAAATGTCGAAGCCCTCAAGGGGATTTCGCTCGACATCGAAGCTGGCGAGTTCGTCACGATCATGGGCCCCAGTGGCTGTGGTAAGTCGACGTTGTTGAACATCTTGGGAGCGCTAGATCTTCCCTCTACGGGGGAGATTTGCTTCCATGGTGAGTCCCTATTGGCATCCAGACAGCTCGATCGGCTGCGGGCTCGGCAAATTGGCTTTGTCTTCCAGTCGTTTTACCTGCTCCCTAATTTGACTGCATTAGAAAATGTTCAGATTCCGATGTTCGAAGGGATACTTCCGCCAGCCAAACGGATCGACGAAGCCAAACGCTTGCTAAATATTGTCGGACTTGCCGAACGACTGAACCATTTGCCCAATCAATTGTCGATTGGCCAGCGACAACGCGTCGCCGTTGCACGGGCGCTCGCCAATGGTCCCAATCTCATCCTGGCCGATGAACCGACCGGGAGTCTCGACAGCCAGAGTGGCCACGAAGTGATCGAGCTGCTGGCTCGGCTCAATGTGGAACAAGGGACGACGCTAGTGATGGTCACGCACGATGAGGTCATTGCCCAGCGCGGCCGCAGGCTTATTCGCATGCTCGATGGTGAAATTTTAGAAGATGCACCGACCTAGCAACTCGTAACACACGGCTGAGAGAAATGCTACACTAAGGGCTAGCTTTAGGCTCCCGCCCAACAGCCCCTTCACAAGCAACTCCCCTCAACGAAAACCACCAGTGTATGCAACTTAACAATTGCCTTCCCATCTTGGCCCAAGCGGCTCCCAACGATGACACCGCGACCATCGTGATGATTGTGGTCGCTCTAGGAATTATCGTCGTGATCCTGGGCTTGTTTGCTGTGGTAGCCAATTTCTTCTGGCTATGGGCGCAGTCGTTCACTACGGGTGCAGGAATAGGGCTGATGGATCTGATCGGCATGTGGTTTCGACGAGTCGACGCGCGGGCGATTGTCAGGTCTAAGATCATGAGTGTCCAAGCTGGCATGGGAAACGATGAAATCACCAGTGCCGATTTGGAAGCGCACTATTTGGCAGGGGGGAACGTACCGCAAGTGATCCGCGCGTTGATCGCTGCGCGAAAATCGAAAATGATCAACCTCGGGTTTCGTCAAGCGGCCGCGATCGATCTGGCAGGGCGTGACATTCTGGAAGCGGTGCAGACGAGCGTCTATCCGAAGGTGATCGACTGCCCTCCCAAGGGAGCCGCCCGTGCATCGCTAGATGCGGTTGCCAAGAACGGTATTCAACTGAAAGTTAAAGCGCGAGTCACCGTCCGCGCGAACTTGGATCAGTTGATCGGTGGCGCTGGCGAGGAAACGATCATCGCGCGGGTGGGGGAAGGGATTGTGAGCGCAATCGGATCTGCCCCTGAACATAAGATCGTATTAGAAAACCCCGATGTGATTTCCAAAGCCGTGCTGGCCAAGCGACTCGATTCGCAAACCGCCTTTGAGATTGTTTCGATTGACATCGCCGATATTGACGTTGGTGAAAACATTGGAGCCCGTCTACAGGCCGACACTGCCGAAGCGGACATGCGCGTCGCCCGGGCCCGGGCCGAAAGTCGCCGCGCCGCCGCCGTGGCTGCCGAACAAGAGATGATCGCCAATATCGAAATGAGTCGCGCCAAACTGGTCGAGGCCGAAGCCGATGTCCCCAAGGCGATAGCCGAGGCCTTCGCGAATGGCTCGTTGAATATCATGGACTACTATCGATTGAAGAATGTCGATGCCGACACCAAGATGCGAACCAGCATCGCCGACGTGGGTGATCGAGATAAACCAGCCATCCAGGCGGTGAGCTAATGAACGACCTAGAAAAATTCTTGCAGCAAGCGGCTGAGCGACTGGCGCAAAAGCTAAATGAAGGACAGAAACCAAGTCCTCCCCGGCCCCCCGTCACGCAGCGACCCGCGCCACGAGCGGTTCGCTCGGCGGAGCGACGGCCACCACCACTGGAGGCGGAGATTATCGAAGCAGAAGTGATCGAACCTGATCGCTTCAGCGACCGCCGCGAGTTGGGTCCCAATCCACTCAGCAATATCGACACGCGGCCAGAACTAGCACAACGCATCTCGCAGACCGACGAACGCATGTTGGGGCACTTGCATGACGTCTTTGATCACGAAGTGACTCAGCTACGCCAAGCTTCTTCGGCACTGAATCAGGGAGGTCCGAAGGGAGAAACGGACAGAAGTATCGATTTACAGAAGCGGAGCATGGACGTTAGTCCGCTGGTGAAAATGCTCCGCCAACCAGATACGCTGCGGGCCGCTTTTTTGGCCAGCGAAATTTTCAAGACTAAAACGTAGTTGCCGTTGGAGTTTGTCCAGCGACTTGGCTCCAGTGTCGCGATGAGCAATTGCTTTACTCTCCAAACAATTTCAAATAGTCGCCATAGCCTTCCTCTTCCATTTTCTCTTTCGGAACAAAACGCATGGCGGCTGAGTTCATGCAGTAGCGTTTCCCCCCCAGCGCCACAGGCCCGTCGTCGAAGACATGCCCCAAGTGAGCGTCTCCGTACCGCGAGCGGACTTCAGTGCGCGTGACGAACATCTTGCGATCGCTCTTAAACGTCACTGCATCGCGATCAATTGGCATGACGAACGACGGCCAACCGGTCCCCGATTCAAACTTGGACGTCGACGAAAATAGCGGTGCACCCGAGAGTAGATCGACATAAATCCCCTCTTTCTTGTTATCCCAGTATTCGTTGCGGAAGGCTTGCTCAGTGCCGTCTTGCTGTGTCACCTTGAATTGCATCGGCGTCAACTTCTTACGCAACTCCGCTCCCTTAGGCTTTTCAAATTTTAACCATGGCTTCTCCTCCGCCACAGCTAACGAGTTATCAATGTCCGAGTGCTCTGTCGATGAAGTTCCTGTCGAATCTCCGGCGGAAGCTTCTTTGGGAATAGCTCCAGGTAATTCCAGATTGTTGGCGCGGACTCCCCAATGCTTGTTGACGAAAGCATCGCGTCCCGAGGCCAAGCGAAAGAACTGATACTTCATTCCGTTCTTGTGATGATAATTTTGGTGATACTCTTCCGCAGGCCAAAACGCTTCGCGCGGTTCGAGCACGACACCAATCTTGCCACGATAGACGCGCATGGCGTCAATCGCTTCAATGACTCGCTGAGCTTCCGTTCGTTCTTGTTCGCTGGCAAAGTAAATAGCTGGGCTGTACTGCAATCCCTTGTCATTAAACTGCCCATGCCGATTGAGCGGATCGATATGTTTGATCAAGTACTCGACCAAGCCAGCGTAGGTGACTTGAGTTGGATCATACAACACGAAGACAACTTCGCGATGTCCACCCGAAGCATACGTTTCGTAGGTCGGCATCTTGCTGCGGCCGCCGCTGTAACCCGAGATGACATCGACGACTCCTGGCAAGCGTTCGAAATCAGATTCAACGCACCAAAAACAGCCACCCGCGAAAACAGCCGATTCACGTTGGGGGATCGCGCTCTTCTCGGATTTGGGTTGCTTGTCGACTTCTGCTGTTTCCGTGTCTAGCGCACGAACCACTGCGGGGAAAACTGTCAAAAGAAATGAACAACTCAGAACAAAAGCGGTAAACGGAGCTCTGCTCAGCAGAGTGAACATCGCTTGCACTCCTCAAAATAGGGAACGAACAACAACCTTAGCTCGGCAATACCAGCTCGACGCGCTAGCGGGTGAGTCCACCGTTTTTTAGTGGGCGATTACCGCAAAGTCGTTTACCAGGCACCCCACTCGCTGGCGCGTCGCGCTGGTATTGCGTCGCGCGGATAGCTCAAGCTTACGAGGATCACGAACAATCCTTCAGTGAAGCAGCGTACGTTGCAAACAGTTTTTTGAGTTCATCCATTTGGGATATATTTGGGACGCGACACGCTGCTTCCAACCAACTATACATCCACCCATTCTACCCAGACAGCCAGGCTTCAGGTGGGTTACTGCCAATCTCAGAATCTTGGAAGAATTCTGAGCCATCCCTGCTCGTCCACCAGACCTTCATCGGATCTTCATAAAGTGTTTACAGGATGTGAGTTATGTCTTAACAACGCGTGCTGTACGGGTCTCACTCACAACCTTAAAAATCGTCGGAAGTATCGGCCATATCAGCAGTTGCGATCAATCCAAAACCCAAATTTGACACGCTGAAGGGTTTCGATAAACTCTGCGGAAAGTGCTATATGTAGTGCAGGCATTCAGGACTTATACTATAGGTAGTGGTCCCACAAGCCGTTTGCACTTTGAAGAGCGTCTCGGATTTGCCTTCGATACCCTCTTCAGAATAGCCAGTCTAGGAGTCTTATCCAGGGCGGAGTAGCCCCAGAAGAATCCAACGACCGCCACGATGGTAACCGTAGGTTCAACCCCGTTTTTTAGGAGCTAATTGGAATGGCGACAGCAGATCTCAGCCGTAACGGAAGAAGCAACAAGCAGCAGGAAAATAATTCTCAAAGCACCGTGTCACAAGGGACCACCGTGTCACAAGGGACCACCATGTCACAAGGGACCACCATGTCACAGGGGACCACCATGTCACGGGGGACCGATGCGGCGACAAGTGGCAAGAGTCGCGGGGCGGCGACTGGGCGAGGCAAACTGGCGCGGACCAAGACAGGTGCGGGAAGGGGACTGAGTATCGAGCAGCGTTTTTGCCCTGAGGATACGAACCCGTTTGAAACTACAGGCTGGGAAATTCGCAGTGCCACGATCCGTGACGAGTCGGGGAAGGCGCTGTTCGAGCAGAACGATTGCGAGATCCCCGAAAACTGGAGCCAATTGGCGACCAACGTGGTGGTGAGCAAATACTTCTATGGCGAACCGGCAACAGGCGAACGGGAGAAGAGCGTTCGCCAGTTGATTCATCGCGTGACGCGTACCATTGCGGACTGGGGTATCGCCGATGGTTATTTCGATTCGGCGGCTGATGGTGAAACTTTTTATAACGAACTATCGTGGTTGTGTTTGCACCAATGCGGTTCATTCAATTCGCCGGTCTGGTTTAATGTCGGATTGTTCCAACAATATGGCGTGGTCGGTTCCCCATGCACATGGAGCTACAATCCAGAGACGTGCCAAGTCGAACAGCCGGACAACCCCTACGAATATCCGCAAGGCTCCGCTTGTTTCATCCAGAGCGTGGATGACAACATGGAAGACATCATGCGTCTGGCCAGTAGCGAAGCGATGCTCTTCAAGTTTGGCAGTGGCACAGGTACCGACCTGTCGACGATTCGCTCGCGTCGCGAGAAGCTTTCTGGCGGTGGAACTCCCTCGGGGCCTCTCTCATTCATGAAGGTTTATGATTCGATCGCGGGTGTAGTCAAGAGCGGTGGCAAGACGCGTCGCGCCGCCAAGATGCAATCGCTCAAGGTGACTCACCCTGATGTCTTGGAGTTCATCGAGTGCAAATGGAATGAAGAGCAAAAAGCCCATGCGTTGATTCGCCAAGGCTACGAAGCGAACTTCAATGGCGAAGCTTACTCGTCGGTCTTTTTCCAGAATGCCAACCTGTCGGTACGAGTTACCGATCCTTTCATGAAGGCGGTCCGGGATGGTAAGGAGTGGACGACAACTTGGGTTAGCAAGAAGGCCAATGGCCCGGCGCCGAAGCACGATGCGCGCGAGCTACTCAATCGCATGGCCGAGTGCGCGTGGCACTGTGGCGATCCAGGCGTGCAATATGACACGACCATCAACAACTGGCACACCTGCCCCAATTCCGGGCCCATCAATGCCAGCAATCCGTGTTCAGAATATATGTTCCTGGACAATACCGCCTGCAACTTGGCCAGTATCAATCTGATGAAGTTCCGCCAGTCCGATGGACTGTTTGATGTCGATGGTTTCACCGCCGCATGTCGCCTGTTCTTTATCGCTCAAGAGATCTTGGTAGGGCACGCTAGCTATCCTACCGCCGAGATCGCCCACAATAGCCACCTGTATCGTCCTTTGGGACTAGGCTATTCCAACTTGGGAAGCCTCATCATGACAGCTGGCCACGCTTACGATTCAGATGAAGCGCGGAGCATGTGCGGTTCGATTACGAGTCTGTTGCATGGGGCCGCTAATCTGACCAGTGCCGAGATGGCTGGGGTGGTCGACCCCTTCGAAGGATTTGAATCCAACCGCGATCCGATGCTTAACGTGATGCGCATGCATCGCGATGCGGCTGAGACGATCGACGATAGTGGTCCTCAGTATCTGAAAGAGGCCGCCCGCGATCTGTGGGACAAAGTGGTCGAACTCGGCGAGCGTTACGGTTATCGCAATGCGCAAGCCACGGTGCTGGCACCAACCGGCACCATCAGTTTTATGATGGATTGCGATACCACCGGAATCGAACCCGATATCGCCTTGGTCAAGTACAAGCAACTAGCCGGCGGCGGCATGCTCAAGATTGTCAATCGCTCCGTCGCTCTGGGACTCGAGACACTCGGCTATAGCGACAATCAAGTCACCGCCATCATCGAGTACATCGATCAGAACGATACGATCGAAGGGGCACCCTTTTTGGACGATAGCCATTTGTCGGTCTTCGATTGTGCGTTCAAACCTGCCAAGGGGACGCGGAGTATCGCTTGGCAAGCACACGTGCGGATGATGGCCGCCGCGCAACCATTCCTCTCCGGTGCGATCAGCAAAACGGTCAATATGCCCGCCGATGTATCGATCAAGGATATCGCCGACGCATACTTCTGGGGTTGGGAATTGGGCTTGAAGGCGATCGCCATTTACCGCGATGGATCAAAACAAAGCCAACCTCTGAACACCCAAAGCGAAGAAAGTAAGGGTGCGGAAAAGTCGAAGGAGACGATCGTTTACAAACCGCGACGCGAACGACTCCCCGACACACGGCAGTCGATCACGCACAAGTTCAACATCTCTGGCCACGAAGGCTATTTGAATGTCGGCTTGTATCCGGACGGGCGTCCCGGTGAATTGTTCATCACTATGGCCAAGGAAGGTTCGACCGTCGGCGGACTGATGGACAGCTTCGGAACGGCCATCTCCATGTCATTGCAATATGGCGTGCCGTTGGAAGTCTTGGTCAACAAATTTAGCCACACCCGGTTTGAACCGATGGGCAATACGACCAATCCCGATATTCGTATCGCCAAGAGCATGGTTGACTACATCTTCCGCTGGATGGGAATTAGCTTCCTAGCCGGATATCGCGAAGCCAGCTCGGGGCTCGCCAAAAGTGACTCCCCCGTCGCTGCTACCACCTCACAGAGTGTTGCGAATGCGACCAGTAAAAATGGGAATGCCGCAGTAGCCAAGGGACGTCAAGCTGACGGCAATGGAGCCCCGGAGTCAAGCGATGAGTTCATCACGTCGGCCCGGTACACCCCAGGATCGACAATCGTTGATGCCCAGAGTTTGCAGCGGGCTGGAGTTGCGTTGGCCGAACCTGCCAATGGTAAGTCAACCTTCCGACGCAATGACCAATTCGCTGGTTTCCAATCCGATGCGCCCAGTTGTGATAATTGCGGAGCCATTACCGTCCGCAATGGCAACTGCTACTTGTGCCACAACTGCGGCAACTCGATGGGCTGCAGTTAACCCACGGTCAGTATCTTCGAACTCCCCCCACGAGCGAGTCTCGTGGGGGGGAGTTTTGACAGTTGGTTTTGGTTGGCACTGGCCTAGCAGTTCCCTCCCACCCACAAAATAATTGCTAGTGCTTTGTCATCATTTGATTTTAGGGTTGCGGGTATTTTACCCTCCCGCGCGCAACACTTGCTACAGCAGGTAGTTTTGATTCGCGGGAGGGTCGTCGGCGAGCCCCAGCGAGCTGGCGGGGAGGGCGAATGCTCAATGTTTGCCCTCCCCGATGACTCGCCAGGGCTCGCACCGACCCTCCCACGAAATAGTCTGCCCGCTGGTGAAACCTAACTGCGTGGGAGGGTGAAGTATGATGCTGCACCCTAAGATTTAATGTTGACGAAGCACTAGAGTTGGGTTTTACTCAACTGAGTTGCTAGTCGCAGAGCTGCGTAGAGACTGTTAGGTCGAGCCTTTCCTTGCCAGGCTATATCATAGGCTGTGCCATGATCGACACTGGTGCGAATGACTTTCAATCCCAAGGTGGTATTAACTGCCGCGTCGAAAGCTAAGGCTTTGACTGGAATGTGTCCTTGATCGTGATACATACAGACGAACGCGTCGGTGGCAGCTCGCTTCCAGGGCAAGAACGCGGTATCGGGTGGTAGGGGACCTTCCACATCAATCCCTTGACGACGCGCATCATCGATCGCTGGCATGATGATGCGTTCTTCTTCACCGTTGCCGAACAATCCATTCTCACCGGCGTGTGGATTCAAACCGCACACGACCAACTTGGGGGGAGTACCACGAATTTTCCTGAGCGCCTCGGCGGTAAGTTCGATGACATCAAGCACCGCTTGTCGCGTCAGCAACGCTGGGACATCTGCATAACCACAATGCACGGTGACAAAGGAGCAAGTAATCTCGGTGGAGTACTGCATCATGCACCAGCGTGCCGCGGCGGCGCGCTCCGCGAACATCTCGGTGTGACCAGGATAATGAATACCTCCAGCGTGCAGCGCAGCCTTATTGATAGGTGCCGTGGTGACAGCGTCAATATCGCCACTCAAAGCGGCATCGATGGCGGCTTGGATGTAAGCGTAGCTGGCTTGGCCACACTTGCCACAAACCTCCGCGACCTTCAACGCACTGGCATCGATCACCTGTAGGTTAACCATCAGCGCAGCCTCACTCCCTGGTAGCTCATCTGAGAGCTGAGCGGGCTTGATGATCGATATGCGTGGCAGAGCCAAGCCTGTTTCGGCGGAACAGCGCTGCAGCACGTCAGCATCGCCGAAGATTACTAAGCGACAATGGGTATTGACCTCATCTTCGGCCAATGCCCGCAATATCAACTCTGGGCCGACCCCTGCCGGGTCCCCCATGGTCAAGCCGATGATTGGTTTGTTTTTCATGGCGTCAGCGGGTTACGATTTCAGGGCAAACACATTCCGCACGCTACTAGATTCGCCGGCGGACGTGGGATCCATGCTGTCGAAACAGCTTGGGCGGGTTAATTTCAGTTCGCCCGTTCCCCGCATCTGAATTCGAGGGAGCGCCCCCATGTTCCAGCTCTTTTGATTCAGTCGCCTGCGACGCGATGCGGTGCAGTGGTAGTGCAGGTGTTGCATCGTGGCTAGAACTATCGTCGGAAACAAAAGTATCACCGGCGTCGTTGCCAATCGAATGATCGCTCGCGCTACCCTTTTTCTTCTCGGGACGGACCGTGAAGATTCGTCCCAACGGGCTGGCCAAGAGGGCCGGGAGGAAAATCAAGTCACCGACCAAGGCAGCTCCTAGCAGTGCCAACATGAGCGTGCCGAAGCGCTGCGTGGGTGTAAAGGTACTCAACGCAAAAACGCTCAGTCCCAATCCACCAATGATTGTCGTTTGTGTCATGGCTGGTGCCACATGCTTGTAGGCCACAAAGATGGCCTCGCGGCGATCTAAGCCTCGTCGCAATCCGTCTCTGAACCAAGTTAGAAAGTGAATCGTATCGTCGACGGCGACCCCCATGGCCACGCTTGCGGTCATCATCGAACCAATATCGACCAACGTCCCCATGTGCCCCATCAATCCAAAGATAACCACCACTGGGAAAATATTGGGGACCATTGAAATGGCGCCCGAACCAAGCCCTTGCAACAAGTTCTTAGGATGGAAGGCGGACAGGAACGTGCGGGCAGGTGATAACAAACAGGCCATCACGATCGCAATTAACACGAAAGCGTAAATCACGCTCTCAATAAGACTTACCAACAGTGTTCGCTGAGCTTTGTAAACCACCGGTACCACACCCGTGTAGACCACATCCATTTGACCAGCATGTGTGGCTAACTCAACCGGTTGCGAGACCACATTGCGGTTGTGTGAATCGGGGGGGACTAGCGATTCGGTCAACATGCTCGACGCGTCAATTACGTGAGGATGCTGGGCGCGAATGAAATCCAGGTCGTAATCAGGATGGGGATGCGCGATCACGATGCACGTGTAACGTTTGATGTATTCAGCCCATTCCTTTGAAACGGCCTCTTCGGCGCTCAGTGGCAAGACCTCAGGATCGTGCCACCAAGTAACCTTGATCGATTCGTTGGTTAAACAAGCCGATAAGGTTTTGACAAAAACTGAAACCACTTGTGAGCTGGCAACCTTCAGCTTCGCGTCTGCTGTCTCAGTGGTGGAAGTTTGATTCGGTTCGGCATTGGCCGCAGTGGGGCTGGCATTAGGATTGCTGTGTCCCAGGACGAGCACGTTACCGACGATGCGGTCATTGGACTTACTAGCGTCTTTGACGACAGCCTCGAGCACCTGATGCCGCACACGGTAACTGGTGACGACGGGCTCCACTACTCGCCTTAGCGTCTTAACGAACTCACCATAGTCGACATCATTGAGCGCTCCCAATCGCAGGCTAATTCGCCACAATTCTGTACCGGCTGCCTCCCCCTCTTCTTCCACCGCCAAATAATCCGAATCGAGCAGTTCGGGTCGCGACTTCTGTAGCAAGCGACTAAAAGCGGAACGCTGCCAATCAAAACCTCGCGAAGGATCGGGAATATCGCGCAGAAAGGTAATCGCCGACATACCGCGACCGACGATATCCTGCCCTTGGTATCCGAATTCATCCTGCATGACCGACTGGATGCGGGCTACCGCCTCTGCTCGCTCCAGCAAACTCAACTGAGTCCGCGCGAGCTTCAAGTCGTCGCTGGTCATCGACTCATCCGCTTCCGCAGGACGTTGAATTGTCTCGGGAAAACGAACCACCAATTCCATTGGCACAAGTCGACCAAAGTTCTCTTCCAGCCAAGCGTAGTCGCGAATGATCTGCGAATTATCGTCAAACATTTTCAGCAGTTGCACGCTGGTCTTGATTTTAAACAACCCCAACCCCATCACGACCAACAGCGCAATGCAAGCCGCGTTGACGTACCAATGTCGTCGCAGGATGAAGCCCCCGATGGCTTCCCAAAAATTGAGAATTCGACCGGCCGCCTTTTGACCAGCATTCCGCATGAGCTTGCTAGGTGGCGGGAAAACTGTCAAGGCAGACGGAAGGAACAAGTACAGCAGTACCAAAGTGGCCATCACACCCATGGCCGAAAAGATACCAAACTTGCGAATCGGCAAAATATTGCTGGAACAGAGCGACAGCAAGCCGATGGCAGTCGTCAGCGCGGCCAGCGTACATGGGAGAACCGCGTGAGCAATAGCGCGTTCGGGTGCCTGATCCATGCCATGCTCGACCACCGCATCGCGATAATAATTGATGATGTGGACGGCGCCCGCCATCCCCAATACATAAACTAAGGAGGGCATGGTTAGCAGGATGGCGTCCACCGACGCATTGCCCCACCACACGAGACTGAGGCTGGCCATGGCGCTCACACCACCGACAAAAAAGACCATCAACATTAGTCGGATGGAGCGCAGCAGGATCAGCGAAAGTCCCAAACCGAGCGCCAGTGAGTATCCGATCAGGCGCACCAGCGTAATGGTCCCCTCTTCGTCGATTGCGACATTGTCGACCGGTGGACCTCCAATGTGCATGATCGGTTCAGGTAGTGGCCCACTTGCGGCCAGCCACGAAAACGGAGGTGGCGACGTGGGTGGTATAGCGGGTGCGGCAATGCCACACTCTTCACCAATGTCGAACAACCGTCCGCGAGTTTGTCCCATCATGCCGCGACCAATGACACGGCCAAGGTTGCGGCGGGCTGGTTCCGACAGCGTCAACATCACGCTCGTTTGTCGCTGTGGCTCGGCCACTCCTACGGCGTCAAAAAAATCGTACCACACGCGCGATTGATCGACTGGATCAGAGCCTCGGAAAGCTTCTAAGTCTCCGCCATGTTGGGTATCGACGGCCCGTTGAACCACGACATCCCACGTCTCCTGCCAACCCTTCGGGAGTTCGGCAAGTTTCTCCGAACCTAGTAACTTGGGAAGTTCAGCGCTGGTCCAGCTGAATCCAGTTGGAACAGGTGGACCAAACAAAGTACCAGTCAAACGGGCGATCGCATCCCGACGGCCTGCGGTAGGTTCCGTCGGTGTGGCCAGCGAACCACCCTCGCCAGCCAGCCGCTTGACCACTTCCGGTCCGGTTTCAATCGTTTTAAAGAGTGGTGCGGCTAGCAGCCTCGGGTCGGCCCAGAACGGGTTTGGATTGGAATCGGTGCTCGGATCGCCAAAGCCGGCCACGAACTGTCCGTCCAATGAAAAACTGCCGGTAGCCCTAGCCATGGTGCGCCAGGCAGCGCTAACCAAGTTGGGACTACCATCCCACCGGTAAAGTCGGCCGTCAGGTGTGATGTAGTAAGACTTGCCATTCTCATCCGTTAACCATTTCTCCTCCTTGCCACCCCAATTGGTCGCCATATCCTTGCCGACAAACAGTGCGTATTCGGCACCGAGCTTCTTAGCGCGAAAGAAATCGCTAGAGCTATCATCCCGGCCGGTGGGTGCCTGTTCGCTCTGCAATTTGCTGACGAACATCTTCAGTCGTTGATCATCTTCATCGCAGCCCTTCCAAGTGGCTACGATAAACTGCTCGCTGACGAACTTCTTGGCGAACCAAGCCAACTCTTCCGTTTCACGAAAGTCCGACGGCAACCAATCTTTGACATTGTTTTCGGTCTTCTGCAGCGCCATCCGCGCGCCTCGTCCCGCGAAGGGGACGAAGAAGAAAATCAACATCAACAAAATGAGAGCATTAGGGACTCCCAAAGCGGATTTCTTGGAGTAGAAACCTTCTTTCATCCTGCCTGCCAACCCAATGAAGTAAGAGGAATCAAAGCTATCAATTGCGGGGTGACGCACCTATGGCTAATCACCACGACAGACCCTATTGCCTTGCATCGGTCTTTCACAGGCAAGCAAATTAGGAAAGATCTTCCGATTGTGCCGCTCTTAATCTTTAGTGGCTGAAATGAGCCGAATAAACTCCTTGTTGGTCTTAAATCTTCCGAGCTGTTTGGTCAATTGCTCCATAGCTTCGACCGGGTGCATCGTATTAAGCGTTCGTCGCAGCATCGTGACGGCGTTGAGAGTCTCTTCGTCGTGCAACAATTCTTCGCGGCGGGTACCAGAGAGCGAAATATCGATCGCTGGCCAGACGCGACGCTCGGCCAACCGTCGATCGAGGACCAGTTCCATATTTCCAGTCCCCTTGAACTCTTGAAAAATCAAATCGTCCATGCGGCTGCCGGTGTCGATCAGGGCCGTCCCCACGATGGTCAGCGAGCCACCTTCGGCAAATGCGCGGGCAGTAGCAAACAGTCGCTTGGGAATATCCATCGCCTTGATATTCACTCCGCCAGACATCGTCGGTCCATTATTGCCAACCCACTTGTTGAACGCGCGGGCCAGACGCGTGATCGAGTCCATGAGTAGAAATACGTCCTTGCCCATCTCCGTCAAGCGTTTGCAGCGATCGATCACCAACTGACTCAGTCGCACATGGCTATCGACATCCATGTCAAGACTGCTGGCGATCACTTCACCGTTGATCACGTTCCGCTTCATATCGGTCACTTCTTCGGGACGCTCATCGATCAGGAGCACCATCAACGTGACTTCGGGGTGATTCAGGGCCACACCGCGACTGATATGTTGCAGCATAATTGTCTTGCCGCTTCGCGGAGGAGCGACGATCAACGCCCGTTGCCCCTTGCCGAACGGTGCCAGCAGGTCAATGATTCGATTCGTCAACGGCTCGGGGCCGGTCTCCAAGTGCAACCACTGCTCGGGGTTGATCGGGGTGAGCGCTTTGTCGTCGTCGAAAAATTTTACATTGATGTAATCCTCGGGTTTCATGCCATCGACATCAAGAATCTCACGCACACGCGGTCCTTGTTGCCGCCGCCCCTGCTGCATCATCGACTTGATGAGTACCCCTTGCCGCAGACCGAATTTTTCGATCATTGTGCCCGGTACAAAAGGGTCGGTCCGTTCGCGCGAATAATTGTTTTCCGAGCTGCGCAGAAAGCCATAACCGTTGGGGTGCATTTCCAGAATGCCGGAGAACTCCAGCAATGGAATGTCGCCATTCTCGTCCACTTGCGGCTCTGGGAACGACTCGTTGCTACTTGAACCGAACTCACCCCGTCTGCGCGTTGCGCCGCGGCGTCCTCCGCGACTATTGCCCCCGCCACCCTGAGAATTCGAAGCATATCCAGATGATGTGCCACGATTGCCATCACGGCTCCCTTCGCGGCTCCCTTCGCGATTGCCACTATAGGTCGAAGGACCACTAGAAGTGCGGGGACGAAACCTCTTTTTCTTTGCCATGCAGTAAGATCCAGCATTTGAGATGAGTCACCCAGCGTCCCCAGTCACCGCCACGTGGCAAGTGTAAATACTAATTCGGGGGTTAAACCGCTTGGCGACAGGCCATGAAAGATGAACAAACAACTTGGCAGAGCGCCTTCCACAGACCGATAAAGTCATGCTTACAGCACTATTGCCGAGTGCATCCTCTCCTCGGATGCAACTTGCTCCACACAGAAACCGTTAACGTAGTAGTTTGAAAGTAGTGACCGCTCTTGACACGGCACCCGAGTTCTCTGGCACATTTTACTTGCGACTAGTCAGAACGAACGGGTCAATTCTTCTTTGCTCACTCAGGCCTTCTGTTCAAGCTGACTTATAGCAAGAGCTCGAGCACCACACTGTAGGCCCAAACCATTAAACCGCAGGTGCGAGTGCTGGTCTCTGCTAGCAAACATCCGAGGGTTTGATAGCGGAATGCCGTGAACTAAATGCGGCTGAGCGGTCACTGAGTAATAGACACTGCTTAGTAATTTAGCATTGTCTGGCAATCACACAGCGTAGTAATACCGACTGAGCGGTACCACCGCTGAAGAATCCTAATATTTATCGCCTTCGAATATTATTCATTGTCTCCTCCCTGTCAAGGGAAACAAGGTTTGATAGCAACGAATTCCCCTTTTTTTTCGGAAAATCGCAAGAACCGTTTTAAGTGACAAAGTCAGCCTAGCCGAATTCTCCTACAAGGACTCCACCATCAATCCTCCCCCGGCTCTCCGAGTCGGAGATGAATATCGAATCAGCTTCGCCAAGACCGCTAGGGTCGCGCCCAATCTGGAAGGAACCGACTGTGATACGCCACATGGGACACTCACTTTGGATAGCACTCGCACTCGCTTGCGGCTCGGCCTTGGCTGAAGAGATTCACTGGGCTCCCGACATCGTCACCGCCCGCCGCGCCGCCTTGGAATACAAAGTTCCAGTTCTGATCCACTTCTACGGCGACAATTGCTTGCCCTGCAAGCTGCTCGAACAGAATGTGCTCACGCGCAGCGAAGTTGTCGAAACGCTTAATAAGTATTTCATTTGCGTACGCGTTAACGGAAGCCAAGATCGACAATTGGCCGCCGAGTATGGAGTGCACAGTTGGCCCACCGACGTGTTCGTTGGCCCGGACGGCAAGCCCTTGGATCAAGGGGTCTGCAAGCAAAGTCCCGGCGAGTACTTGTCCGTCCTACACAACATGGCAGTCCTTAATCGCGATCGCAATGTTCTCCTCGCCTCGCAACAATCCCAGCAAGCGCAGCAGATCACTTCACAAGTGGCCAACTATGCTCAGCCAGCCGCTACGGCCGCCGCAATCGCCGCCGCCGGGACGAACGTCATGGGTGGGCCACTCCCCGCAGCTGGCGCTGTCCAACCGGGCAATTCCAACGGCCCAAACTTTTATGCACAGGGAGTTGGAACCGGTACCCAACAACTCCCCGGTAGCTTGGCCCCCATCGCAGGTGTCACCAGCGGACCGATGCTGGCCCAAAACCAACCGCACGCCATCACCACCGCTGTCGGCGCGGCTGGCAATCAGATCGCTGCCGCAGCAGCACCCCACGCCGTGAACACTAACACAGGACAGATGCCTGCAGTCGAAACCACCGCACAAGTCCCCCCAGCAGTTCATCCATCCCAATTAAACCCGATGCTCGGCATGGTAGCAGGCGCCGCGAGCGTCCCAACCCTCTCTCAGCAATCGACGGTTGCCAACAATGTTTGGAGTGCGCAGCCACGCGTTAGTGCTGGTCATGCCCAAATGCTTGACAATCCACACTTTGCCAGTGCGCCTCCTTTGCCGGGAGCAACTTCGAATATGGCAGCCGCGCCTGGCACAATGCCGAATATGCAACTTGCTCAGAGCCCGAGCATGCCCAATGCGACTCCGCAATTACCACTCCCCGGAATTAATCCAACCCTGCCTCAGTCGCCGGTCGCTTCCGCCAAGATCCCCGCCAACACAGTCTCCTTCCAGCCTCGCGCTGCGTTGAGTGTCGAAGCCAATCTAGCAGTCGCCGCAGCACAACCATCAGCCGCCAAGTTTGCCAGCGATACGGCAGCTAAGCATCCAGCCCCCACCGCATCCTCTGCGCAACCCGCCGCTCTGGATGGCTACTGCCCAGTTGCGCTGAAGTCGCAGGGAGCTTGGACTAAAGGTCAGCCTCAATTCGCAGTCAAACACCGTGGGCGAATCTACAATCTCAGCAGCCCAGTCGCGATGCAGGAATTCTTGCAAAGTCCAGATAGCTGTAGCCCCATCCTGTCGGGGTACGATGCCATGATTTTCCTCAACGAAGGCAAACTGGTCGAAGGGGATATCCAATACGGACTGCACGAACAAGTCAGCGGCTCCATTCTGCTCTTTTCGTCAGCCGAATCCAAGCAGACTTACGAACAAAACTATGAGCGCAATACGCAAGCCTTAAAGATCGTGTTGCGACAGGCGGGCGTCGAGCAGTAGGGATGACGCAGTGGCGATGTCGAACTAAAATTGCGGTGTCACCACACCTCGATCGAAACTTGCATGACCACCGCCGAAGCGACTGCTCCATCAACCGCGATTCGCATCCTAGGTGCCCGCGCGCACAACCTCAAAAACGTGTCACTCGATATCCAGCACAACACGCTCACCGTGTTGACGGGTGTCAGTGGCAGTGGCAAGAGCTCTCTCGCGTTCGATACGCTGTATGCCGAAGGTCAACGCCAATACATCGCGAGCCTCTCCACCTACGCGCGGCAGTTTATCAATCAATTGCAGCGCGCCGATGTCGATCGCATCGAAGGCCTGCAACCCACTCTGTGCATCGACCAACGTGCCACCACGGCCAACCCACGCAGCACAGTCGCCACAGTCACGGAGATCTACGACTACCTGCGACTGCTGATGGCCCGCGTCGGAACTCCAAGCTGCCCAACCTGTGGTCAATCGATTCACCAACAGTCGCCGCAGCAAATCCAAAACGGATTACTATCTCTCCCCGAAAATACCAAGCTAGTCCTGATGGCCCCCATGGTCCGTGGACGCAAGGGAGCGCATCGCGATGTATTGCAAGCCATTCGCAAGGCCGGTCTAGTCAGGGTACGCGTCGACCACGAATTGCTCGACATCGAAGCGGTTCCCGACTTGGCCGTTCGTAAGAATCATACCATCGAAGCTGTCGTCGATAGAATCGTGATTCGCCCCGGTGCCGAACAACGGTTGGCCCAGTCGCTCGGCATTGCTCTGCGACTGGCAGGCGGTTTAGCTTCCGTCAGTTATCTCCCCCCCGAATCTGCGAAACTCGATTCTGCAAGAACCGACACTGAGAATTGCTGGACCGAAGCCTTCTACAGCACTTTGTATGCTTGCCCCGATTGCGGCGTGAGCTTCGAAGAAGTCGAGCCGCGCACCTTCAGTTTCAATAGCCCCTATGGCGCCTGTCCAGTATGCGAAGGGCAGGGGACAGTAGAACGCAACGGAGAACTCCACACCTGCAGCCAATGCTCAGGTGCGCGTTTGCGAGCTGAAGCGCTGGCTGTCAGTTTGCATGAGAAAAACATCTTCGAGATCTGCTCGCTATCGATCCACCAAGCGTTAGCTTGGTTCGAGCACCTGCCTATCGCCATTGACAAACAGCCGATCGCTACCCCCGTCGTCACCGATATGCTTCATCGACTGCGTTTTCTGGTTAAAGTCGGCGTTGGCTACTTACCACTCTCACGCGGTGCTGACACTCTCAGCGGTGGCGAACTGCAACGCGTACGACTGGCCACCTGTATTGGTAGTGGCCTGGTCGGTGTCTGTTACATCTTGGACGAACCTTCTATCGGTCTCCATCAGCGCGACAACGATCGACTGATTGTTTCGCTGCGCGATCTTCAGCAACAGGGAAACACGGTCATCGTAGTCGAGCACGACGAGGCGATGATGCTGGAGTCAGACTGTTTGATTGACATTGGACCAGGAGCTGGCAGCGCGGGAGGCGAGATTGTGGCACAGGGACCACCGGCCGAAGTGATGCAACACGCCACTAGCCTAACCGCCGCCTATCTGCGCGGTGATCGACAAGTCGTCGAGCCGGGCCCACGCAGAGCTTTCGTCAAATCAAAAACGATCCGAATGAGCGGTGCCACGCTGCACAATTTGAAGAATGTCTCTGTCGAAATTCCTCTGGGACTACTGGTTGGCATCACAGGTGTCAGCGGCAGCGGTAAAAGTTCACTGATTGGCGAGACTCTCGTACCCGCAATCTCTCTGGAGCTCGGTCAATCCGCCGCGCGACCGGGTCCATTAAAAAGGCTCGCTGGCGCGGAGCATGTCGATAAACTGATCGAGATTACTCAAGCTCCGATTGGACGCACGCCACGCAGTACCCCCGCCACGTACTGCGGTGTGTTTGATCTGATTCGCTCCGTCTGGGCTAGCACTCGTTTCGCCAAGCAACGTGGCTATACGCTTAGCCGCTTCAGCTTCAACTCCGGTTCTGGTCGCTGCCCACACTGTCAGGGTCAAGGCCAAGAGAAGATCGAGATGAATTTTCTTCCAGACCTGTTCGTCACTTGTTCTGTGTGCAATGGCGCACGTTTCAATCGCCAAACATTGCAAGTCCGCTACCGCGAACAATCCATCGCCGACGTGCTGAATATGAGTGTCACCGATGCCGCCGCGTTCTTTGAGAATTTCAGTAAGATCCATCGATTGCTCAGTAGTCTAGAACAAGTTGGCTTGGGCTATCTGTGTTTAGGTCAAAGCTCCAATACGCTCAGCGGCGGTGAAGCCCAGCGCATCAAATTAGCCACGGAATTAGCACGCCCCGAAACAGGCAAAACGATTTACTTTCTGGACGAACCGACAACCGGATTGCATTTCGAGGATGTGCGACGATTGATCGGAGTCCTGAATGGTTTGGTCGAGCGCGGGAATACTGTGATTGTCATCGAACACAATCTGGATGTGATCCGCGCTTGCGATTGGTTGGTCGACCTTGGTCCTGACGGCGGAGAGGCTGGCGGCGAGATCATTGCCTCCGGAACCCCCGAAGACATCGCCACCATCGCAAGAAGTTTGACTGGTAAATACTTAAACCCCGCGGCTTGCTCCCGCAAGTGAACACGTTGTTTAGGTTGGTCGCCCAGCCCTGCCTCATCAGGCATCAAGCTTGCGCAACAATTCAAGCATCATTTGAGAGGGGATGCCAATGGGAAGGACCTCAATCCGTCCAAATAGCCTTTCAGCGTCGGGGTGATCCATGGCAGGCTTGCGCGCCACAAAGGTGAGTGTGGCGTCGGCGCAAAACGCATTCCCCGCAACGACTGCAGTCTCGGCATCAACGCCCGTCGGAACGTCGATCGCCACTCGAAATGCAGTGCAACGATTGGCGCGTTCGATCCAATCGTCCAAGGGTGGTCGCGGAGCACCTCGTGCACCGGTTCCCAGTAACGCATCGATGATCACCGTCGAATTCCGTATGCGTTCTTTCGCCTCAGCGGTCAACGCTTCCTCTACCACTTGTACTGCTAGTCCGTGTCTTACAGTCAAGATTTTAAAGTTGGCCAATGCGTCAGGGGAGAGTTCACTCACCGGACCATGCTGAATAACACTGCATGGCCATCCCTGATTGGTGAGCTGCCGAGCTATCACCAATCCGTCCCCTCCATTGTTTCCGCGACCGCAGAGGATGGTGGTCGGCTGAGGCAATTCAAATGTTTCTCGCAACCACTGGACGCAGGCCAAGGCGGCATTCTCCATCAGCACCAGCGAGTGCATGCCATAGTCGCCAATCGCCGACCGGTCGACTCCACGGGCCTGTTCCACGCTCAACGTGCGCGCCTTGAGTTGTTGCCAAGCTGTTAGCTGCAGATTCATACTGCCAGATTTCCGATTCCGTGATTAAAGCCGATTAAACGACAATTCTCGCCAATCGCCACGATCCTTCTCAATTTGTCGCGCTCGTGCTCAATGACATGGTGCTCGTCCTCGATTCGATTCGAGCACGAGCACACAAACAACGGTGAGCGTTTGCTGATTTCGCGCGACGAATTGGGTGGCTATAAGTGCGAAGTGTCCAAAAATAATCCTACCAGCTCAATTGCAACCTCACAGCACTCCCCATGCAAATATCTCCAAGGTACAATGAGAGCACTCCATCACTCCATCACTCCATCACTCCATCACTCCATCACTCCATCACTCCATCACTCCATCACTCCATCACTCCATCACTCCATCA
>JBGSJT010000468.1:0-6961 GCA_041741715.1 Pirellulaceae bacterium | reverse complement strand
CGAGGCAAGTCGGGTAACGCAACAATCCGGTACAGTCCTGGTGGCATTCGTGGCGGTACACCCAGCCGCTGAGAGATTCGCCAGACGAATCGGCCTGTTTACGGAGGAAGGGACCTTTAACCAAAAGAAAATGTACGAGCTGACGAGGCTCTCCCCTTGGAACGCGATCAAGGCCATTCGCAGGGAAGCCAACTTAGGAGTTTTGGGAGCCATTCGAGAATTTCTTATTCTTCAGATGTTCTTACCGACAAAAGAGAAACGCCTTACAAAGAGCGTTGCAAAAGTATTGAAGGAGGCCGACAATCCGCAAGCCTTAATTGACTCTGCAATCGAATCTTTGCCGCATCGAACCGAGAATGATATTCGAGTTCTATTTGCACGGCTCAAGCTTCCTATCGACAAGCTATTCGCCTTTGGCAATTGTTCTGTCGTCGCGCTTGGATCAAAAAGTGTTGCAGCTCCCTGAATCAATTGCGAACGCCTGTTTCAATTGATCTAAACGCAACCTGCATTGTTGCTGCTTTCCACGAACAATGCGTCAGGGAGAACGCAACACATCGACACCCCGATTCCTCGCGCGGAACCCTTCCACATCCGCCATGCCAATACTAGTTTGCCGAACGTCGATTTTCACTAAGTTGGGTAGCTGGTTAAGTTCCAGCAGCAGAGAGCGATCGACGTTGGTATTGGCGAGGTTGAGAGTCTGCAAGTTGCTCGCAGACACGAGCGTAGTGGCGATACTGGAATCAAACGGCGAGTGGGAAAGATCGAGACGACGGAGTGTGCCGACGTACTGTAGTGTGCTGAGCGACTTGAGCTGCAGGTGCCGCAAGGACAATGATGTCAGTTGCTCTAGCTTTGGTAGGAACTCGAGCGAGGTTAGCGGCGTGTTGCTCAAGTCGAGTGACTGGAGATGCTCAAAGTGAACCAATGGTGCCAGCGATTCATCAGTTAACATACATCCGCTCAAATCGACGCCGACAATCTGCGTGGGATTCAAAGCAGTCGCGGCGTCTGTGGCGTCGCGTTGGGATGACCACTTCCCTGCGCCCTCAATTAGAATAAGACCGCCGATGTCGAGCACCCAGTGTAGAGCCGCATGTGGTGCATCGGTTTGTTTTCTCGTTTCAAATTCACTGCGGCTGACCGTTACCTCGGCGCCGCCAGGGTAGCGGAGGACGTGAGCGAGATAAGCGTCACTTGCTGAATTCGCATTTTGAAGATTGCCATTGGCTGAGAGTTCAACGCTTGATCCGCCGTCGAGTGCCAGTCCAATGTAGTCAATCGTTCCGGTGAGCAAGTCGACTTGTACGAATGAGTCGTGCGGATTGCCGCTGCGGAATACGGCTTTCGTGCCATCCGTATTCTTGCGAATGTCGGAAGCTGAAATCGAGCCGACTAGAGTCGAGGACTTTAACGCACCACCCTGCCAAATTTCGAACGATTGCCCCTGTTCGTTAGAAGTGACCAATAGAACATCACCAGCGGTCTTCATATTGATTGCAGCTTGTGCGTGTTGAAGTGTGAAACCAAGGTCGCGAACCTGGATCTCACCATCGGGCTCGGTTGGCATATCGATGGCAAGGCCGCCAACACGAACTGAGTGTTCATTAAACCACTCTGGCACAAACCACGTAGGAAAATAATTGTGGTTAGTCGTGATTTCGTTCATTTGCTGGGAGGCAGCGTGCAGAAAACGCAATTGCGTTCCATTTTCAGTATCGACGCTGCCTGGGGCAATTGCCAGCCACTGACTATCAGGGCTCCACGCAAGTCGCGGCGTTTGAGCGTCCGCAAGTTCCAGAGTGACAAACGGTAGTTTACCTTTGCCAGTGGCTTCCCACACAAATACTCGGTGCGTTTCGTCGAGCATCAACAACGACATGGCCAAGTACTTGTCATCCAGGCTCCAAAACAAATTGCCTGAGCTTGTGTAGAATCCACTACTCGAAACAACGTCGGGCAAAATCAATTCAACCGTATTGTCACCAGCGTTGTTAAGTAGGCGCACGACGCCGGCATCACCGGCTTTGCCAAAGTAGGCCGTGCGATTCCCCGCGTAATCCCATTGCCACTGGCCAATCTCAAATCCCTCGCCAAATTCGTGGGTACCGAGCACTGCGCCACGGCGATCGAGCAGCGTGAATGTAGGCCCAGAATTGCAGAGCAATTTTCCGCTGCGAGCGTTGATCATGCCTGTCACAAATTTGGGTATGGCAACGGTCGACTGAGGCTGGCAAGCGATCGTCCAGGTCCGCAATTCGCTGCGTTCGAGATAACCGAAGACCGCCGCCAGTTCGCCGGTATCTTCGATCCAACTGAGGGCCTGGGGCTGAAGGATATTCCCAAATGGAGAGCTTGGCAGAGCTCTGCCAGTGGGTGTGAAGGATTGCACGCGCCCACACTGAAGTCCATAGGTGTCACCCGTGGCCACGAAATCGATGCGCTGACTACCTCCCTGGTCAGTGCTCCACGCCGGAACCCAGACCGAGGTAATCCTACGCATTTCCCCAGCTGGCTCGTCGCTCCGCAGATCGAATTCTCGCTGCGAATTGCCCTGGATGTCAACCACTTTGCCACTGCCTAGCGCAAGCGAACGACTGTCGGGAGACCAAGCGAACTCGCTGGCATACTGGTAAGCAACGTTGAGTTGCTCAGCGGAAATCGTACTCAGTAACAATCCGTCACGGTTCCAGACCTCAAGTGCCATTCCATTGATCCACTGTTGCGCTCGCAGTGCGGCTAAGAAACGACCGTCGGGTGACCAATGTACAGCACTGATCGATTCGTTGCCCCGTTCGGATCGAAGCACCCGCAAAGTATTGGACTGCCTGTCCCACAGACGAACGTTTCCATCGACGCAGCCAAAGGCAACCCTTTCGCCATTTGGCTCACTCTCCACCGCGCGCTGTACGGGCATCGGCAAATTCGGTGGACCTTGCGCCGGACCTGTGCCGGGTTCAAACTCGATGGACGTTTGGACATTGCCTTGAATGTCAACCACGCTGGCTCTGCGAGCATCCCATACGACCAGCTGTTGGCCATCGTTGATCCAGGTTAGCGCTCCCTGGTTCGTCGTGCCATCTATCAGTTGGTTGGCATTCCACTGAGCGATCATGCGGTTTCTCAAATCGCGAATTTCGATAAACCCTCCGTTTTCTGAGAGCAGTGCAATTCGCTCGCAACCCGCCGTCAAGCTCACGCCACACCAACGCGTTCGGTCCGGGGATGGGATCGTATGGGAAACCGTGCCATTGTTCAGCTCCATGATTTTGCAATCGTACTGCGAGAGGATTGCGAAGTACTTGCCATTTGGATCGATGGCGATGCGGTTCTCGGTTAAGCCATGGGAGTATTGCGTTAACTGCGGTAGCCAAGGGCGCAGCTGCCAATGCCAGAGCTCGGAATTTTTCTCGGGAGCTGCGACGAGGCCTGCAAAGTTGGTGGCTGTCCGTAGTTGGAGCCAATCGACAATTGCTGTAGGCGATTCGCGCTCGTTGCTCGTAGCAATTTGCGGTACCTGTGGCAATCGAGGAATTGCCGAGTCGAGGGTTGTAGTTGTCGTCGCGGAAATCAGTTCGGCATCAAAACTGTTTACCATCGGAGTATCTCGCCGCGTCACGCGAATCGCTGCCTGCGTCCCGCCGTTGATCACGACTTCATTTTCGGAAAGTGCAAACTCTGCGGCATCGATCCCTTCAATGAGAATCGTCCAGCGTCCTTCGCTCAGTCGGAATTTATTGTTAGCTTCCTGAGTCAGTCTCAGATCTTCACGTTGGCCATCTTTGACTGCCACCACCTGGATTTTAGCTTGTGGGTCATCGCACTCGACAATCAGCTCACCTCCGCCGGGTAGCCTGAGAGTCAACAGGACTCCAGCCACAATGAACAGTGGCAACACGATCGCGGCAGCAACGCCGATCAAGACACGGGGAGGTATTTTGGATCGCGAGGACTTCGTGTCGTTTCGGCCAACGGGAGGTTCGGACGGCTGCCCCGGCGAAGGAACATGGCCAGGCAATAACGCTTTGACCGCATCCGGGCTCGCCCATTTGGACAGTGCCTCAGCCAGGTCACCAGCCGATTGAAAACGCTCGTCTGGTGATTTGGCCAAACATTTTTGAATGATATCCGCAAGCGGTTTGGGCAGTTCCGGCAACAGCTTACGCAAGTCGGGGACGGGTTCATGAAGAATGCGGGCTGCCTTGGCGACAAAGCTCTCACCTGGTTGGCCACGATAAGCGGGTCTGCCGACCAGTAAAGAAAACAATGTCGCGCCCAAAGCATAAACGTCGGTACGGGCGTCAACTTCCCGACTGCTTTGCAGTTGCTCCGGGGACATGAAGTCCGGCGTTCCCAGAATCTGCCCACCCCGCGTGAGCTCCGTTGCTTCATGCTCTGACGCTTCATCCTGTGCTCCCAAGCGGGCTAGGCCCAAATCGAGTACACGAACAACCCCTTCGCCATCCAGCATCAAATTGCCTGGTTTGATGTCACGGTGGGTAATCTTTTGATCGTGGGCATATTGCAGCCCCACGGCCGCTTGCCGCACCAACTCACAGGCTGCCCCGACCGAGACGGTCTTGCCCTCGGACTTCAACCGCTTTTGGATTTCCGCCAACGACTCACCCTCAACGTAGTCCATTACCAAGTAGGGCACGTCACCCTCGAAGTCGGCATCATGGGCCGCGATGATGTTGGGATGCTTGAGCGCTCCAATGGCCTGAACTTCGCGGCGGAAGCGAGCTCGAATTTCGGGAGTTAAACCGGATTGACTATGGATGACCTTCAGGGCTTGGATCTTGCCCAGTTGCCGATGTTTAGCCCGATAAACCGTCCCCATACCGCCGCGACCGAGTTCGTCCAGCAGCTCATAAGCCCCCAACTCAGGCAGTGGCTCGTTGACTGCGGCTAGCCTCCGAATTGTCTTCAGGTCGGCTAGTCTCGCGATGAAGGCGTCGGCCCGCGGGTCCAACTCGCCGTGCTGTGAGCTCCGTACCGCTTCGCGGACTACTTGGTCCATATCCACCAGCGTGTTTTCCGCTTCGGCTTTCGCTGTATCGACTTCCTGCTGAGGTAACTTACCATCTAACTCAATTGGCGGGCGTTTGTCTGGAGCCATAGTTTTGCGGGGGGATCATTAGGCTGGAATGGATGGCGCTGATAGTACAAACTCGGAGCCGTTACGCGAGGTTGCTATTTTTCGAGTTTTTCTTTGATCGCCTTAGATTCTCGGGCTGCCATGAACCCTTCCGGCGATTCAGCCTCTAACACCCCCTCCAATTCGTTTCGCAGACGCCGGCGGACGCGATGGGCCGCTTGCCGTACAGCGTTGGCATTCATATTTAGCCGCTTGGCTACCGTGGGACCGTCCATGCCTTGCACGCTGAACAGCTCAAAAGCTTGCCATACGTTTGGGTCGAAATCGGACCGAATCGATTCCAAAATGTTGCCCACGAGTTGATTGCGGAAGGCAACACTCGACTCCTCAGCGTCTTCGTCCGACTGAATTTCTCCCAGAATACGCTGGTAATCCTCACCACCGGGCGAACCCGGTTTGGCCAGATAACGATCGCAGTGCGTGGCGATTTCGCGGCGAACGATCGTATACGCCCAGTGCCGCAGTCGCATCTGTTGGCCATCACGTTCGAACTGCGAAATGTAGCGATAAATTTTGACCAAAACCGCTTGCACGATCTCTTCGCAGTCCTCGTGTTTGAGATTCCTGCCTTTGCAAAACTGGTAGATGGTCCTGCCCCAAATCTGAGCCAACCGACTCCAGGCTCGGTCGCTGCCCCGGCGCAGGGCCGACACCAAACTGAGCGGCGTACCATCTCCCGCTGATTGATACTCGGAAAAGTCGCGTGTCTCAGAGTTACTCATGCAGAGGCCTGGAAACCTGGTTGGGAAGCCAAAAGGATCGATCAATTGTACTCCAAAGTCGAGACTCAGAAGGGGGCTGATAGCAGCCCGCCACGCCTCATTTTTCAAGCCATAACTCAAATTGGAAGATTGCCTGCGTAACGCTCTTGGGTTTGAGCTTGCACAACACTGAGCAACTGGCAGCGTGCCTACCGCTCAACCCTTGCCGTGGTCCAAGCCGGGCAGCGGCAGTCTCTGTCTACATGAGGTAAAGCTATGCAACGTTTCACACAGTTTGTTCTTGGAGCCTCGTGCATGATTGCCGGGATCCTCTCCCAAAATCCCAACGTCACCGCTCACGATTTCACTTGGGACAATTTGGCGATGGCCCGCATCAAACTCGATAGGAACTATGACATTGACGCCAACGTTGAGTGGTACATGGAACACTATCGCGCCGATACTTGGAAACTCGCTCGAAACGACGAGTTCCTGCTACACGAGAAGAAGGCTGAAACGAAAAAGCTCTTCCAAAGTCGAATCGACCAATTCGACTTGTCGCAGCCCTTCGTATTGAGAGCAAACATCGACATTGGCGACTATGAGTGATTCCAGTCAGATATATGCACTGGCTGAAATCACTGTAGTGGCTGAGTGCAGGGGCGCAGCCGGTCGGCTTCATCGCCTTTCACCGTGCGGGGCCAAGGGCGCTGTCGCGTCACGGGGTGAGTCCCGACGGATGAAAGACGACGAAGCCTGATTGAAATGTCACTCTGTGAAATCTCACTGGAACATCATATTTGCCCGAGCCAACGTGACTTTGGCGTTAGCCTGTGATAGTAACCCGCAAGTAGCTATTTCTCATGCGTAATTGCGGTAGATGAATTCAGGCCTTTTAACTCAGCACACGCCGCTGACTTAGGAGGCCGGTGGTTAAGCGTTTTTTAGTGCGCCTGAGCAGAACGCCTGAGCTGGGTGGGTTGCGGACCGACTTGCAGAATGCGAGCTGGCCCTGAGCCCATCCACTGTGGACGGGCAACTGTTTCCGAGTTGCCTTACTTGCAGGAGAAACTGCCATGGCGACACTTACCAAAGCTCA
>JBGSJT010000467.1:0-4395 GCA_041741715.1 Pirellulaceae bacterium | reverse complement strand
TGATGTAATCCAAACAGGCAGTTCAGTTGCCAGAGCCGATGACTGGATTCGCACCAGCATGGACCTGTTTACAAGACAGGTGCCTTTCTCAGTCGAGCCACATCGGCTAGTCCTTCTAGACAGGAAGACAGTTCGATCAATTGGCAGGTTCGCAAAGCACGGAACCGAAGTCTACATTGATTTCACGTCATTATTCGAGCGATATTGACCCGGTGACATTCCAAAGTACTTTCGGAACGAGAAGATAAATGCGCTGACCGACTCGAAGCCCAGTTCTAATGAGATCTGGGTGATGGTTCTGTCACTGGCAAGTAACTGAATGGCATGTACCATCACTACCTGATTCCGCCACCGCGATAATGGCATTCCAATTTCTTGAGAGAAGACCCGCTGCATTGTGCGCAGGCTCGTGCCACATTCTTCGCAAAGGTCTGCGAGCGATTGATCAGTGCCGGGGTTATCGATCAGTCGCGAAGCAAGTCGCTTACCGCGCCGGTCACTGGGCATCGGAACCATCAACGGAAACGGCGTAAGCTTTCGAACTTGGAATCTTAAAAAAGCAATCAGATTGCAATGCTCATCCGTGTCAGAATTGATAATCCCCTTACTGCAAATGAATGCAATCAGCTCACGCAATAACGACGTGACCTCGTATGCGGCGCACGGGAGATCGATTGTGGTTTCCGGCTGTGAATCAAAGTACACGGTCTGCAGGAACACTTTCCCGTGCATCTTGATCGAATGCGATTGGCCTGCGGGCACCCAAATCGCTCGGCTCGGTGGCACAACCCAACATGCGTTTCCGGACTCCACAGCAATCACACCCTCACTGGCAAAAACCAACTGGGACCAAGAATGGGAGTGCATTTCGATCGAGTGACCGGGAGAAAAGCGGGCAGAAAATGACCGTACCTGAGTTTGGCGGGAAATCGACATAATTTGTCATTGTATCGCAAGTACGCCAGTTCCGCTACGGTTACAATTCATGGTCAACTCATTCGGAATCCTTTGACTTTGACTTCGGAGACGCCTAGTGCACTCAAACAACGTATGCCATTTCGCAATTCATGCCGACGATGTTGCTCGCGCCAAGGTCTTTTATCAGCAAGTTTTTGGTTGGCAATTTGAGGGATGGGGGCCGCCGGACTTTTATCTGATCAAAACCGGCCGAGAAACTGATCCGGGAATCCTTGGGGCATTGCAGAAGAGGACGCAACCGGTAGCAACTGGATTTAACGGTTACGAGTGCTCGATCGCGGTTGAGGATGTCAAAAGGATTGAAGCAGAGATCGTCAAGCATGGAGGGAACGTTATCATGAAACCCATGGAGATCCCAACAGTTGGAGTACTCATCAAGTTTCTTGACACCGAGGGGAACCTCGCCTGCGCAATTCAGTACTTCAAGGTGCACTAGAGCATGGCTGAATCCAAAAAACCGACAGAGTTGATTCTTCGTGATCTGATGAAAGATCGGAAAGAAGAAGTTGTTAAGATAGCCTTAGCTGCCAGGAACGCTGTACTCAAAACTGCAGGCAAGTGCAGCGAGCTAATCTATGAGACTTACTGTATTTCCAACGCATTTACCTTTACCGGCAAGCAGGGGCAGGGCTTTATTCATATTGCGACGTATGCTGGGCACGTGAATCTGGGCTTCGACCGAGGGACGGAACTGGACGATCCTGACGCAAAGTTGACAGGGACAGGAAAGCTCATTCGCCACATTCGGCTGAATAGCGTCGCAGATGTACGGGACAAATCAGTGATTGAATTAATCACGCGTGCCGTATCGCAGGGGCGAACGATGGCGGTGGAAAAGGGTGAATTAGACGAGCCCATCGTTGTGGTCAAACGCAGAAGTTCAGCAGGAACGCAGTGATTCGAACACTGTCCTTCGGCTTTGGAGACCGAAGGAGGATTGCCCTAAGTCATGTTTCTGCAATGGTTTGCTGACATCCCCGTCTCCGTTGGGAGTAACTGGGGAGTATCCGCGTGACAATCCTTGTCCTTGTATGTCGCTAATTGACGACATAGATTTGCAGTTCTTGGTTCAGTCCTGGAAGCAGTTATCAGAGCCAGTTCGAGCAACTATTCTGTCCATTGTCCGCCTTCACTCGCAAAGCCAGCAGAAAGCGACATAGCTGTCGCAAGTACTTGGCGACAATTTCCATCGCTGGGAATTGTCCGTCGCTCTCGGTTATCGGGTCCGAAACAATTCGCCAGGCCGCCACGTAACGACCCAAATCATTGGCAAAAGGAACCCTTGGCCACATTGCCTCGGCAATGCTATAATGGGTCTACGGTTGCAACGCAGGAGGAAACCCATGAATCTAGTGCTCAATCTTCCAGCCGACTTGGAAGCCATAATCAAGAAACGCGCGGAACAGGCTGGACTGGACGTGCCTGCTTACGTTTTGCAGACTCTCCGCATTTCAGACCTCGATCTGAATGGCGAGCCATCGATTTCCAACGAGCAATTTGAAGCAAGCCTCAATCGTCTCCGCGAAATTCACGCCAAAGTTCCCGCAACTTTCGATGATAGCCGTGAGTCAATTTACGAAGGCCGTGGCGAGTGAAGGTACTGCTCGACACGAATATCTTGCTTCGGCTTGCAGTCGCATCGCATCCCACACACACCGATGCAATCGCAGCAGTCCATAAGATTCGCCTGCGCGGGGACCAGCCTGCAATCGTTCCCCAGGTGCTCTACGAGTATTGGGTAGTTGCTACGCGCCCGACTGCTCAGAATGGCCTTGGACTGACACCGGCGGATGCCCGACTAGCAATTGACGAATTTCTGAAGTCGATTGTTCTGCTACGAGATGAACGTGGGATTTTTGCTAATTGGCTTGCCGACGTCACTGATCTTGCAATTTCTGGCAAGCGCGCTCACGATGCCCGACTAGTGGCTGCCATGCAACGGCACGGACTACAGCAGATTGTCACCTTCAATAAGTCGGACTTCACGGGGTTTCCGAACATTGCAGTTTTGGCCCCTCACGAAGTTGTGTGACTTCGTCATACAGTAAGCACTTCAATTCGCAACCTCATAGACTATACGCTTAATTGAATTGTCCAGTGAATTCCGCGCATCAAATCAAGCCCAGTTTTCCAAGCTAAATCTTCTACCTCGTCCATCGATAGCGGGCTCCACTGGTAGATAAGCCCCAAGGTGCCCCCGTCACCGCTTAACTGTCAATGGACTTTTTCTGGAAATTTCGAGCGATTCTTTTGCGCTTAGGCCGCGATTTTTCAACTTAGTGGGTGTGGGGCGTGGTGTACGCCCCGTGTTTCAATCCCCACTATTGTTGAGGTATCCATTGTGGTCGCCAACAATTGAAATCCAAAGCCAAGCATTACTACGTTTCAACAACAGTACATGCTGCACGTTGAAGCTATCGCGGAATCGGAAATGCATATCGGCTCATGCGAAAAGCTCGTTAGGTTATACGGCACGAGTCCAGACTATCTGTACCAACTGGCAGACCACGGCCCGTATTTCACCGCAAAACGAGTCTATACGCGGGACGATGAACGGCTCCTACGATTGGCACTTGATCTTGCAGAGGCCCATTGGCCTACCAATACTGCTGTTCATAGCTGCCACAAACCGTCACTCAAATCACGTGAGTCCGTCACTCAGATCACGATACTTCTGTCACTCAAATCACGTGTCGTTTAACCATCCGTCACTCAAAACACGATAGTTGGGTTCTAAAATGTGGACTGCGTTTTGTCACTCAAAACACGTTTCGAAGTTTAAGTTCCTTGAAGTTGAGGTTATCCTTCGATGAGCTTCTCGCGCAAGACTCAAACTATCGCCAACCTTCAACGCTTGGTGCTCGTACCTGATAGTCAGTTACCTGCTTGCGTTTGCTCTCCAACTGCGGAAGTTAGAAAGGCTGATGATTAATTGCTTACTTGCAAGCAAGCATGTAAGGCTTGCATCCCAATCTGTGGGGGGACACGCAAAGAGGGCGAAATGACGAAGCGGCGGTTGAATATTTAGCCGAAAATTATGACTTTCCGAAAAAGTTTAGATTTCGTGGCTGAAAAACACAGTCTACGTCGCATTGGAAGTGGGCCGACATATCGGAGCAGTTGACGAATCGACGCACGGATCGTGGTTTGTGCCCAATGCCATTTCCAGATCAAAATCTCTTTCGCGAGGCCAAAATGACGACCAAATTCTCGAAATGTCTGAAGCTAGTCTTGATCCTTCTTTGCCTCGCTGCCTTGGCGCAAAGCAGCAGTGCCCAGTCTCCGAAAGCTAAAGCGGCGATCAACGAAACCATTGCGTCAGAAGAAGAACTTTCAATCCGCAAGACCATTGCAGGAATTGAAGAGGCTTGGAATACCCACGACATGAAAGCATATGGTGATCTTTTAACCGAGGAC
>JBGSJT010000466.1:0-28468 GCA_041741715.1 Pirellulaceae bacterium | reverse complement strand
CAGTTCTCTAAGCTGATTAGGAAGTGTTCTAGGAGCACATCGCATGTCTACAGTCCCCAAGAAATTCCTTACTCCCGAAGAGTATCTTCAGCGCGAGAGGAAGGCCGAGTTTCGGTCGGAGTATTTTCGTGGCGAAATGTTTGCCATGGCAGGCGCTTCTGCCAACCACAATCTGATCGTTCTCAACGCAGGTGCTTGCCTGCGAGAGCAACTGAAGAAAAAACCTTGTCGAGTTTATCCGAGCGATTTGAAGCTTCGAATCCAGGCCACTGGATTGTACACCTACCCAGATCTTTCGGTCGTGTGCAGCGAGCCTCAGTTGGAGTCGGATAATGGCGATGTGCTGCTAAATCCCATCGTCCTCCTCGAAGTCCTTTCGGACTCCACCGAGGCTTACGATCGCGGGAAGAAATTCGAACACTATCGAACCATTCCTAGTTTGCAACATTACGTCTTGATTGCCCAAGATCGCCATTCCATCGATTGCTTTTCGCTTAAGACCGATGGATGTTGGGTTTTGACGAGCTGCCAATCGCTAAACGAACGAGTCGAGCTTGAAGCGATAGAAAGCGAACTCGTCGCTGCCGAAGTATACGATAAGGTCGTGTTCGCGACTTAATTCAGCCGCGAAGAATCTGTGCCGGAAAAGGAAAACGGGTCAGGAAAAGGAAAACGGGTCAGGAGCCGAATTAGTTGACTAGGCAATTTGTCGGTAGTGATGTGCTAGGTGGAAAGGCTATTAAACTAGGAGCTGTGAATGGATGACGAGCCAATCGCGGTCTATCGGCGGACTTACGCCAAGAACCCTGCGCGATATCTGCTGTTTCCGATAGGTGTGATTGCCGTCGGTCTTGGCATCCTATTCCTGAACGCTCAATTATTCGATGTCAGCTTCTCGAGAGCATCATGGGCAAACATCTTTGCCGGGATCATCATGCTGTGCGCCGGCGTCCTCAACCTGTGGTTGGCATGCACTCGATACACGACCTGGCGTAGGCTGTTGACGATTCTTATCGGCTTTCTCCCATTCTGTGCTGTTGTTTACAGCCTAGGTGAAGAACCTCCCCAAGGCTTGCCAGATATTGTCGTAGTGGCCACAACGATGTCCCTGCTCACCTATGTTTGGATGATCGCTTGGCGATGTAAACCAGCCGATCGACAAGTCGAAGTATAATACAAGCCAGCTTCGCCTTAATGACTTAGCATCTAGCGGGAAATAATTGTCGCGACTTTAGCGTAGCTGCGGTCGCCAGACTGCGGGGAGTCTACGTTCTGGCGAACGTAGCTACGACAGTTATTTACCAGTCGGCATTCAACAGAGAATCAGTAATGCGATATGGACTCCTGGCAGCGATTTGTCTTTTAATTGTCCTGGTCTCGCGTCTAATCATGTCGCCGGCCTGCGCGGAAGATTGGTATCGTTTTCGGGGACCTGAGCTCAACGGTGTCTCGTCGGAAACGAACTGGTCGCATGCGTGGGGGAGTAATGGTCCGCGCGAGCTGTGGCGAACCAATGTAGGTACTGGTCTGTCGAACATCGTGGTGAGCGCGGGTCGAGCTTATGCGCTGGGCAATGCCGACAACGTTGAGACAGTCACTTGTTTGGATACAGCGACCGGCGAATCGAAGTGGCGACACTCGTACGCCGCACCCATTGATCCCAACGAGTTCGAAGGGGGACCAACCTCAACGCCCACCATCGACGGCGATCGACTCTATACGCTTAGTCGACAAGGGGATCTGTTCTGCTTCAACTCCGAGAGTGGCGAACTCCACTGGCAACTTCAAGTCGCCGAGTTGGCTACTGTCCGCATTCCGACGTGGGGATTCGCTGGATCGCCACTGGTCGTGGGAGAGCTATTGCTGTGCAATGTTGGAGAGGCTGGGGCGGCGGTGAATAAACAAACTGGGGAATTGGTGTGGAGTTCCGCTGATCGTGATGCAGGGTATTCATCCATGGTTTCGCTGCGTGTCGACGATCAGTCCGTGGTTGTCTTCGGATCATCGCGTTCGTACGTTTGCGTCAATGCACTTAGTGGCGCAGAGCTATGGCGTGAGCGTTGGTTGACCACTTTCGGCTGCAATGCGGCTGACCCCATCGTACATGGCCAACAGATCTTTATTTCGTCAGGGTACAATCGCGGTTGCATGCTACTGAATCTCAAGAGCGATGGAGTGGAGGAAGTCTGGAAGAACAAAGAGATGCAGAACCAGATAAGTAGTAGCGTGCTCATCGACGGCTTTCTCTATGGCATCCATGGCGACGTCGGTGCGGGAGCTCAACTGAGGTGCATGGAGCTACTGAGCGGAGAAGTGAAATGGACAGAAGAATCGTTTCGTGCTGGTGCAATATCGGCAGCGGGTGCGCGATTGCTGGTACTGACGGATGACGGTGAACTGCTGGTGATAGCAGCCAAGCCTGATGCCTGCACTATGCTGGCCAAGCATCGCGTGTTGAATGGCAAGTGCTGGACCTCTCCCGTTCTCTCCGGTGGGCAGGTCTATTGTCGCACCGCCCAAGGCGAATTGGTCTCCCTGCGCGTTGACTAACGTGAATCACTCTTGCCGAGTGTTTCAATCCGATAGAGCTGTGTGTCGGTCCGCACGATCAGTGCATTCCCATCGACGGCGGCGGAAGCATGACAACCTTCCGACAGTTCATTTTCGGCCACAACTTCGAATTTTCGACCAGCGCGCAGTACCGTAGTCTTCCCTTCTTGATTGAATAAGTAAATCAGTTTGCCAACCAGCAAAGGGGACGCCGAAAAATTCCCGCCAATGCGTCCGCGCCACACCTCTTCACCGCTGGCCGCGTCCAAGCACGTGACGATCCCGGTGTCGTTACACACAATTAACTCTTGATCGACCAACAACAACGATGGCTTCTTCGGAGTCTGACTGCTGTTTCTCCACGCAATGTGAGTTTCGGTAACATCGCCGCTGCCACCAAATTTCACAGCCAACACTTGTGCCTTGCCGAAGCTGGTGCAGATATACGCCAATTTATCGCCGACGACCGGGCAGGGGACGGTGGAAAAGCCCAGCTCGCCGTACCCGGCCTTCCATAATTCGCTCCCGGTTTGGGGATTGTAGGCATACACCCAATTGGCCGCTGGGGAAATCAACTCTGGTCCGCGTTCGGTCTCGACCAGCACCGGTGTGCAATAGGCTTTTTTCATTTCGGGTTGCGGATGCATTTCCCCCGAGCGGTCTGTCCTCCATGCTAAACTGCCATCATCGACATTAAGCGCGGCGATGAATTGACGATCGATTCCATCCATGTGCAGCACCATCAGTTTGCCGCAGATAACTGGCGAACTCCCTGGCCCGTTTTGATGGTCAACTTTTAGTTCTCTATTACGCCACAACACTTCGCCTGTCTGGCAATCGACACATGCCGAGCCATACGCGCCAAAGTGCACAAACAACTTGTCAGCTTCAATCACTGGGGTCGGAGAGGCGTAGGTATTGGTGTAGTGAATGGGTTCTGGCTCAGCAACTGCGAAGAGTTCGATGTCGTGCAGTTGCAGGCCGCTATGCGCATCAAAACAAATCGCGCGCAGTGAAACACTCCCTACTAGGTCCAGTTCCTTCGGATTCTTAGCCCCCGTCAGCCGCGATGCCTTTTCTTCATCAGTGAGTTTGGTAGTCAGTGAAGTAGTTAACCAGATCTGGTTGTCAACGATTACGGGTGACGAATGACCTTGCCCAGGCACGAACACTTTCCAGGCAATATTCTCCGTCTCGCTCCATGTCAGAGGTAGCTCACCATCGCTCACGTGCCCATCCCCAGTCGGTCCGCGGAAGCGGGGCCAATCTCCATGGACCATCAAACCACTGCCGAATAGAGTAACGCAGAACAAAACGACGCACGCCACAGACGGTAGGCGCAAAACTAAAAAACGACCGAACATGACGAGTGGATCCAGACGGGTTGAAGGAGTTCTTGGCGGGCGGCGGCAGCCGAACACAATTTAAAGTACTATATTGTAACTGGCGTCGTCCGCTCTCCACAATCGCGGTCCCACTTTCCTACCGACCCATCCTCATTCGCTGCTCAGTTCAATCTCCCATGTTAACCAACCTCAAATGCCTCTCGACCTGCGTTTTGTTTTCAGGCCTACTGATTTACACGACCAGCAGTAGCACTTACGGACAAGACTTCGATGACGACGAGCCACAGGAGTTCTTCCCTGGTTTAGTGGCTGAGTACCGCTGGGAGAGGCACACCACGCGGCAAATTGACGCCGATCTCCTGTTCGATTGGAGCGACATTCCACCCCTCACTCGGATGCAACCGGGGAGCGATTTTTCCGTTCGTTGGACGGGGCAACTGCAAGCCAAAGAGAACGGCCAGTTTCAGCTCAGTATGTTCGCTTGCGGGCGTGTCAAAGTCACGCTGGCAGGGAAGGAAATACTTGCGACGGAGAGCAATGGACCCAAGTGGCTGCAATCTCCACCGGTCGATCTGCGGTTTGGTCAGCACGATTTGCAGGTTGAATTTGAAAAAACGAGTGACGGGCCGCGCATGAGTCTGTTTTGGTCTGGCCCCACGTTTTCCCTCGAGCCGATCTCGTCGCGCTATTACTTTCATCGCAACGATTCAACGATCACGAGTTCCATCGACGAACGTTATGAGCTTGGTCAAACGCTAAGTCGTGGACTGCGTTGCACGGCCTGTCATGACTTCGGACTCTCGGGAAAACCACTCGCTGCGCCAGCCCTGACGCATCTTCAAGACAACTTGCGTCCGAGTTGGTTAATCGAGCGACTGACGCAAACTGCTGACCAGCACGCGGACGGAACAACCAGTCAGCTGAGCCAGAGTCGCATGCCTCATTTTGGACTTCACCCCAACGATGCCGCCGCCATTGCCGCAGCCCTGTTTGATGCGTCGGCCAAATCATCTGAGCCCGAGTCGCTCGCACTTAAATTGCGTGCAGCCAACCAGTCACGCGCTAAGAAAGAACCAGAAATTCGCTTTGACGCTGATGCACATCAAGGTGAAATTGCGTTCGTTTCGATCGGCTGCTTGGCTTGCCATCAAGTGGGCGAGCTCGGGCAAAGTGTCAAGCTGGCAGAGCAAGTGTTTGGCGGAGGGGAGCTGACATCGCTGGCGAAGAAGAGGACGGGCAACTTTGTTAAACGCTGGCTAGAAGATCCGGCCCAAGTCAACGCCGATCATCGCATGCCCATCTTCGAACTCTCGCACTTGGAACGACTCGATCTGGCGGAGTATCTTTCGACGCTCGGCGCGCAAGCATCAGCCAACGACACTCAAGCGGCCGGGGATATCAGTCGCGGCGTCGCCTTAATCGCCGAGCATCGCTGTGGTGCTTGCCACCAACTCCCCGCCGCACTCAACGCACCGCATAGCCAGCGGTCCTTGGCAAAATCACCAATCACTGCCGACAGTCAATGGGACGCGGGGTGTCTTGTCGCACCCGATGCGGCTGGCAAGATCCCTGGTTTCGGACTCATCAAGGAAAATCGCAACGCATTGCGACAGTATTTAACAACGGTCAATCCACAAGCGGAACAATTGGCTCGTGGCGCGCATCTAATAATTGAGAGCAACTGCATTGCCTGCCATAGTCGCGATCTGAGTGAAGGGCTCAAAGCGCGGTTGCCGGAGATCGTCGCGGCGGTCCCAGATGTTGCGCCGCGCTTGGCCGCCATTGCCCCACCTACGCTCACTGCCGTGGGAGACAAATATCATGCCGACGCCCTGAAATCGGCCATTGCTCGACAGTCTGCTCCGCTCCGTCCGTGGCTCGACGTGCGGATGCCGAAGTTCAAATTGAGCGACGGAGAATTGGATCAAGTTGCGCAGCAGTTGATTGCCCACGATCGCATTCCCGATGCGGCCGGTGAGGCTAGCGACCTGCGGATCAATGAGTTGGCAATTGACAGTTTAACTAGTGACGCCGCCACGCGATTGGCCGCCGGTCGCTTGGTGACCGCCGAGGGCTTTGGTTGCCAAAGCTGTCACCAGATTGGCGAGGGGGACGTACCCAAGGTAGACCTCAACGCGCGCGGCACGAACCTAGCCATGTTGGGCGAGCGTGTACGTCCGGACTGGTTTAGTCGTTGGGTCCGCAATCCGGCCCGCATGGTACCACGCATGGAAATGCCCGCGATTCAAACGGCTGTGAAAGGGGTGTTGCATGATTCGCTCGATATGCAATTGGCCGCCCTGTGGACGACGCTCAACACGCCCGACTTCCGCCCTCCGCGACCTGGTCCAGTGCGCGTGGTCCGCACTCACAATCTGCCCGACGTTCCAGAACGAGCTTGGTTGTTGACCGATGTGATTGAGACGCCCCATAAAAGCTATATCCGGCCGATGGTAATCGGACTTCCCAATCGACAAAACTTTTTGTTCGATTTGGAGTCAGGCAATTTATCCACCTGGTGGCTAGGTGACATCGCCCATCAACACACACGTGGTAAGAGTTGGTATTGGGAACCCGGCGCAAGCCTGTTGAACGACGACGCAATTGAGGGAGCAGTGGTCGGGGATGACACGCTTGCGAACGGTCCGCAAGCGCTGGAACAAATCAGCTTGGTTGACAAAGCTGGTCAGCACTGGTGGCTGTCGCCACTGGGGCAGTTCTCCGCCCGATTGGATCGAGTCGAACATATTGAGAGTGGAATTGTGTGGCATGGACGACTCCACTTAGTCGCGCGGCCCAAAGCCTCGGGAGGGGCGGACGCGCACGGCGTTGCTGCGAGCTCCCGTTGGCTATCGATTAAACAAACGTTCCGCGCGGCCAGTGGCGGCACGCAGGCCACCAGCGTCTGCGAAACCGAATTAAACGATCTGCAACCCGGTGACAAAGTTCAACTCACTAGCATTGCCAACCTCGCGGGCGCACCGGTATCGCGTGCCAATGGCGCATGGCAAGCGGTTTTGCAGGGGCGCAACACGTTGATCGCCATCGAGAGCTCTGCGGCTATAACTCAAAGCGGTTCGCATGCGATCGAATTCTCACTTGCCAAACAAGATATGGCCAAGTTGCCACAGGGACCATCGCTGCGTTGGAGCAGTACCTACAGCTCACTGATACCGACTGACGAATTTCCGCTGGTGGAAATTCCCGATTTAGTTGTGAAGCCGATTGCTATTGATATTGTTCCCGGTTACGCGGGGGTACAACTCCCACTCCCCTCCAGCGAGATGCCCATCTCTTTTGCTTGGGACAAAACGGGTCGTTTTTTTATTGGCTCGCTTAAGGGACGCGTGCTTGAGGTACTCGATAGAGACAGCGATGGACTGGCAGAGACGTATGAGTTAATCAGTGATGAATTCCCCACCCCCTTCGGACTTTTCGCGCATGAGAAAGGGATAGATGCTTTAGCGAAATTCGCGTTGATCCGCCTCACTCCATCATCTGTGAAAGATGCTCCCTACGGCACTCCTTACGACGCCACCGTTGTCGCCGATGGTTGGGGGTACACCGCTGACTATCACGATTGGGCCATCGGACTGGAGCGAGATGCCGACCACAACTATTACATGGCACTCCCCTGTCAACAAGACGATCGAAGTGAGGAGTCGGCCTATCTCCGTGGCAACGCTTTGAAGCTCATCCCTTACAACTCGACCGAAGAACCGCGTCAGTATCGCATCGAACCGCTTGCGGCTGGACTGCGTTTTCCAATCGGCATTGCCCTCAGCGCAACCGGTGATCTGTTCACCTCAGACAATCAAGGGAATTACAATCCCTTCAATGAACTGAATCACTTGCGGCCGGGGAAACGCTACGGATTTATTAACAAGCTCGAGAACAAGGATGGTTTTTCACCACCGTTTGAATCGCCAGCAGTGAATCTTCCGCACCCTTGGACGCGCAGCGTGAATGGGATGTGCTTCTTGAGCACGCCGCTTGAACTTCGATCAGACCAGCCACACTTCGGACCTTTCGAAGGACATTTGATTGGTTGCGAAATGAACGGCAAGTCATTGGTGCGTATGAGTTTGCAAAAAGTTGGAGAGACGTATCAAGGTGCCGCTTACATGTTCAGTCGCCCCGTCCAGACAGATGAAGCCAATCTCGAGGGGCCGATCGTCTGCGAAGTTTCTCCGGCGGGCGATCTAATCGTCGGCAGTTTGCAAGACTCGGGTTGGAGCGGCGGGCAGAACACTGGCTCCATTGTCCGTTTGCGACCCACGGGTGAATTGCCGTTGGGGATTGCAGAAATGCGAGCCACTGCAACTGGCTTTGAAATCGATTTCACTCAACCCGTCGATCGTGAGAAGGCCGTGCGAAGCAGCAGTTATCAGTTGCGTTCCTATCAACGGATTTCGACCCCCGCTTACGGCGGCGACGATCAGGACGATCGCACTGAGCAACTGCAGAGTGTGCAAGTTTCCGCCGATGGTCGCCGGGTAATATTGCAGCTCGCCAACTTGCGCGAGGGTTTTGTCTATGAACTAAATCTTTCGCCGTTGGGAAGCGACGACGCGGAACTGTTTCCCAGTCAAGCTCATTACACGCTACGAGCAATTCCAGATGCTTAACTCCATCACTAGACAACAGGAAACCAATTCATGAACAGACCATACTATATCCAACTCGTAATTATCGGTTTAGTGTGTGCGATGAGCTTTAACAGTAGCGCTGAAGAGCTGGATGTGTGGATCGGAACAAGTTCCGCCAAACCGAGCCAAGGCATCTACTACTGCACGTTCAACACAGAGAATGGCAAGCTCTCCGAATCGAGTCTGGTGGCCGAGATCGATGGGCCAGGCTTCTTGACCCTGCATCCAACCGCTAATGTACTCTATGCCGTGGGGAACCTGGATGGCAAGCCATCGGTGGTGGCGTACGCAGTGGACAATGCCGGAGGCAAACCACAATTGAAACTGATCAACGCGCTGGAGATCGGCGACGGTGGCGCGGCCCACGTGTCCGTCGACACGACTGGTCAAACGCTGTTGACCGCTCAGTATGGCGGTGGATCGGTAGCTGTGTTTTCGCTAAACACGAATGGATCGCTGAAGGCCCGTACGCAATTGATCGACCACGCAGGAGGTTCGAAAGTTGTCTCCAATCGTCAGGATACGTCCCATGCCCACTGGACTGGTTTTTCACCCGACAATCGTTTTGCCTTTGTCCCCGACTTGGGTCTCGATAAAGTCGTAATCTACAAAGTGGACGTAGCCGCCTCACAGCTCACCCCGCATGGCTTTGGCGAAGTTCCAGCGGGCGCGGGTCCACGACACATGAAATTTCACACCAGCGGCCAGTGGATCTATGTGCTCAACGAACTCGATTTGAGCGTATCTGTCTTCGACTACGATGCGGACGCAGGGACCATGATCATCAAGCAGACCATCCCCACAGTTTCTAAAGAAGAGCTTGGCAAGGAACAATTCACCAGTGCTTCCGAGATTCGCGTTCACCCATCGGGCCAGTTCGTTTACTCAGCCAATCGTGGACACGATACGCTGACGGTATTCGGGGTTGACCCTAGCAGTGGCAAGCTGCGGGTCATCGAACTCGAACATATTCGGGGTGCCACGCCGCGGAATTTCAGTCTCGATCCCTCGGGGAAATGGTTGCTAGCAGCCGGGCAAGATTCGCATACCTTGGCCAGTTTCGTGGTGAGTGCTACCAGCGGTCAGCTGACGTACAACCGCAGCGTCATCCATACACCTTCGCCAATTTGCGTGCTGTTTGGCAAGTAAGTATCGTGCGGAAAACAACTGTCGTAGCTACGTTCGCCAGAACGTAGACTCCCGGCGGTCTGGCGACCGCAGCTACGTTTTAGGAGCGACAGTTATTTAAAACCACCCACGGCGGCGGAAGAAATAGAGCATGCCGACGATCGAGGCGAGCATTAAGCCGAAGACGAAGGGATAGCCCATCCGCCAATTTAGTTCGGGCATGTTCCACGGAGAGTCGGTATTGAAGTTCATACCGTACAGACCGACAATAAAACTGAGGGGCATGAAGAGTGTTGAGATGACGGTCAACACCTTCATGATTTCGTTCATGCGATTCCCGACCAGCGACATCTGAAACTCGCGCAGGTCAGCTGTCAATTCACGGTAGGACTCGACCATATCCAAGAGTTGGATGACGTGGTCGTGGCAATCGCGGAGGAAAACGCGTGTTTCTGGCGCGATGAATTGGCAATCGTCACGAATGAGTTCATTGACCATATCGCGATGCGGTCGAATGGCGCGTCGCAGCGATAGGAGTTGATGCCGCGTGTCGTGAAGCTGCTGAAAATTCTGCGAGAGGTCGCTATCCGCCAAACGCTCGTCATACTCATCGAGCTGATCGCCGATAATTTCCAATGTTGGAAAGTAGCTATCGATCATGGCATCCAATAGCAAATAGGCCAAGTAGTCGACCCGCTGCACTCGTAGCGGCCCGCGACCAGCGCGCAAGCGTTCGCGGATGGGTCCCCAACTATCGCCGATCCGCTCTTGGAAAGTTACGAGCATACCGGTGCGAAGAAACAGGCTACACTGTTCGGTGACATGCTTTTCTCCGGGATTGGACATTCTCGCAACAACGAATAAGTGGTCACCAAAATCATCGACCTTGGCGCGTTGATGCACATGCACCGAATCCTCTACGGCCAACGGGTGCAGGTTTAGAACCTGCCCAACTTCAGCGATTACCTGCGCCGAGCCGAGTCCGGCGATATCGACCCACACATTGGGCCAACGTTTCAAGAGCGGGATAATTTGACTGGGCCGCGCGATGTCAACTTCTTCCAACGCATCAGAGCTATAGCACATCGCGCGAATAGTGGTCGCTTCAGCGGTGGGATCGGTCTGAACTGTTCCAGGGGGCAAGCCAATTTTGGCGCTGCGACGCGGTTTCTGGCGCTGGCTGTGCTTTCGTCCTTGGTGACTCATTACGAATTCCCTTTCGCAGTCAAAACAACCTTCGGGTCCCGAACGCCTCCTTGTTGTAGTGGCTGGCAGGGAAGTTGCCAATCAGGCGTTGCCACATTCCACCAGCACCGTAGCTGCGGTCGCCAGACCGCAGGGAGTCTACGTTCCGGCGAACGTAGCTACGACAGTTAATTCTCGAACGATGCTTATTTGCGGATCGTCGATAGGCCGCCATCGACATGCAGCACTTGCCCCGTTATCCAGCTCGACTGCGGCGACAGTAGGAATTCGGCCATCGCCGCGATGTCGCTGACTTGCCCTACCCGGCCGAGCGGATACTTAGCAGCCATCGCTTGACGCTTCTCCTCTGTCGAAAGCAACTTTGCAGCTAAGGGGGTATCCGTGAGGGCCGGTGCGATGGCATTGACTCGCACCGTTGGAGAAAGCTCGGCAGCCCAGGTGCGGACCAAGCCTTCGACAGCAGCCTTGGAGGCGGCAATGGAGGAATGCATGGGTAGGCCCTGAGCAACCGCCACCGTGCTAAAGAAAACAGCACTCCCACTTCCCGAAGCCTTCAGGCCCGGCAAAGCGGCTTGCAGAGAGCGCATGCCTCCTACCACATTCAATTCAAAATCATCACGCAGGCTTTGCGCATTCAGCGCACGCAGTGTCCCCAGGTTGATCGAACCTGGAGCATACACAAAACCGTCAATCGTTGGAGGGAGTTGAGCGGACTCGATCGAATCGTTGGTTACGTCGAATTTCAAATGGCTGATTTGTCGGGCCATCTCGGGAGCTAGCTCAGGTAGTTCACCTGTCGTGCGCGACAGGACCAATACTTTGGCACCTAGAGCGGCGACTCGCTGGACGATCCCGAGTCCAATTCCACGGCTACCTCCAACGACCACGATACTTTTTGACTGCATACCAACCCCTATCTGCAACTCAGAGTCTCAATGGCAAGCCGACCATTCACCGGAAGTATAGGGGGCAGTCAAATAGAAACTGCAGTTTGAATTGGCAACGACCGCGAAATATGTGTCGGAGCCACGTTCGCCAGAACGTCGACTTATTGCGGTCTGGGGACCGCAGCTACGTTAAAGAACCGATAGTTGTTAGTCGCTCGATGCTGAGTGCAAATATCAATGACAACAGCCCAGAGTGTTCCCCTGGGCTGTTGGCAAATCTTAGGTGGTTGTTGCTCACAAGTCTTGGCAACTTCCGCCACGGTGTATTCAACCGTTCTGCAATCTAGCGACCGATAGTTGGCGGATTGTCCATCAGGAAATCGCGAGGTCCGCGAGTGGTGTAGTAGGGATAAGCGACTTGTGCTGCGGGTCCTGCGCCAGCACCACCTGCACCTGCTGGTTGTGCGTTACCGTAGCGTGCGAAATGTCCCCCAGCACCGACTCCGGGACCACCGCTATTCCCTAGAAAACGTTGGTAGTCGGTCCCACCGCGCTGCCAACCTAAGTTGCAGGGGCGGCAGCCCAATGGGCCATTGCAACTGTTGCAGCCGCGATTGCCCAACACGCCACAGCCAGTACTGCTCATTAAAGTAAATGCTAACGTCAATCCCAACAATACGCGTTTCATCAGCGCCATCCTTTACGCACGTGCTGGCTGAGTGTGTGCTGCAAGCCAACTTGGTTGATCTTGTTTCCAGTAGGTCGACCACGGCGAATGCGGGGTTGCCACGAACTTAATCGATTGGCCGACACCCTCCGAATCGGAAGCGAAGCCTACCTCCAATCGGGAAAACCGGTAGGATTAGCAAACGCGGTGCAATTGCTGCAGTGAAAAGTGACGCAGGTTAGCTAGTTTAACAATTCCCTGTGCTTGCATTGGCCACCTTCGTTGATCGCCACCGTTGAAAGTCTCGTCGCATGGCTCCGTCCCCCAAAGTCACTTCGCCGTTCATGCAAACGCAACCGCTGCGGTTTAGTTTCAGCACGATCATGATTATGCTGTTGACGGTGGTGGGAGCTGGCGTGGCTTTACTGATCTTCTATGCCCTTCAAGTTCCAGCAATCACCTCCGAATTCAACGCTTGGCTGGGACGTCCTAATCCCGTGGTAGACACTGGCGAAGGGCGGGCGGCGCAGGTTAAGTTTTTGCTGGTGGTCTATTCGGCCCCGCTGGTGTTGGGGTTGTTGGTCTACCTGCTGCACTATCTGCTCACGCTGCTCGACGCCTGGACACGCACGGAGCACGATGCCAGCGACGAGCCATTTCGGATGGAGTGAACACAACATTGACTGATAAAGGATCCACGGGCTTCGGGTGGCACATCGACCGAAAGATTTTGAGACCGAAAAATGGATGAGAAGTGAGCAGGCTGTGGCTGGGGGAGGAACTGACCGGTGCGCAGGGCCAACGGCCCGGTAGATTCGGCGAAACGAAGCAACAGATGGCAATGCAGAGGGTCGCCGCAATGATTATGATTGGGAGTGTGGTATAGATAAAGATTGCGATTATTGAGGTCGAACGCTGCACATAGTGAATCGCTAGGAAATGATAGACGAATGGTCAACTTAACAATCACAAATGCGCGAGTGGAACTTTCGCCAGGGAGTGAGGTGGTACTGCCAAACCAGACCTGGGCTGATTACGAAGCGCTACTGGCGGTGCGTCAGGACAACGCTGCCGTGAAAGTGCGATATAGCGCCCGCGATCAGGAGATTCGAATGATGGCTCCACTGCCGCGACATGGCAAAATTTCACTGACTTTGTCGGACATCGTTCAGGCTCTCCTGAAGCATACTGAAAGAGACTGGGAAGGATTTGACCCTGTCACTTTAAAACGTTTTGAAGAGGCGGGTGTGGAGCCCGACAGGTGTTTTTACATTGAGCATCGCGAAGCCATTCTTGGAAAAGAGCAGATTGACCTCGACCGAGATCCGCCGCCAGATCTGGCGATCGAAGTCGACGTGACTTCTGCCACCAAGCCCGAAGACTATGCGGCTATCGGCGTCCCAGAGTTGTGGATTTATCGCGACGGGAAGTTGTCGATCTATCTCTACGATGGCCAGCAGTACCACGCCAGCCAGCACAGCCGGAACTTTCCGAACCTGCCGCTTCACGAGTGGATTCCGCCGTATCTGCAACGCGCTTGGACGGCTGGCTCGAGTGTTGCACTGCGCGAGTTTGAAAAAATGCTGCGCGATGCAGGGACTGGATAAAATGCAATATCAGCTCGATTCACCTAACGATCCGACGCCCCACTCGCTGGCGAGTCGAGCTGATATTGTGGCTGAAGGTGTCACCGTCCATCTAACGTTGATAGATTGGCAAGTAGTGAAACTTGACCGACAAACTAAGGATGGCCAAGCTGGTGGCGTAGGTCTTCCCCGCACCCAGTTCTTCTCCCCCAGGGGCTGACCAAGAGCCATCGCTCTCCTGGCGGTCGAGTAGCAGTTCGCCTACCAACTCTTGTGCTTTTTCGGAGTGCTTTCCTCCGCGCTGGTACATGCCTTGCGCGTAGTAATACGTGCCATAAAAAAAGAAGCGGTCTTTCCACTTAGGAGGATTCTCCAATAACCAATCGGCCGCGCCAGCTACCAACGGAGATTCGTACTCGCCGCAGACCTGCATGGCTAACAAACCGGCCGCTGTCATAGCGAAACTCGGCTGCCCCTGGTCGGGCAAATAGCTGAAACCCGCGATAGGCTCGGTCGGCAAGCCACGTGCATCCAGTTGCGAAGTGTAAGAGCGTTGCAAGTATCCAATGGCTTCAGCGATCGCTGAGGCAGGGACTGGTAAGCCATCATTCTTGGCCGATCGCAGGGCCATCAAATGCCACACACTCACCGACAGGTCGGAGTCGTTGGAGTTGGGGGTATAGCGCCAACCACCGCGATATTGAGCTGGCTTGTTGGTTTGCTGCGCGCTCAAGATCAGATCAATGGCCCGCTGACAGCGGAGATGAATCAGCCTGTCTTGAGCCACATCGCTCCCCATCCCCAACATCTCAGTCAACATCAGCGTCGTGATCCCATGGCCGTACATCCGCGAACCATCGCGATTGCCATAGTAGCCCTCCTGGTCTTGGCGATCATCACGGAGCACAAAGTTCAGACCCCTGCGAATCGTTTCGCCGTGCGGCCCTGGCGAACTGGGAGTTACGCCGGAACTGGCTAAGGCCATGATCGCCAATGAAGTGAGCGTGGTATCGTAATCGCGCTCCGTAAAGGCTCCATCTTCGCGCTGCCGTCCGACTAGATAATCGACACCACGCGCCACGGCCAGGTCGATGCGGTTGCGAGTTGAAGTTTCATTGATCAAATTCACCTGAGGGACGCGAGCTGTCGTCAACTCGGGTTCGCTTGAAGGCTGCGCGAGCAGAGGACTAGATAACGCGAGCCAAAAAAGCGATACCAGCGCTACCCGCTGCTGGCTGACGCTACGAACTATGATTTTTCTCGCCATTGTTTCATTTGCTCTTCCAGTTCTCGAATGCGTGCTTCTGCGGTTTGTTGGGCACGCTCAGCATCATCGGCACGCTTGCACTCCGCTTCGGCTTCGGTCAAAAGTCGCGAACCAGTGAGATGATCGATCAACAGTAGCGACTTGCCATCCAGCTTCAAGTCCAGCCCGAGCCGCTCACAGCGCAAGCTACTGTCGGAGACTGGATTTAACTTCATCAATTGGCCATTCACTAATTGGAACCCCTGCAAGGCAGGCTTCAAATAGCTGGCAGTCGGATCGTACAAGTAGTATTCGCTAACGCTCATACGTTCGTAAATCGCTGGCTTCTTTACTAAGTCCTCATGTCGTGTGGAACGCGAGGTGACTTCAATGACTACATCTGGTGCGCGTTGTTCCTCCCAGGTCTTGAAGATGCGGCGCTCCGAGGGATCGCAATCGAGCACCACGAAATTGTCCGGCACAACGAACCTGGCAGGTTGGCCAACCAAGTAGTAGACCAGCAAATTGCTCCCGACGTAGACATGTTGGTCACGATAGCGATGCGCGAGCATGTCGCAAATGCGAATCATCCAGCGGCGATGCACATCTGTTTCACCCAGCGGTTGACCATCCGATTCGGAGTACTCGAGTTGTTCTGTAGGATTGACGACGCTCATGGATTGGACTGGAACTAAGAAAGACATATAGCGGCCCGCACTAACTCCATGATAGCACATGGCCGCGTCGTGCGCTATGCAATTCTTAAACGTAGCTACGACAGTTATCTCGCGAACGAGGCTAAGCATCGTTCGGGAAATAACTGTCGTAGCTACGTTCGCCAGAACGTCGACTCCCTGCCGTCTGGCGACAGCAGCTACGTTTAAGATCGGACACTTATTTTCCGATCAATGCTAAGTCGGACTTAGCCAATATCCGCAGTGGACCAGTTGTGGTCGATGAGCCGCCATGTTTCGCCGGTCGGATTCTTGTCTTGCAATAAACTTGGCAAACGCTCGGGGCGGACACCATCGTAACAAGTCAGCTTAGCGAAGCGAAACAGGCTGGCGGGAATGCCGACAGCGGTAAAGCCGGGGTGACCGGTAGCGGGGAACGGGCCACCGTGATTCATGGCTGGACTAACCGCGACACCCGTCGGCATTTTATCATTGAGCAATCTCCCCACGCGCCGAGCGAGTAACGGAGCAAGTTGCGCATAGGCAGCGTCGTCCGATCCTTGCTTAGCTGAATAGATACAGCCGGTCAGATTCCCTTCCAGTGCGCACAGCACTTGCGCCAGTTCATCGACGTCATTCGCCACGACAATTAGCGCGGCATTGCCGAACGCTTCCGTTTGGAAACCTTGTGGGTCAGCCATAAACTTTCGCGCGTCGACTTTCAACAGCGTGTTGGCCACGCTGCATTTGCCTGTAATCCCTTGTCCACCGCAAAGCAAATCAGCTCCTGCCGCAGTGATGGTTTCAATGGCGGCCGTTAACGACTTGCGGACTGCAGGGGATAGCAGTGTCCCCGGTGCGGCGGCTTGATACTTGGCAGTCACTTGACCTATGAAACGCTCGCTGTCGGCACCTTTCATTAGTAAGATCAAACCGGGATTGGTGCAGAACTGACCGACTCCCATCAGTCCGCTGGTAACGTACTCGGAGACAATCTCATCACCGCGCTCGGCCAGAGCGCCGGGGAGTATGACCACGGGATTAATGCTCGAGAGTTCCAAGTAGATCGGCTTGCCAACCGCATCGGCGGCTCCCTTGAGGACCAACCCTGCGTGGCGACTACCGGTATAACCGACTGCCCCCAAGCGTGGATCAGCTACCAAACGCGCACCATCTGTGTGCGATGTGCGATAGATGAGCTGCAGCGTGGCGGGTGGCAGTCCCGTCTTCTCAATAGCATTTAATGCGAGTTCCGCCAGCTTCTTAGTTGTGCCGGGGTGCGACGTGTTGGCTTTGCCGATGACCGGATTGCCCGCGGCGATGGCGGCGGCGAAATCTCCACCAGCCACGCTGTTGAAGGCGAAGGGGAAATTATTGGGACCAAAAACGCAGACAGGGCCCAGCGGTTCATAACAAGCCCGGATGCCAAGTTTGGTGTCTATCACCGCGTGGGCCCACGAGCCTTCGCGGCAGGCTGCGGCCGCTTGTCGAAGTTGACCAGTGGTACGTGGGAGCTCAACATCGGCCAAACGCGGTTTGAGCGGCAGGGCCGATTCGATATGAGCGAGCTGCACGAGCTCTTCAGCGTTAGCTTCCAACTCGGCAGCGAAGGCCTCCAAAAACTTAGCAATTCTTTCTGCTGGCAGAGCACGCAACTGTTCGGCGGCCTCGCTGGCGGCATCCAAGACGCGTTCGCAATCGTCCCAAGTGCTGACGGGATAGGCGGCAGGTAGCAACTCGCCCGTCGAGGGGTTGACCACTTGAAACGACTCCTCTGCTGAGGAGGCTTGCCACTGTCCATTGACCAGAATTTCTTCGGTAGCGTTGACGACGGCGGACATAGAAAACTCCTTGAGTTGATTGGCGTTTGATTCAAAAGTGCTGAAATTCTGCGACTTCTCGCTCAAAGCCACCAACTGGTTCCCAGGCTCCACCAGGGAACCCAAGGAATTGCAGGCTCCGCCTGCCGGAGCGTGGTTGGTTCCAAGGAGGCGGGAGGCAGAGCCTCCCAGACAGTGCGTTCCCAGGCAGGAGCCTGGGAACGAGCCGTGTTGGTGCTGGCGTTCAGCGAGAAGTGCTGAAATTCTAGCCAATTTCACTGTTTTTTCGAGGGTACGCGGGGTGTCGGAGAGCTATGGGGAGGATTTTTGTGAATTCTGGCGGGGGAGTGCCTCCTGACTGGGATTTGTAACCTACGTTTTCAATAGGTCAGTAGTCACCGTTGAATTTCCGAGTCGAACTTGGCACCAGGGGCCGGGCGACTTCCTAGCTCTACAACTTGTAATGCCGTCAATCTGAAACGTGACGGCGGAGGTAACGACCATGAGACTTAAACAACTAGTCTTCGCTGCGATTCTGGCGGTCTGTCCATTGGGGCTCGCCACCGTTCACGGACAAACAGTAGCTCCGGTTCAGTCTCCCGCCCGACCGCTGGGTTTACCCGTCCACGGACCGGTAATGCAATATGCGTCGGACGCTCGCAGTCAAGATTTTTATGTCAACTACATGCCGAGCTTCTTGGCGATTATCAATGAGCAACTCGCTGAGTCGGTGGTCTTTTCAGGTGTTTCGGGATTCAAGTTGGACGCATCGCGATTGTTCCTGCGGACTCCGTCGGACAAGACGATCCGCATCTATTTCTTGGCGGAAGGTGCGGGGTATCACAACACGGTTGGATTCGCGTGGACGCCAGCCGGTTCGCCCGGTCGCGGGGCGGCCACGGTGTTGTTTCCCGATGCCTCGATCAAAGGAGGCTCGACGCGCACGACATGGGAGCCACTCAAGTGCGGTGACTTTCTTGAAATTGGCGTGGGGGATCGCGGGTTCCAACTCGACTTCTTCCTAATTTCTAATGCCGTCAACGGTGGTACCCAGTGGCTATGGAACGATCCTACGGAAAACTCAGATTCGCTGCAGCACGTGGTGGCCTTCCTGCTACCAGGGACACCTTATGTATTGCTTGGATTTGAAGACATTATCGGGGGTGGTGACTTGGATTACAACGATGCGTTGTTCGTCGTCGACATCGGACAAACCAACGCCGACGACCTCGATGAAGACGACACCAGCACCCTACCTCATTGATAGGTGGTGGTCCTCCGTTGGAAACAATGTTAGCGGCGCTCACTTTTCATCGCTTTAGACCATAGTGACAGATTTTATGATCCGCTCGAAACCAAAACATCGAAGAGACAGGCGGGGGGTTGCCACCGTCGAACTGGCATTCGTGCTGCCGGCCCTCATCGCGTTGGCTTTCGGCTCGATCGAAATCTGTCAACGTCTGCACGTGAAGCAATCGACGCTGATCGCGGCCTACGAAGCGTGCCGCGTGGCCACACGCCCGATCAGCGATACGGCGGCGGTGCAAACCCATTGCGAATCGTTGCTATCCCAGCATGGGGTTAACGGAGCAACGGTTCAGATTAGGAATATGACACAAGCCAGAAACAACCTAACCGACATTGTCACCGGCGATGAAATTCGAATTCGCGTCACAGCCCCCTGGGACGAGAATACGATTTCTCACTACGTTATTGGCGACTTCGGCCAAACCTTTCAGGTCCAGGCCTTTATGCTGCGCGAGTAGCAAGAGTCTCACGAACGTCATCCCCACCTAGAGAACTTCATAGATTTTACAACAAGAACTTAATCAGCAGGCAGATGCGAACATGAATCGTTACCATTCAAATCGAAAAGGCACCATTATGGTGCTGTCGGGCTTCGTGCTCTCTATGATGGCCATCATTGCCGCACTGTGCATGAACACGGCCTACGTCTCGTTAGCCAAAACCGAAATGCGGCTGGCCAGCGACGCCGCCGCCAAAGCCGCCTCGATCCACTATGGCATGACCGGCGATATGGCGGCTGCTCGGTTGCGCGGTCGCCAGATTTGTCAACGTCACAATGTGGCGAGCGAGCCTCTGCTGATCCGCAATATCGACGTCCAATTTGGATACGCCAGCCCTACGGCCAGCGGTAAATACAACTTCGTAGTGAATGGCGTACCTACCAATTCGACTCAAGTTCACACGTCGTTTGTGCGCCGCGAAGGGAGCGTTGCTGCGTTGCCTGCGTTAGGAGGATTTCTCGGGCAAGACGAGTTTGTGCTAAACGAGTATTCGATCGCCACGCGAATCGACAACGACATCTGTTTGGTAGTCGATCGCTCCGGCTCCATGGCCTGGGACTTGACCAACGATCCGTATTCTTACCCAGGCAATTTGCACGGAAAATCGATCATTCAGAATTACTTTTTGCCACCTCACGCGACGGGGAGTCGCTGGGCGGCGCTGAAGACTTCGATTGATACCTTTTTGACTGTGCTGGATAGCAATCCCTACAATCCTCGGGTGTCGTTGGTTTCCTACGCCAGCAATTTCGATTTTGGCACTTACACCTCGACCGTATCATCGATCGATCAGTCCTTGACCATTGATTTCAACGCCGTTCGCGGTGCCATGAACTCAATTGGTAGTCGCCCACTGATCGGCAATACTAATATCGCCGCTGGTTTGCGGGATGGCATCGATACGCTTTCGTCACTAGCTACCAGTCGTCCCCACGCCACGCACAATATTGTGTTACTCACCGACGGAATCATGACTCAAGGAGATGATCCAGTGGCGCTAGCAGCCTTGGCGTTAACGCAAAACATCAAAGTGCATACGATCACGTTTAGTGCTCAAGCGGACCAAACGCTGATGGAGCAAGTGGCCACGGCGGGTGGTGGCGCACACTATCACGCCCCCAACGCTGCTGCGCTGACTACCATCTTTGCCACCTTGGCTGAAACGCTGCCGGCTATGTTGGTTGAGTAGTACCGCGAGTCGTCATAACTTTTCCTTTTCAACATCACTCCGAGTCCCGATCATGATCGCCTCACACAGCACGTCAGTCACAACCTTGCCACGCAGCCATCCCTCCAGGGACGACGATCGCCGAGGTGCGGTGACGGTGGAGTTCGCACTGTGCGCTTCGATTTTCTTCATGTTCGTCTTCGGCATGCTCGAATTAACTCGCTATCTGTATGTCCAGCACTCGGTGCAAATGGTAGCCTACGAAGCGGCCCGCGCGGGGGTGGTCCCTGGGGCGACTGCGGCCGACGTGCAAACCCGAGCTGCCGACCTCATGAACGCCACTGGGGTCCACGTCTATACGATGAGTGTAACGCCCACCGTGATCAATACACTGACGGAAAACGTAAGCGTTACCATCAACTGCGATTTTGCCGACAATAGCTGGGTCCCTCCCACTTTCATGCCCTCTGCCCAACTCTCGACTACGATTACTCTACAGCACGAGAATATGGCCTACCTCCGCCCCGGCGATACTGATTTGGCGTCAATCATTGGCAACAATGACAACGAGCCAATCGACCAGTAAAAAAGAGGTTTTTCGAGATCAGGGCGTTGTCAAACTAGCCTTGATACTCCGCCACGTCATGGATGATGTCGCTCAGATTATGTTTGGGTTGCCACTGCAGAAGCCGCTGAGCTTTGGCAATGGAGGGGACGCGGCGCTGCATATCTTCAAAGCCGTCGCCAAAGACGTCGGCATAGGGAATCAAGTCGATCTCCGAGCGACTAGCCGTTTCGCGGACAATCTTTTGCGCCAGTTCTTGGATGGTAATCTCTTCGGTGGCTCCCAAGTTGACCACTTGGCCGCGGGCTTCCCCGCAGTGCATGGCCGCGACCAAGCCACGCACGATATCGGCCACGTGACAAAAACAACGCGACTGGCTTCCATCACCGTAGACCTGCAACGATTCGCCCGCCAACGCCTGTCGTACAAAATTCGGAATCACCATCCCATATTGTCCGGTCTGCCGCGGTCCGACGGTGTTGAACAATCTCACCACGATGACTGGTAGCCGCGTCGACTTCCAATAAGCCATGGCCAAGAACTCATCCAGGGCCTTGGCGCAAGCGTAAGCCCAACGATGCTTGGTGGTAGGGCCCGACAGCCGATCTCCATCTTCATCAAATGGGACAGCCGTCGATTTGCCGTACACCTCGGAGGTCGACGTCAGCAAAACTGGCTTGCGATAACGATTGGCATGCTTGAGGACAATCTGGGTGCCGGTGACAATTGTGTCGATCGTCTCGACGGGCTTGTCCATGATCAGTCGGACTCCCACGGCGGAAGCCAAATGGTACACCTGATCGCAGTCGCGAACCGCCTCATGCACCAAGCTTTCATCTGTCACGGAGCCGATCAACGTCCGCAACGCAGGATCGCCATCGATGCTGCAGATGTTCTCGATCCTCCCCGTCGAAAGATCGTCCAACAACGTTACTTGCTCTCCGCGCGCCAGTAGCGTCTCGGCCAGGTGCGAACCAATGAATCCACAGCCGCCAGTTATCAACGTTCGCATAGTTTTTCGTAGCCGTTCACGGGTTAACGCGAAAGTCGCTGAACGCTCCGCCGATCAGTGCTTTTCGCGAATGGCATAACAGTAGCGTCCACCCAATTGGTAACGCCAAAGCAACTGATCGGAGACGTAAGCGACAGATCGGCGGAGCGATCGGCGACTATCGCGCGAACAGTTACGTTTTCTTTTTGGAGCGAGTCGGGCTTGTACTGAGCATGGTGTGCGCTGTCCAGTTTAAACCCGTAGCGCTTCGGCGATGGCGTTCGTCAGCGGTTCGATGTTTGTGGGGGTGATACCAGCCACGTTGATGCGCCCGCTCCCTACCATGTAGATACCCTTGTTGGAGCGCAGCCAATCGACTTGCATGGGAGATAGTCCGCTGTACGAGAACATTCCACGTTGGCTCAACAGGAACGAAAAATCGACGGGGCTATCGGTCTGTTTCATTGCAGCCACAAATTGCGTCCGCATCGAGTGAATACGCTCGCGCATCGCCGCGAGTTCAACTTCCCATTGCTGCCGCAACTGGGAATCCCCCAGAATCGTCGCCACCACGGCTCCACCGTGCCGAGGTGGATTGGAATAGTTGCTGCGAACCGAGACCTTAATTTGGCTGGCTACCTTGGGGACCGAATTCGACTCCGCGCACACTGCCAATAGCGCCCCCACTCGCTCACTGTAGAGTCCAAAATTCTTGGAATAAGAACTGCACACTAGAAACTCTGCATGCTGTTTGGAAATTTCAGCTAGCGCTACGCGGTCTTCGTCCAAGCCCTCTCCAAACCCGTGATAGGCAAAGTCGATCAGTGGCAACATCCCGCGCTGTGCAGCCAGTTCAGAAACGTCTGACCACTGCTCGCGCGAGGGGTCGATGCCCGTTGGATTGTGGCAACAGGCATGGAGCAAGAGGATGTCACCAGCCCGTCCCTCACGCTCCAATTGATCGAGCCATGCGGTAAAGTCGAGCGACTTGCGATCGACGGCCAAATAGGGATAAGCCTTAGTTTCCAAGCCAGCGGTTTCGAAAATCGAATTGTGGTTGGGCCAGGTAGGGTTGCTGCACCAGACTCTTGCCCGCGGCAACTGCTTCACTAAGAAATCAGCCGCGACCCGCAAGGCACCTGTCCCCCCAGGAGTTTGACAGGCCACCACGCGCTGGCTTGGGACCAAATCTCCCAGTGTTAATTCGGCGGCTAATTTGCGAAACTCGACCAAGCCGTCGATCCCCAAATATCCCTTGCTGGTCTCAGACTCCAACAAGCGTCTTTCGGCCAGCTTGACCGATTCCAGGATCGGCGTCTGTCCTGCCTCATCGCGATAAACTCCGATCGTCAGATTGATCTTGTCGGCGCGTGGGTCTTGTTGAAAGGCATCGGTGAGACCCAGAATTGGGTCGGGAGGAGCGGCGGATAAAGTCTCAAACATGGCTGTGGTTTAGTGGGAGCCTGTGGAACGAACGGAACACAATTCTGTTTAGCATCCTCGGAAACGTCGCGTGGGTCTAGTGGCCCACTCGATGCTCGTCCCTTAACTCACAGCCGCGAAAGACTTTTTCTTCGCGACAATTAGCCATTTTGGCACTAGTGCTTCGTCCAGATTAAAGTGGGGTTGGCAGCGCTCAGAGTAGAACGATTGTCCCAATTGTTTCTCAAGCGATTGGGACAATCGCTCTACTCTCCCAACCCCAAAATTAAAGTTAGACACAGCACTAGGGGTAGCAGCGGCAACTTCGGTTGATAGCGGCCAGCGAAGATCGACAGGAACATTTTACGACAGGAAAATTATGCAATCGAAGTGGTCATTTTCCTGTCGGCAAATCCTCCTGCCGTGTCTAGGGCGAGCAGCAAATAGGCCTTAACTTAGCATCGTTCGGGAAATAACTGTCGTAGCTACGTTCGCCAGAACGTCGACTCCCTGCCTTCTGGCGACAGCAGCTACATTTAAGATCGGACACTTATTTTCCGATCGATGCTTAGGTTTTTTGAAAATCCTTAACGGCGTTGTCCATTACTTCTGGGGGACCAGCACCAGTTTCCCGGTCAACGAACTCTGTTTGGCAATCGTATGCGCTTCCTGCAGTCGATGAGCTTCGGCGGCTTGACTTAGCGGCAGTTGGCGATCAATCACGGGTTTCAACCGTCCGCTGGAAAGCCAATGGTTGATGTCCGAGGCGCAAGCTCGCTGTTCATCCGCCGTCGATTTGAACATTGCAAAACCATGGATCGAACAGCCTTTGACATAAAACGGTCCAAGCGGAAAAGCGGGCCGAGCATCGCGGCCAGCCATCACAATCATTCTGCCGCGTTCGGCCAAGCAGGCCACCGCGAGATCGAGATCGGCATCGCGCAGCGTTTCCCAAAATAGGTTGACACCCTTGGGGGCCAACTCCAACACCCCCGCTCGCAAATCGACTTGCGTATAGTCCAGCACATGATCGGCCCCCAATTTCTGACAGCGGGCGACTTTCTCCGGTCCACCTGCGGTCGCAATCACCGTCGCTCCAGCCGCTTTGGCCATTTGCACCACCATCGAACCAACGCCGCCAGTCCCACCACGTACGAAGATGGTTTGCCCGGACTTCAATTGCCCTTCGCGAAACAGGCCCAGATGTGCGGTGATGGCGACCAGGGCTGCTGCGGCGGCATCGCTATCACTGACACCCTGAGGGGTCGGGTAGAGCCAGTGGGCATCGATGGCGCACAGCTCGGAGAACGTCCCCTGTCGTCCCAGCAGACCTTGGTTGCTCCCCCAGACGCGGTCTCCAACTTTAAATTGATTCACGGAGGTACCGACTTCCACGACGGTCCCAGCCACATCGCACCCAATCACGAATGGTTGGGGAAGTTCCCAGAAATTTGCTCCGCCACGAATGTAAGTGTCGATGGGGTTGACCGATACCGCCCCCATTTTTACCAGTACTTGATGCGCGCTAGGTTGCGGATCGGGCAAGTCGCCGAAGCGAATCACTTCGGGGCCACCAGTTTCGGAAATGTATGCGGCTTTCATTTTTGCTTCCTGTGAATTGTTGTTGACTGAGCGTCGTGGCCGAATCACCAAAACTTTTAAATTTTTCTATTGGGGTGTGACCTAAGGTGTCACGCACCTCGCGAAGAATAGTCTTAGTCACTGGCAGCGATGGCAACCAAATCCCTGGTCCTGACGCAGTCTGTGGTATCCAGCTTCCAGTAATTCAACTTCGGAGGATGGGCGCTAAGCCTAAAAATACCATGTCCCAAGCAACAATCGAATCACCCGTCGCCTCATCTCAGCTTTTCTTTGCGTGGTCGGAGCAGGCCGCTGTGGGGATTGCGCCTCCCAAGCGTCCCACAAAAAAGTCGGCTCCGCGTCCTTTAGTCGAAGGAAAAACTCCCGTTGCGCCTCCTGTTCCACCGGCTGTCGCGCCTGCCGAGAAAACGACGCAAGCCGCGCAGCGGTGCACTACCCCTGCGGGACATCTGAGCTTCACAGGGTCGGGGCGTATTGAACGCCCGGTTCGCATGGGAGCAGTGATGATCAAGCTGCTGAAGCGGTATGGCATCACCGACGCCGAAATCGCCGAAGGGGTCGCCAACTACGCTCGCAAGCATCAACAAGCGCTCGCATCGTAGGCCCCGTGCGTCAGGCTTTGCGGCCTGACGTACGGGAAAGGAGCTACGCGCGGTCGATCGGAAAGGCTATTACTTCGTCGATCCGCTCGGCGGACAGCAGCACCATCATCAACCGATCAAGTCCCAGCGCGCAACCGCTGCAGGCGGGGAGCCCATTGCACATGGCAGACAATAGGTGACTCTCGGCGGGGAGGGGAGGCTTTCCGTCGGCGGCCCGCTGCGCTAGGCTCACTTGATTGCGCAGCTCCAACTCTGACGCATCGAGCAGTTCGTGATAGCCGTTGGCCAATTCCACCCCACGCACAAACAGCTCATATCGCTCGGCGGTGCGTCGATCGTCAGTGCTGATCCGCGCCAACGCCGATTGCGAGGCGGGATAGTGGGTCACGATCGTCGGCAGTTCTTGCCCCAAGTGTGGCTGGACCACTTCTGAAAACAGAAGGTTCAACCAATCGTCGCGGTCCTGGCTCCACGTTGACTCCACCCCCAATTCGAACTGGACCGCCAAGGCACCTAGCGCTTGCGAAGAAATCGATAACGGATCACAGCCGACATGCTTTTCAAAAGCAGCCTGGTAGGTCAACTGCTCCACCCTTTCCACTTCCAACACTCCCTGCACCAGATCGCTCAACAACTGGACCCCCTTCTTGAGATCATCCCCCACCCGGTACCATTCGAGCATCGTGAATTCGGGATTGTGGTGAACCCCTCGCTCTCCCGAGCGAAACACCGATTTCAATTCGTAGATCGCCGTCATGCCGGCTGCCAACAGTCGCTTCATGCAGAATTCGGGCGAAGTCTGTAGATAGAATGGTGCGTCCCCCAACTCTGGTAGAGCCAATTGGCTGGAGGGCAGGCTCAGGGGGTCGATATGCCGATCGATTACCGTATCATGGCTGAGTATCGGAGTCTGTACTTCGGCAAACCCCCGCTCATGAAAGTAGTGGCGGATGGACCACAACACCTCCGCTCGCCGCTGGAGGTTTTGTAAACTGGCCGTAGGCTGCCATAATGATGTCATGCGTTAATTTCGTGGCTAAGTCACAAGTAGACCGGGAAGTTGACTTTGTGAACCGAAGTTGACTTTGTGAACCTCAGACACTCGTGCCAAAACCCTTAAGTCCTGTCCGTTCTGAAAACCCTCGTTCCCAGGCTCTGCCTGGGAACGCACTGCACTGGAGGCTCTGCCTCGTCTGCCATAATTAACAGGCGGAGCCTGCAAGGCAGTGGGTTCCCAGGCGGAGCCTGGGAACCAGCAAAAGCCCACGGCTAGCGCCTGAGGCTCACTTAAAAAGCAATGGAAACAAAAACACGATGATGAAACTTAAAGCGGTCGCCGCGTTTTGTCGACGCATGGGAGTGGGCTTACGGGCTGGTGTCGATATCTTTCGACTGTTGGAGTCAGAGCAAAAATCGGGAGACCCTCACCATCGCGCGGCCATGCAACAACTGACCGACAGCATCCGCTCCGGCAGCACGCTTGCCAAGGGGATGTTGGTTCAGAAAAAGTATTTCCCACCCTTGCTGATTCAAATGGTTCATGCCAGTGAGTTGGGGGGACGCATGGATGGCATGTTCGCCTACATGGCTAACTACTACGAACAACTCAAGGAAACGCGCGCGTTTTTTATCAGCCGTATCACCTGGCCACTCATCCAACTGGCGATGGCGATCTCGATCATCGGGCTGGTCATCTTGATTCAAGGACTGTTGACTCCCAACTCGACCTATGACGCCTCCGGTGTGGGACTACGCGGGCTCAATGGCTTTTTCTTGTATTGCTTGGTGGTGATCGCGTTCTTCGGCAGCTTCACAGTGCTTGCCTATGGTCTCTGGAAGAATTGGTTTAACTGCCATCGCATTTTGATGCCTGTCATCCAACGCATTCCGGCGCTGGGGACCGCCCTGGTAACGCTCGGGCTATCGCGGCTGAGCATGACACTGTCGATGCTCCTTAATGCGGGCGTGGATGCCAAGCGGAGCGTGAAGCAAGCCTACCTAGCCACCGGCAACTACTACTTTATTGGAGGTGCCGAACGAGCTGTTGAAAAAGTGGGGGAGGGAGGAAGTTTTGGTGATGCCTTTGCCGCTTCGCGGGTTCTGCCAGAAGAATTTATCGAAGCGGTGCGGATTGGTGAACTGAGCGGAACCGAGACCGAATCGCTCGATCATTTGGCCGAGCAGTATCAGCACCGCTCGCGCGATGCACTCAACCTCATCGCTACCATTGCTAGCTTCACAATTTGGATGGGAATTATTTTGTTGCTTGCCTTCATGATTATTCGCATGGCGATGGGGTACATCAATCTGCTCAATGAGTTCCTGCCGTAGTAAACTATCAGCTCGTCACGCCAGCGAGTGGGTCCCGACGTCATTCGGCCAGCCGTCCCAGAAAACGCGGATAGCTGGTCACCCACTCGCTCGTATGTTTAAAAAGCACTCGAATTAAACTTGAGTGTGGTTGTTCGTGAGGAGTGATTAACACTCGCTGTGGCTTTGACCACTTGCGCCAGATTTCTCCCTTCGAGCCTTACTCCACTAATCGTTACAT
>JBGSJT010000465.1:0-2127 GCA_041741715.1 Pirellulaceae bacterium | reverse complement strand
GGTCAGGCAAAGAACTCCGCACCCTCAAGGAGCGTAGCGGGAAAGAGTGCGACGTCAGAAAATCCCGCTCAATTGGTGTTCCATGTTTTCCTTATGCTCCTGATCGTTACCCATAGGGCCAAGACTACAGGCTTGGTCCGCGATAGCGGATAGAGCGGGTCGCCTGAAGGGCAGCATATATCGGCAATAGTTTGGAAATTGCGGTATGAATGAACCAGAGTTGGAATGTTCACTGTCAAACGCTGAGGGTTTCACTTACTAAGTCGTTGCATTCGGTTTTTTATTTGTAGTGGGGGGTTCCAATTCAATGCGCTGGCTCGTGATGCCATTCCTTCGCTACGCCGATTTCAAAGGCCGTTCGGGTCGGACAGAATTCTGGACGTTTTTTGGCCTAAGTGTTGTAGCATTTCTTGTGACCGTGGTCGCAACGGGATTATCGACTGACGTGTCAACCGTGACGCAGCCGAAAGCGCCCGGAGCGAACGCATCGCCCGCTGGAGTGATAGGCTACATGATCTGGTGGCTGGCTTCCATCGTGCCTTGGTTTGCGGTTCAAATTCGCAGATTCCATGACCAAGGACGATCCGGCTGGCTGTGTCTTATTGGTGTGGGTGGATATGTTGCAGTTGGGTTTGCGGCCATTCCAATCGCGGCAATCTTGTTTCTTGCCGCGATGGCGTTGATGGCTCTTCCCGGACAAGAAACAGAAAATCGCTTTGGATTGCCTATAAATGCTAGCGAAGATTTCGAGATAGCTCCGGTCGAATTGGAAGCATTGCCGCCTTATGCGCAGTTGTATAATTTTAATGCTGTTGCGGTGCCTCCCTATAAGGCTCTATTTTCGCTTGACCCAAATTTGGAAGTCGCCGAACCTCAGCAAGAAACGCCAAAGGCTTGGTCTTTTATTGATGCTCACACAGAATCTTCAATTGACCAAGATACATCGCCGAACTGGCCAAGTTCAGTTATCGCTACCAATACCAAACATCACACGACTGAACCTGAGCATTCTATCCTGCCTGCCGATGTGAAGCCCGAAGCCAATGGCAGATTTAGCTGCGGCGGTTACACGTTCAATTCTCTTCAACAGGCACTTTTCTTCGCAAAATGCCGAAACGAGCGGGTTGGAAATGCTGAAAGATCAGTTTTTCCTTCCTCATATGTTCCAGCACCCACACCGCAGCAGCCAACCCAGCCCAAATCGGAGCGGTCCGGCTTTTTGGGCTTCGTTTCCTCAGTCAAAAAACAAACCGTGGCCGAACATTGGGTTGCAACTCCCACGAACCTGTCCGCCGGTGGCGTCCCGTTTGAGGGTCACCTGGTGTATTTCGGCAGCCGCCCTCGCAGCCAGCAATACGAATGTCACCGATCGTTGATTGAGCCAAATCTGGAAGTGTCCAATGGCCGCGACCCGCAAGGCTCCACCTTCTCCTATTGGCCCAACTACAGCGAGCTAAGGCCTGAAGCTCGTCGCTCTTACCTCGAATGGTTGTCCTCTGGGCGCAGCAATCCCGCCACGCCCATCGGCTATGTGTTCATTTATTTCTACGGCCTCGAACGCCGGTTGGCGAAGGATCGTTCCGAAGCTGATGCGCCCGCAATCATGGACGAGTTACGTCGGCTGCTGGCGGTCTATGGCGAAAACCACTCCTTCAAAAACTATTGTTCGACGCTTCTGGACATGGGCGAATTTCTGTTTGGCAATGTTGAGGAAACACCACTGCCGACATTGGATGACCGATATGGCTGGGAGTTACCGATCCGATTGCGTGTTCATCTCGGCAGAAAGGTTGCGGTGGGGCAGGCGCTCGATTCAAACGATGCGTTATGTTGGTTGCTGGGCCAACCGCACCTTTATCCGCGAACGCCGGTTGCCCGATGCTTCGCCGAATTTTGCGATCTGTGGAAAGCTCGTTTTAACGAGCAATTTCCGAAAGGGTTGTCCGTCCGGGAACCTAAGGCGCGCCTGAATTGTCATTACCGGGCTGCAAGTTCTGAGTTTAACGCTTCGGTAACCGTGGACAATTTGCCCGATGTCAGCGCGATCAGCGGACCGATTTCCAAGCTTGAAGCACTATTGGGTTCTTGCAGCGAAGAACTTGATCCGCTGAGCCGCTTCCTCGGTCG
>JBGSJT010000464.1:0-3015 GCA_041741715.1 Pirellulaceae bacterium | reverse complement strand
CCATAATAGACAGTTCCGCGCCACATGATGTCCCACAGCCGCTCAAGCTGGAAGGGATCTTCACCTAGCAACAACTTGGCCAGATGACGCTCGGCGACAAACGCCGTGCCTGGTCCTCCATAACCGATTCCCGTGATCCCCCTGTCCGTCTCAACCATGACGGTGGTAGGACCAAGATCATCGGCGTAGAACAGGGAACGCCGAGGTTTGAAGCGAGGATAGATCGAAAGCGGATTGGCGATTTCGACGTCGGTCGTATTCCATGCTCCCGCCGCAAGTTCATAGGTCGGCATCGGTCGCTGCGGGACCAGTTGCACCGCGCGAATTGCCGTTATCTTCAGCCCGCTATTCTCATCCCCAAATGGCAACGCCGAGGGGGAAGGGAAGCGGACTGCATCGTCGCCGACCGCGCTTAGATTCGACATCCAGCTTGACAGTCCGGCGGCGGCGCTTGTTCCCAGAAATCGACGACGACGCATGTGTCAGGTACTCCAGTGTTTGTGTGCGCAGTGAGACTAAGGGATCAAACGGGTGCCAGTGCGGCATCTTGTAGATGTGCAGTGTCCTGCATTGTATCGCAATAGCTCGGGTTCAGGGACAGCAAGGGTCAGGCAGGAAGGCCACCAGCCGACGGTTGTGAGAGGCCCCGAATCGCGCTCGCTGCTCCCATTCCAACCATGTGCTCGCGCATCGATCATGATGGTTGACTTCAGGACTGCGTGTTGATTTCGAGCGCGTTTGGGAAAGACGCGAACTGAAAGCATCATCGGTTGGACCAACAACGACTTGAAAGGTGAACTGCGATTAGACATTGAACAAGCGTTGCATCCAAGCGGTAGTTGTTACCGTAAGTAATGTTAGCGACCAAGTTGAGTATTGAACAATTGTCTTCCGCATCTTGTGGTTTAAATCCCGCTTGTTGCCGAGGCGCACCGTAACCATTTCTAGGAGTTCCCTGATGTTTCTTTTGCGTTGTACCAAATGTTTGCTTTTCATCTCTTTGATAGCTTGGCAGTTATCAACTGCGAACGCTGGCGTGATTACGTCGCCATCAGGACCGAATCCAGGTGGTAACGGTCAAGGATTTGCGCCGTTTACTATTCGCGGAGATACGAATGGGAATCGCTATCAACAAGTCTTCTCGTCAGAATTCTTTCAGGCCGTCGGCGATAGTCAATCTATCACTGCAATTGCTTTCCGGCAGAAGCAGGGTGCGTTCGGGAGCTTTATCAGTTCGCAGGTTACTTTTAGTCAAATCTCGTTTGGTTTGTCCACCACACTTCGGGATGCAAATACGGACTTCCCGAATGGCTTGAGTGCCGATCTCAATTCTAACGTGGGAGCTGATGCGGTCTCGGTATACTCTGGATCGCTCACTCTGACTAGCGCTAGTACCTCGAGTTTCGACTACTTGATTCAGTTTCAGACTCCGTTTTTATACCGGCCAGATTTGGGCAATTTGCTTTTGGAAGTAATCATTCCACCTACGGCTACCGTTACGACGCCTGGTTCCATCGGCTACACTCAACTTGCACAGTACACGGATGCATTTCCTAGCCGCGACGGAACTGCCTCGGCGTTCGACGGAAATCTTTTAGACGGATCAAGCATTGGCGGCAATTCAACAACCGGTGCAGTAGTTCAGTTCACTACTAACGCCGTTAACGCACCTAACACAGCTAACGCCGTTCCCGAACCCGTCTCGGGTGGCATCTTCGCGATGCTGGCTTTATCAAGCTGTCTGTTCAATTACCGATGCCGACGCCTCGATCGAGCCACCGAATGAATCACATCTTGACATCCGAGGGCCTCGCTACACACTCCCTAGCAAAAAAAGCGAGCCCAGTAAAACAGGCGTCTTACCGGGTTTATGTGCCTTCTCGAACACGTTACGAGCTTGGGACCTAGTATTCGCCAACAACCTGCCCATCGGAAGTTCCGATCAAACGCTCCAACGTGCTGTTGATGACGGTATCAACGACTAAATCGATATTCTCGCTAACAAAATGTACGCTGCCGTCGCCAAACACGAACTGAGCTCCGCCGGGGTGTTTGCTGGAAAAGCACTGCCGCGAGCGCACGGAGTAAATTGGGTTGATGGGTTCGGGGGCACCACCAAATATTGCGACAAGCCCTTGGAATCCGCTAGCTTGCTCGGGACCTCTCGTGTTGAAGTCGCGTGCTGCCCAAAGCGAACCGGCATAATTGGTGCCGGGACTATTAGTGTAGGTCTTCTCGCCGACGAAAACTGTACTACTCGATCCGTCTGTCATCTTTCCAAAGGTAAGATCGCTGTCGCGCCAGAAGGCGCCGGTTGCTGCCCTGTAGCCATCGGCCAGATTGGTGGCCCGCGGGCCATATAGAAGCCCATTGCTGTTGGAGACCACGTAATTGCTGACAGCCATCGCCTGGTCTTTGCCGTTATTGTCCGCAATCTTCTGGCCTATGATGGTGCTGAGCGTGGGCCCGTCATCCGAAGGGCAACGAAACGATCCTTGGTTCTGTTGCATGGCGGCCAGTATGGCAGGGTTGGAAATCGTGGCCGAGGCAAAATCTTTACCGGGTTGCATGAGGTTATATAGATTTCCCTGTTCGATAAAAGGAAGGATGAAGGCTGACCACGCCCAGTGACCTTCGTTGTCAATAGCAGGCCTAGTGTTTCGTACGTCGATGTAACCCGACGGAAACACCTTGTGGACATCGCGGTAGTTGTGCATCGCCAATCCCATCCAATTGCGATGGGGAGCTTTGTGCTGAAACATGAGCATGAAGGGCTTTTCTTTGTCACGACTCTTCTCAAGCCAACTGATCGCTTTGTCTCCGATGATCTCGGTGGTATAGCCGGTATGTTCCCGCGTAACCGGTTGGCCATGCTCGTCGGCGGTGAGCATCGGCGGATTGTAGTAGGGGCCTTGCCCTTTAAGCACATCGTAGTAATCGTAGCCCTGCGGCGTCGATTCGAGATGCCACTTGCCGATAACCGCCGTCTGGTAGCCCGCCTGCTGTAGAAGTTTT
>JBGSJT010000463.1:0-24013 GCA_041741715.1 Pirellulaceae bacterium | reverse complement strand
GGGGGGCCCGAAGTCGCTGAGCTAACCGCAAGGAAGCAGGCGCCGAAGGTCAACTCGACAATTGGGACTAAGTCGTAACAAGGTAGCCGTAGGGGAACCTGCGGCTGGATCACCTCCTTTCTAAGGAAAATTAGTTTGTCCATGGCAACATGGCTCAAGTGTGGTAACACAGCAAACTTATCCGTGAGCATAACCTTGTAAGAACTTGTAGAGAGCTTATCACCAGATTTCAAATAATGCCCGCCCGTGGCTTCGTCCACGGTGTGGGTTTTTTCGTGCGCGCTGTGGTCTGCTCTTGGCCCTACACTTCCGTTTTTACTCGTTCGACGTGTTGGCTAGAATATTGGAGTTGCGCAGGCACCCACGTCTAATTTCTACGTATCGGCCGACCCCCATTACATCGCCGTATTTCCATCATTATTCTCACCGATCATTTTTTTCAGTCTTGCTATTCGCGTTCATTCGAGTGATTCTCGGACAGCATGGTATTCTTAGACGTTCAGCCGGTCGAATCGCTCAAGGCCTACCGTGTGGCAAACTCGGACACGCGGCGACCAATCGAACCCAAGAACCCCAATGGGAGGCGTTCAAAACATGAATCGCGAGCTGCTCAATACTCGAATCGATACCTATGCCGCTGGTGGTAAGAAGCTCATCGACGCTTACGCGGGATTGGCTCGTTCGCAACTATTGGCCGACCCAATTCCTGGCACGTGGACGCTGCAACAGATTGCGATTCATTTGCTCGATAGCGATCTGATCGCTTCCGACCGCATGAAGCGAATTGCCGCCATGGACCGTCCGTTGCTGATTGGCTACGACGAGTCGGCGTTTAGTCATCTGCCTGGGATCAACGAACTGGACGCTCAGGACGCCTGTCGCGTTTTCGACGTCTGCCGCCAAATGACCGCCACAATTCTCCGAAGACTTCCCGACGAAAGTTTTCAGCGTTATGGCATTCACAACGAATCGGGCAAAGTCACTTTGGCGGAGATGGTTGACAGCTACATCAAGCACCTCGACGGCCACCTCGTCCATGTCGCGAGAAAACGAGCGATGCTTATCGAATAAAATGCAACGAAGGAGTTAAGCATCGTGCGGGAAATAACTGTCCGAACTTAAACGTAGCCGCGGTCGCCAGACCGCAGGGAATCGACGTTCTGGCGAACGTAGCTACGACAGCTATTTCCCGCACGATGCTAAGTTAAAACGTCGACGAACTTTAGCTCGATATCGCTGAAGCTCGGCAGTTGCTCGCAATCGACGAAAAAGTTCAGCGCGTGCCTTTCAACGAGTACCCCGGCAGCGAGAATTGTCAAATAGCTCTCAATATTGTTGGTTGCTTTCCAGAGTCTCATATCTCACAATGGAAATATGCAGCACTCTCTGGAGTCTTATCGATGACAGTCGTAACTTCCACCCAATTCTCTCCGCGACCGCCCGCCGCTTCGTTGCTACCGGACGGTTGGACGCTGGCCGATCTGCAACAGCACTTAGGGGACATCCCCGCTGATCGCATTCTACTCCATCCGCCGCCTGGCTACGCTACCGAAGAGGATTTAATCTATTTGGCCGATCGCGATCGACTGTGCGAGTTAGAATTTGGCACGCTGGTGGAGAAAACGATGGGATGGTACGAAGCACTGCTAGCAAGTTTGATTGCGGCAAAGATCCTGAACTACCTGGAAGACAATGATCTAGGCCAAGTACTGGGAGCCGATGGCTCGCTCAAGATACTTCCTGGTATGGTCAAGATTCCTGACGTTTCATTTATCAGTTGGTCTCGATTTCCTAAAGCGAAGCTCCCGCGCCGTCCCGTCCCCGCGCTGATCCCCGACTTGACGGTGGAAGTTCTTTCGTTCGGCAATAGCAGACGAGAAATGTCGTTGAAGCTTGATAAATATTTCGATGCGGGAGTGCGTCTTGTGTGGTACATCGACCCCAAGACACGGACGGCTACGATGTGGCAACAACGCGATCGACCGCAACCAGTCGCCGTCGACGGAGAACTCGACGGCTGCGATGTACTTCCAGGATTGCGCATTTCGCTAAAACAGATTTTTCAGCGGGCCGATCGACATGGACCGCGCAGCGACGAGGTAGAGTAGATAGCCGTTTCACTGGTTGAGTATGACGCATGGCACTCACAAAGTTTGGACTGGTATGTTGGAGCGCGATCGCGGATGCGTTCTTCATAGTCGTGCTGGCAGTTGTTTGGCCCAGTATGACAATCGCTCAGCTTGACGTTCCCAACGACCTTGCGGCAATCAGACCGCCAGGCGGCATCGGCGACGAGGGTGTCGTATCGTTTCGTTTCAACGTACGCAGCTTTGCACCGGAAGTGTACGTCCGGTTTGGAGGCCGCAAGCCTCCACCACCAGCCATCAGCTCCAAATACTCTGTCAGCAGCATGTAGATTGGTTTTGCGATGCAGCCACTGTGGCTGCGGTATTAACTGCTGAACAAAACCAAGCCTTACTCGAAGCTCTAATGCTCAAGCTAGCAGCGGGTAGCCCCATAGCAAGTCGCGAAGACTTTATCAGTGAAACATTGTGCCGGATTCAACGCGAGGATCTCATCGGGCTGAAGGAGCAACGCGCCATGATGGCCGTACTGCGATTGATTCAATATCATTTGTCTAAATCCTAGCCCCCACACATTACTTCGCTTAAAGTGGCCCGACGCTCCGCGTCGGTAAAATCAGGACACGATGCCTAACAGAGCCCGCAATCCTCATGCCGCAACGCGGCGACTATAATCAATAGTTCAGATCTTTAGATAACAATTTCATTTTTGGATCGTTCCACGATGCACGATTGGACTCGTGTCCCTGCGGGGATTTATCATGACTTTCATAATGCGTGGATCACTGAGTTGCGAAATTGGCTCAACAATGGCCAACTCCCAATCGAATTCTACGCCGTCGGTGAACAGCGAGCAGGGAACTTCGGCCCCGATGTATTAACGTTGCGAGGGTTTGATAGCCCTCCCTCCATTTCGCAATCGCTCCCTGTTTACAACAGGCAGGAGGCTGATACGCAACACGCAATGGTCGCCGTAGCGACGATGCCCCCCAAGGTACATACGACGCTGGCATTCGATCCAGATTTGGCTTTCTATTCGAGTCGTCAAAGGCAGATTGCGATCCGACATACCTCTGGGGACGAATTGATCGCCATCATTGAAATTGTCTCTCCGGCCAACAAACACTCGTCAGCAGAGATGAATCGGTTTATTGACAGAATCAAATGTGTGCTGCTGGGTGGAATTCACGCGATGATCATCGATCTATTCCCGCCCGGGTCCTACGACAGTCATGGGCTCCCCCACGAGATCGCACAAATCCTGGGAGACGAGCACCGAAAACTGTCACTTGAAGGGAATCGCAATCGCTCTTTGTGAGCCTACGACGCTGGTGACTGGACCGCTTATGTCGAACCACTCGCTGTAGGCGAGTCCCTCTCACCGATGCCTCTTTTTCTGCGCGCCGGCCACTATTTGAACGTCGACTTGCAAGCCACCTACGACGCTGCCTATCAATTCTTTCCGAACAGATTCAAGCGAATCCTCGAATCGACGAATTAAGCTTCGAGCGAAAGTGATACTTGTCATGTCAGTCAAGCTCTTGGCCTGGGGACCTGAATCGATGCGGCTTATTGGTGTCGGACTCGGGTTCATCTCACTGCTCACCCTCTACCTTCGAAACCTCAGTAGGCTGATTTTTTCAAAACAATCGCGCGTTACGATGGTCGACCTTGCCATCGTGACATTCGGTTGCACGGTCCTGTGCACGGTCCTGTGCACGCTACGACGCCCCGCAGACTACTACGGAGTCTGCGCGCGATAGAATTTCGCGGAGCCAGTAACTGTGATTGTCCGAGTGATGGTGGTGGTGACTCCGTCGACGGTCGTGGAGTTTGGCCCAATCGTGACGGCCGAAAACATAAGTTGATTATGCTGCACCACGCGCTGCCCCGCCACATTCTGCTCGCATACCATCAACTGGCCGTTGGATCCAATCGATGCCACGATGGCCGTATGATGGGGTCGTGATTGGGTCTGGGTTTGCTCGGACCATTCGGTGCTGCCATCGGCATGCGTGATATCAGTCCTAGTGGTCTCCTCAAAACCGAAATTTCGGAACTGGATGACATCACCAACTTGAGCTTGACCGATCGTCACTTCGCGTCCCCATACATAGTCGGCATTGCGCGAGATTGTGCCAAAGTCACTCGCCGATTTGACGCCGATACTGCGGAGGGCCTGATCGGCCAGAGCAAAACATTCGCCATCCCCCACGCTTTGACCAAGCCTGCCGGAGGCGAATTGGGCTACCAGCGTTGACTGAGAAGCGGCTGCATCAGGCATGGTTGTATCCTTCAGGAAAGAGCGACAAAGTGATTAAGGTTCCACTCTGGTGTCGCACGCAGGAGTAAAATGTTGTCCAAATACTGGTCGTTTGTCCTGAATTGAACCAGTTTGTCGAAGAATGAGTTCTACAATACAGAACTTTTACTCAGAGCCTGAAACGTTCGAGTGAAGCTACTCACGCGGCCGAATTGTACCAGTGAACTCTCCACCACCCGATCGCACAGCGGATGTCTTGGCACCGCTCATGTTCTGGTTGTCTTCCATTTGTTTGGGCTTGACGGCTGCCGTCATGGTCCTGTGGATCGATGTGCCGCGCGTGGTCGAGAGCTACGAGTTGCCAAGCGGCGGGGAGGTTGTTGGCGAGGAGATTGTCGCACAAGGCGATTTCGAATTGGGAGCGATTGCTTGGGGGGCGCGTGCCCTGCAGTTGCTGCTGTGGGTCTGGCCAGTCTTTGTGGTTGAGCAGCTCGTCCATTTTTTTTTGACCAAGCCGGGGGATTCGTTCTGTCGCCAGCATCGCTATTGGTGGGCTTTTTGTCTATTCCCACCGTTGCGCATGTGCGCCCGTCATCGCGGGAGTCGCGAACGCATATGGCTTCCTTGGCTCGGGTGGCAAATTGCCGATCATCGACTTGAGCGCCGTTTGGATCGAGCGTTTAGTTTGCCCATGATCGGTATTGCACTACTTATTCTGCCGGTACTGGGATTGCAAACTTTCTACCAGGAGCGGATCGCCGATTTTCCAGCCCTGCGCGTATTGCTGCATTTTGGGACGGGAGTCATTTGGTTTGCCTTTGCCACCGAATTCATCGTGATGGTCTCGGTCACACCCCGCAAGCTGGTTTACTGTCGCAAGCACTGGTTGGATCTAGTCATCATTGTGCTCCCCTTGATTTCCTTCTTGCGCACGCTGCGGATCTTGCGCGCCGCCAAGGTCTTGAATATCAGCAAACTACAGCAGTTGTCGCGGCTAGTGCGCGTCTATCGCTTGCGAGGCGTCGCCCTGCGTGGTTGGCGAGCGCTACTGCTACTCGACTTGGCGCATCGGCTACTTCAATCGTCGCCTGAAAAGCGTATTAGAAAACTCGAGCAACAATGTCATGAAAAAGAGCGTGAACTGGAACACCTCCGCGAACAGCTCGAGAAACTCCATGCAGAACTGGACGCTGAGCCGACGACTGTTCAATGAACATCGCTGCACATTAAAAATGCTTGTCGATTAGTTGGAAATCGCCACTTTGGCTTCAAATGCTCGCCAACACAAGCCCGAAGCGCAAGCAAGTGGATTTAGTTGTAAGTGCTCCACTCGCTCGCTCGTCGGGCGTGTGTTGGTCACGAAGCGACGCTGTCCAATTAGGGTTTGGCGACTAACTTGCCATCCTGACAGGCTGGGCAGTCGTGTCTAGCCGTCTGCTTGCACGATTCGCAGGGGACCTGATCGTAGGCAATTTTTGGAACTCGCTGTCCGGTCTGAGTTACGGCACCTACTACCGTCTTGGGCACGGATCGAAATCCCTTGACACAGTCCAAGCAGGTGTAGTAGCCAAGTCCCTTGCATTGCACACACCACTCGTCACGAATATACAACGCCCCGCGTGGACTTGGACCTCCCGCGGATAAAGTCGAGAGCGACTGCTCGGCGGGAAAAGCCCACACGATCACGGGGACAGTCGCCGCCGCCGCACGCTTTCGCAATGCGTCAGCGCTCAAACTCTGATCGACTTCGGTCGCTTGGCTCTTGGTGTGGTGCGTCAACCAGTTGCGCACTCCCTCGACGTGTATCATCTTCCCACCTCCCTTTCCATCGGAATCGACGGCGATACCGCACAGTTCTCCACGTTCATTGAACACGGGTGCCCCGAGGTTGCCCCCTTCCACGCGCACGTCGATGGCTTGCGATTCAGTGTTCGCATTGGCGGAAGTGGTCACTTGCCCCGTCGCGTTTTTCAATCCACGGTCGAGCATATCCACGGCGCGAAAATATCCCAGCAGCTCGATCTTGCCTCCGTGTGAGCTATTTCCTTTAGCCACTTGCACGTTTGGCGCTTTGAGGCCCGGTACGTGCAAAGCTGCCAATTCTCCCGACGCCTCACCCTTTGCCGGATGCCTGAAGTTATAGTTGGTATGGATCGACTGAGTTCTACGTCCCGAATTGCTCTTAGTAGAGGTGGCACTCCCTGTCGTGGCGATGGTCGTTGACTCCAATGCCAGGACTTGGCTGGCAATCACCGAACGCCACCCTCCACTGCCATCGGGCTCAGAAACGGTGACAATCGTCGAATCGAATCGATTTTCAGGAAGAGCGATGGATCGGGACGTGAGAAGCGTCTCGTGGGCGACAACCACGCCCGTACCAATCGCGACAATCTCCATCCCACCCAAGGGGGCGTCGATCCCTTTGTATTTAGCTGATGCTGTATCGCCGGGGGGCACATTGAAGTCGAGTGCAAAGAGCCAACCTTTGGGCAATTCAACTTGTTTGCCTTCGATGGTGGATGCTCCAATAGCACGCGCCAGATTATTTTGATGGGCATTGGACAGGGTGAGTTTTGCGGACTTTCCGCTGGCCTCGCTCAATTGCATAGCATTGTGCCGTACCACGACGGGGACGTTTTGATTCACTTCGATGGCTTTGACGAACTGCGCAGCGGCAGTGTCGGCACGATGATCCTTGATGTATAGAATCCCCAAATTGTTGTAGGCGGAAGTAAGCGTCATGCGATGACGTTCGGACGATACATCTTGCTGACGCTTGACGTCCTCGAGGACTTGGTTGAGTATTCCGATCGCCTTTTTCTGATCGTTGGCACCAGCGGCCAACGCCACACTGGTCCACAATCCAGCGTAGGGACTCATGCTCTTCCCCCCCGGCGCAAATGGGTTTTGTGTCGCCGCACGATGCATCGTATTGAAGATTTCAGCTTTGGTGCTCGGCGCCTGTTCGAACTGATCCAAGTGCTCACGCACACGTTCAAAAAGCTGAGTGTCGTCGCGATCCAACCATGCGATCTGCGCGATCTCTTTTGCGTCAGCTACTAGTTCCCAGGAGATGTGGAGTCCCGTACGAACTTCACCTCCCGATACCCTGTCGAAGATACCAAAATCTGCAGTCGCCGCAGTAAGTATTGCCTCCATCTTCTGGGGCGGGCTAGTGGTACTGACCCACTCGCGCACGCCAGGGACCAGCGGGTCCAAATCCTGCGCGTACGTTTCTCCGGAACCAGTGAAACACAGCGGCAGCCATATCAAGTAAGCAAGAAACAGGTGAGCAACAGTCGATTTGAATTCTTTGATGACCACGATACCCTGACCTCATCGCTCTGAGTGAGTTGCTGATGATATACGGATGAGCTGACGGAACCACACCGCACTATGGAGGAATGATAATGCACCATATGAGCGGCTCAGTCAAGTCTGATGCACCGCACAACTGCACTAAATGATTAGGCGCGTAACTTCAAATACCTGTCAGCGAATTCAGCGAATCAACTCGTTTTCCCGGAATTGCTCTACAACAGTTGTCCACTGCCCGTCTACTAGTATCTATGGGGGAAACGAGTTATGCTAGTTCCAGGTTTCCGCCTGGGACGAGCACGCTTGTAAAGTGGCAAATCGCCACGGCTACGCTTGGGCTCCTGCACAATTTTTCGACTTTTTGACAGGTCTCGTTCTCCCCATGCCTTCTGAAGTGTGAGAACTCCCAACTCGGGTCGTTTGGCATTTGGTGCAACACCCAAAATGTGCTCAGTCATGCAAACGGTCTTAATCGAAAAACCCTTAAGGAAGTGAAACCAGATGCAGTCAACACTATCTAAGAGTCGCTTCGAGCCTACAACCACGGTCGCAAACTTTGCTGGAACGCAGCCCATGGGTTTAACAAAGTGGCTTGACGCCTTGCCGTCGGAATCTCCCCAACCCGAGCCAACCGAATTGAGAGTTGACGGCTCCTCGTCGCAGTCCGCCCCGACTCCTGCCAAACAAAAATTCCCCTTTGACCAGTTGCCATCCACGAACACTAACAGGCTAAAATTAGTTCGCAACCGCGAATGTACACGGGCTTGCCACGACATGGTGTCATCTGCTGGAATCGCTGCGATTGCAGGGACTATAATTGGAACACTTGGACTCGCCAGTCCCCAAGCAGCCGGTTTCTTTGTCATGGGGAGCATCGTAGCTCACGGAATCGCAATACGTCGCATTTTGGCTCTAAGATGGACACCACGAGTTTCGTGAGAATTTATTTCGATTGTCAGCTCGAAGCACCAGCGAGTGGGTCGCCGGTTTTGTTACGGTTGGTCATGATATAGCGCTGACGATTGTAGAGTTAGGCTGCAATACCGGAAAGCAAACCTATGGCACTCAACGACTCAAAGCCAGAAAAACTAGTATTCAATCAGTCGTTGCTAACAGCTTTCGTCGCGGGAGAGCTAACGCCACAGGTCGAAGAGAAGGTAGCAGCCTTCGTTCAGCAGCGTCCAAAATCACTGGAGCAAGCGGTCGCGCTCTCGGGTGCTGGATTCTTGCAAAAACTAAAAGCCGTACAGCAACGCGTCGCTTCAGACCAGGGGCCTGCCAACGCAACGGGCGCCGCCCCCGAAAGTCTTCAATCGAGATCATCATCAGGAACTGCGCGCTCCGCAGAATTGCCTGCCAAGCCGGAGAAAGACTTGTCCACTCCCACAATTCCGAGTGAACTAGCCAACTACGCCGGTTATCGCATTGTGAAGGAACTGGGACGCGGTGGAATGGGAGTGGTCTATCTGGCCAAGAACATCCAGATGGACCGGCTCGAAGTGCTTAAGGTCCTGAGCGAACGCTTGCTCGACCATGAGGGAGCCAAGGAGAGATTCCTTCGCGAGATCCGGGCGGTTTCCAAATTAAACCATTCCAACATCGTCACTTCGTACAGCATACTCCCGCTGAACAGCCTGCTCGTCTTTGCTATGGAACACGTGCATGGCATGGACTTGCATGCCTTCATCCACAAGCACACGCCGCTGCCGATAGGACTGGCGTGTGCGTTTGCCAAGCAATTGGCCGCTGGCTTGCAGCACGCGCATGAAAAGGGTTTGGTCCATCGCGACATAAAACCATCCAACGTGATTGTCTACAAATCTGACGGACAATTGCAGCTCAAGATCTTGGATTTTGGCTTAGCCAAGGCGACCAGCGAAGAGAATCAAAGTGGACTAACACAAGACGGCACCATGCTCGGCACCCCAGAATATATGTCGCCTGAACAAACGCTCAACGCCGCCAAGGCCGACATCCGCGCCGACATTTACAGTTTGGGCTGCACGCTCTACTGCATGCTCACCGGACAACCTCCCTTTCGCGGCACGCACGGCGAAGTACTAATGGCCCACGCGCAGCGCGATCCCCAAGCCGTCAATCTCCTCCGCCCCGAAGTACCAGTGGAACTATCCTCCATCGTCGCCAAGATGATGGCGAAAGACGTTGGCAAGCGTTTTCAAACTCCCGCCGCAGTCGCCGCTGTGCTTGCTCCCTTCGTTAGTCAAGGTCGTGGTGGCAATCGCAGTACCACGGCTGCCCCGGCAGCGGCGAATACCGTCCATGATTTGCAAGCCAGTGATCGCGACACTTCGGTCGAAGCACATATTCCCAGTTTGTCGCTCGACACTGCCAGTCAAATGATTCAGCCAGTGAGTCAACTCGACGAAATAGCCCAAGCAATGGGGGAGCATCGACGAGCAGTCACCCAGGTTGCACGAGCAAAACACCGTAGACCGAAAGATTCGTCGGTACCGAAATGGATGTGGCCCGCTGTTATCGCTGGCTTGCTGACAATGGCTTTCGGCGGACTGTGGCTGGGTGGCATGTTCAAATTGAGAACGCCGGATGGAACTATCGTCGTCGAGCAACTCCCTGTAGGTGCCGATGTGCTCGTCGATGGACGGCGACTTGAGATCGAATGGAACGCTGGCAAGGACCGCGCGGTGGTGACGATTGAACCGGGAACGCACGAGTTGAAAGTCACCAGCAAAGGTATTGAGGTCCTTGGCCGTCAGGTCCAGGTCCAGTCAGGCAAAGCACTCTCGGTGCAGTACGAGCCTCCGCCCGCACCATCTGGCTTGCCCACAGTACAGCTTCCTGCGCCTCAAGAGTTATCCGAGCAAGAACCGCCAGCAGCCGAACAGTCAGATGGCGATCGGCGGCGACGATGGAAAGGCAGCAACGCAACTTTGAGTCTCGTTGAGAAGGTGCGATGGCAGGAGCAGAGTCCAAATGGAAATCGGTTTAGTTTTGAAGAAGTAGACCGCAACGAGGAGTATATTGAACTCTTCGACGGCAGTCGGTTCAAAGAGGGAGTGTATCTACGCATTTTTCAGACAAGACTCATGATGAGGATGCCTGAGAGAGGTGCGGAATGGCAATTTCATTGTACGGGAGAATGGGAATTGGATTCTCTCGAAATGAACGAGCCTCGCATCACGGGAAAAACTGTTGGCGAATCGATTGATTTATTGAGCTTAATTGATACCGAGAAACATACGTTGGAAGGGAAATGGGTAAGGGCGGACAATTCGATCACCTCTGTGATTGGTAGCCTCGCAAAAATTGAAATACCCTTTACTCCACCACGAGAGTACGTCCTCGAAATCCAAGCCGAACGAACAGAAGGCTGGAGCGATCTTCAGCTTGGAATCATCGCTAACGGGCACCAGTGCGCTTTGAAATTCGATATGGGGCGAGGAAGGAGTGGTATTGCCAACGTCGACAAGCGTATTCCGCAAAATAACTCGACGCGCTATAACGGTCTTGTCTTTCAAGAAAACGCAAACGAAAGGATTCGGATTAATGTTCAACCACAACATATATCCGTAACTACACCACTCCAATCAATTATCGATTGGAATGGGGATGAAGATCGTTTGTCGTTACCAAATGATGCCAGCGGTAGTCCGCCACTGTTTATCGCTGTAGGCCCTGGTGGTGCTTATCGAATAACAGAACTGACATGCACGTCAGTGACGAAAAACGCTGAACACCTTGCAATTCTTGTCGACTCCTCTCGCAGCATGACTGGATCTAATGCAGAGATCCTTCGGCGGGTCGAAAGTGAATTGAAAGAATTGAGTTCCTCAGATCACTTTCAACTCATGTCGTTTGCATATAAAAAACTCGAAGGCTTTAACTCAAATGATCAAGCGTCAGGAAACTGGTCGCTGGGAACGGAAGAGTTAAAGCAGTCCTCAATGAAGTGGCTAGAATCGCAAGCCAATCAAGTTGGTACGGTCCGGGTTCCCGATTTACACAGAGCAGCGGCTCCCAAAGGAGCATTGATTATGGCAATCCAAAGTGGAGCGACACGAATTGTCCTCCTATCTGATGGCATAATGGATCTCGATCTCACGTCCTTTGTTCGAACTATCAACCGCGCGCCCGATGGAAAACCCCGAGTTCGAATCGATTCCATCTGCGTCGGAGACGCGGGGCAAGAATTGATGAGGGTGGTTGCTCAGGATAACCTTGGGACATTTGAAGTTCTAGGGGCGCAGTCGTCATCGAACGTTCAGCCAACAGCCAGCTTAACAAACCCTCTAAATATAGGCGACAAGTTTGTCGGTTCAAAAACTTACCTCGACTCGATAGAGGCAAGAGGTCGCGAGTTTTCGTATACCCTGTCTATCGAATCGATTGCTGGAAAAGACTTTTCTGGAACGATGGTACAACCCGGGGCAACCAATGGAACGCCGATTGAGGGGACGATTGACGTTGGTCAAATCCGCTGGCGCGAAATTGAGTTAGATCACTCCGAGTATGTCGGCACTCTCGGCGGCGATTCCATTGAAGCAGAGTTTGAAGGTATCTATTGGGCCAACCAGAAAGTTTTTGGGAACGTGTCGCTCGCTCGGCAAGCTCAACTGCGCCGTTCACCCGAATCTACTTCCACTGCTGAATCCAAAGCGACTATCGAACTCTTGCAGAGTGATTTAGCCCAGACATGGAACCTGTCGAATCTACATGCGCCGCATTGGCAATTGCGGAATGGAGTCTTGCGCTTCGATGGCGCTGGCAAGGACGAACTCAACCTCTCAACCAAAAGACTCGATTTCAGGAACTTCACGTTGTACTGTGAGTGGCGGATCGGCCCCAATGGGGACAGCGGATTGTATCTGCGTGGTAAACCACAAGTACAAATCTGGGATCATTTGAGTGGCAAGGGAGCTGGTATTGGTTCCGGTGGACTGTACAACAACAAAACGTTTCCATCGAAGCCATCCAGCGTGGCCGACAACCCGATTGGCGAATGGAACAGGATGTCAACCACGATTGTAGGCGACAAGGTAACTGTTGAACTCAATGGTCAGACCGTCACCAATGGGGTTCGCATGGAACACTTTCCCGACTACAAGAGTGACTTACCGTCAGCGGGTCCCATCATTCTTCAGGCCTTCGGAACTCCTCTTGAGTTTCGACACATGACTTTAACTGAGTTGCCATGATTGGGGGAACACACGCTCGGCTCCGGTATCCGCCAACCGGTTCGCTTGTGCGGGTTAGCTAATAATAGAATCACTCGAAGACAAACCAATGGCAACCAACTACCCAAAGCCGGAAAAGCTGGTCTTCAACCAGTCTCTGTTGATGGCTTTCGTCGCCGGGGAGCTCACACCGAAAGTCGAAGAAAGGATAGCCGCCTTCGTCGAACAGAGCCCCAAGTCCCTCGAGCAAGCGGTCGCGCGCTCTCGGGTGCTGGTTCCTTACAAAAACTAAAAGCCGTCCAACTGCGAGCCATGTCAGTCGATGGACTCGTCAAGGCGACAGCCGACGTACCTGAAAATGCTCAATCGGGGCCACCTTCAGGAACCGATCGCACCGACGAATTCCCCACCCAGAACGCAAAAAATCATTTCACTCCTGTGATTCCGAATGAGCTAGCCAACTACGCCGGTTATCGCATTGTGAAGGAACTGGGGCGCGGTGGAATGGGAGTGGTCTATCTGGCCAAGAACATCCAAATGGACCGGCTCGAAGTGCTCAAGGTTCTGAGCGAACGCTTGCTGGACCACGCTGGGGCCAAGGAGCGATTTCTGCGCGAAATCCGCGCGGTTTCTAAACTAGACCATGCTAACATCGTCAAATCGTACAGCATTCTCCCGCTGAACAGCCTGCTCGTCTTTGCCATGGAACATGTGCATGGGATGGACTTGCACGCCTTCATCCACAAGCACACGCCGTTGCCGATAGGACTGGCGTGTGCATTTGCCAAACAATTGGCCGCTGGCTTGCAACACGCGCATGAAAAGGGATTGGTTCATCGCGACATAAAACCGTCCAACGCGATTGTCTACAAGTCCGATGGACAGTTGCAGCTCAAGATCTTAGATTTCGGTTTGGCCAAGGCGACCAGCGAAAAGAATCAAAGTGGACTCACACAAGACGGTACGCTGCTTGGCACTCCGGAATATATGTCGCCCGAACAGACGCTCAACGCCGCCAAAGCCGACATCCGCGCCGACATTTACAGTTTGGGCTGCACGCTGTACTGCATGCTCACTGGACAACCTCCCTTTCGCGGCACGCACGGCGAAGTGATGATAGCCCACGCGCAGCGCGATCCACAATCCGTCAATCTCCTCCGCCCCAAAGTCTCGGTGGAACTATCCGCCATCGTCGCCAAGATGATGGCCAAGGACGTAGGCAAACGTTTTCAAATTCCCAATGAGGTTGGCTCAGCACTAGAGCCATTTATTGGTCGCGTAAGGCTGTCCAGAATCTCCACATCAAACACAACCGAGACGAACACTTTCAGCGATCTTGCTTCCCCAAGCCGCGATACGTCAGTTGAAGTGCCGCTAATCGAACTCTCGCTAACTCTGCAGCATTCACTTACACCCGAACTCAGTCCGCAGCAACAGATCGCCACCCTCATGGCTGATCGAAGTCCTGGCCGAACGTCTCGTCGTCGGAAGCGTCAGAGAAAACCGAACTGGTTTCGCAGCAAATTACCCATCGCGCTTCCGCTATTCGGAATACTCCTCGCTGGTACTGTATGGCTCGGAGCTCTGACTTTCCGAACTCCCCACGGATCGATCATTGTCGAGAACTTACCTCCCCACGCAGACATACAGGTCGTCCGTGAATGGACTGAGAATAGGAATCAGCATCGCGATAAAGATCTTGAGTGGAAGCCGCTCTTCAATGGTACAGACTTCAACGGCTGGAAATTCACTGATGAAACTGAGAAGACGTGGAGTATACAGAACGCAGAACTGGTCGGTGCGGGCAACGACTCGACTTTGGTATCTATCGATGAGTTTAATGAATTCGAATTTGAGGCAGACATTGCAATCTCTGGCACAAATAGTGGAATATTCTTCGGCGGAACTAACGGATATGAATGCGAGTTGTGTACTACATCTGTTAACCCGTCCTACGCACTGGGGGCTATTCTTCTGTATGGTGACACTTCCACAAGACACAAGCCTTCAGTCGAGAAGCAAATTCTTCCAGCAAATGGTCAATGGTTTCGATTGTCTCTAGTCAATACGATGGACAAATTGCAAGTGCAAATCGACGGTCAGTATGTCGTAGACGAACGTGGCCCACGACTTGTCGAAATCGGCCCCATTGAGATTAAGCAATGGATCTCTGACGGTCATGTCGCGTTTCGAAACATGCGAATACGCGAAATAGAGCCTCCGCAGAATCCAGCGGCTTCCGCAAGGTCGCAGTTGCATTCCACGACCGAGGACTCAGATTCGACTTTGCTTGGCCAACAAACTCCGTTGCCTTCAATTGAATTGCTGCAGAATCCGAGCGGCGAAGATGAACTTGGTATTAACGGTGAAATCCCAGGCTGGAAAGTACTCAAGGGCGGCTGGCAAACTCGTCACCACGACCCACTTCCCAAACATGGAAATAGCTATTTCTTTGCTAAGCCCAGCAGAATCTCGGAACTCGTTCAGGAAGTCGATATATCATCCTACATATTGGATGTAGACAACAGCGAGCCATTCATACGGTACGAGTGCTACCTACGAAGCTGGCGTAACCCCCACGATACGGCTGAAACAAACATAGAGATCCTCGATGCGTCCGGCATTTTACTTGACTCACATACCTCTGGCGAAAAGAACAGCACAAGGAATTGGGAACTGTTCACTGTATCAACACAGTTGCCCAGCGCGGCTCGAAGCATTCGGATTCGACTCATCAGTAGGCGGAACGAGGGCACCAATAACGATGGCTACTTCGATTGCTTGAGCTTAAAGTTTATCGAACCCAACTGAATTGATTTGGCCCGGCCGATTTCATCCGGCAACAAGAGGTAACCTAATGTCGAAGTTGATCCACTGAGATGACTTACGGCCTATCGGTGATTGCTAGTGAGAAACGAAAATGTCGAAACAAATCGATGAGCAAATGATAGTTGACAATGACATGCTGAAAGCTTTTGCTTCAGGGCGGCTGGATGCCAATGCAGAAGAACAAATGGCTGCATTGCTCGAAAAAGGTCCTGAATTGCAACAGCGACTAGCGGCTCTCTCCAAGGATGGACTCTCTGCGAAGCTTCGACAGGTTGCCAAACCATCGCTGGCCGAGGTCGTCGTCAAAGGCAAAGTGAGATCGCCGCAAGCAGACAGTCAGCAACAACGAAAAGATCCACTAGTCCAAAATGTTCCGGCTGAACTAGCGGCCTACGAAAATTATCAGATCGTGAAGGAACTCGGACGCGGTGGGATGGGGGTGGTCTATTTAGCCAAACACATCCCCATGGATCGCTTGGAAGTGCTAAAAGTACTCAACGAGCGACTGCTGGATCACGACGGTGCCAAGCAACGTTTTCAAAACGAAATCCGCGCGGCTGCTAAACTCAACCATCCCAACATCGTGACTTCGTACAACGTGCTGTCACTCAATAATCTACTGGTCTTCTCGATGGAGTTCGTGCATGGCATGGACTTGCACAAGTTCATTCATAAACACAAACAGTTGCCGATCGCGCTGGCCTGCGGTCTAGCTCGGCAAATCGCGGCAGGCTTGCAACATGCACACGAGCGAGGATTGGTTCACCGCGATATTAAACCGTCGAATATCATCGTCTACAATTCAGACCAGCAATTGCAAACAAAGATCCTTGACTTTGGATTGGCCAAAGCGACGAGCGAAAAATCAATGGGCGGTCTGACGCAGGACGGAACGATGCTCGGAACGCCCGAATACGTGTCACCCGAGCAGACGTTGGACGCGGCCCGAGCGGACATTCGCGCCGACATCTACAGCCTCGGCTGCACGCTCTACCACATGCTCGTCGGTCGTCCGCCATTCACTGGCACGCAAGGACAAGTTCTGATGGCTCATGCCCAGAACGAGCCGCAATCGATGACGCTCCTCAGGCCCGAAGTCCCCACAGAGCTAGCGGCGGTTGTTGCCAAAATGATGGCCAAACAGTCCGCGCGACGATATCAAACACCGGCTGATGTCGCCGCCACTTTAAAGCCCTTTCTTGGCAAAGTTCGGCTTCCCAAGGGGACCGGCGCGGAGCAAGCCGCGACGAATACAGTCATCGATCTTGCATCGCCCAGTCGCGATACATCGGTCGAACAGCCCGCTCCAGACCTGTCGCTGACTCCAGAGCATTCCATTGCATCAGAATTAAGTCCACAACAAAAGATCGCCACGTTAATGGCTGATCATCGAACTGCGCGAGGCTCGCGTCGTAGAAGAACCGGCAAACGAACGAGTTGGTTTGGTAAGAATCTCCACATCGCTTTGCCAATGCTCGGCATCGTGCTCGCCAGCTGTGTATGGCTTGGAGTATTGACTTTCCGAACTCCACAAAGCAAGACAATGACGGCACGATTTCCGAGGGTTGCACTCGAATCAGCTTCGAAAGTAAACATCCAAAAACTACAATCAGTCGGGACAGATCAATCGGTGATACCCGCCGAGGCGGTACCTACAGAAGAATTGCGCAAGCCGTCAGACGTTGGGCTTCAGGCGATTCAACAGAGTGCTATTGAGTGGATCATAAGGCAGCAAAAGTCCAACGGTGGATGGAGTCTAGTTGGGCCGTATTCAGATGGCGGCGTGTCCGAGAACGCAACAGCTGCAACTGCCTTGGCAATTCTCGCGCTCGATGGTGTTTCCAATAGGCACGACCTGAGCAGATTGGAAGTGACTAGCAAAGGCATAGCGTACTTAGTAGGCCGCCAACGCGCAGATGGCTTTTTTCCACTCGCAACCGAGCCGTCGAGGCAACAAATTTATGGGCATGCCCTAGCAACGCTTGCGTTGTGCAACTGTTTGCAGAATCAATTTGACCTAACGACTTCTGGCGCTGCCCAACTGGCGGTTGACTATCTCGAATCAGCTCAAAGTGATATTGGGGGCTGGCGGTATACGCTGCGCGAGGATTCCGATTTGTCCGTTACCGGGTGGTGCGTCAAGGCTTTAACTGCAGCGAAAAATGCTGGTCTAAGAGTCGACCAATCGAAGCTTTCGGAAGTTCACAAGTTCCTCGATAAAGTCGGATATGAGGGAAATCGATACGCTTATGACACCTTTGAACCGCCCAGTTTGACGATGACCGCTAGCGGATTGCTTTGCCGTTGTCTCCTTGGTTGGTCATTTGAACAGGCGCAATTACAAGGGGCTTTTGAAGACGACTTGCTTCCTTCAAAGCCGAACGCAGATGACAAGAGCTGGAGCGTGTACTATTGGTTGTATGCTACAGAGTTGCTAGCGCTCCACGGCGGCGTGCCGTGGGAGGAGTGGAAAAGCAGCCTAGTTGACACGTTGGGCAAACTTCAGGACTCTGCGGGCGACGAACTGGGGAGCTGGGATCCTTCCGAAGATTCCTTCGGAGCGTCAGGGGGCCGTTTGTATACAACCTCGTTCTGCTTGATGTGCTTGAACACAGCACAAAGTCAAAGTCGTGAAGGCGTGAGTAGAGACGACGACCGACCATCGACCCCTGACGAAAAAAACGCAGAGACAAGCATTCCAAAATCGATAGAAAGTAATCCGGACGGTCTCTCACTCTTCGATGGAACACAGGCAACGTTTGATCGTTACTGGCGCGCAGGTTCGACCAACGGAGGCAAGTTTAAAGTCACTGCTGGTAGCCTTTTAATGGTTGCTTCCGGACGGCTCGGGTTTCCAACTGTCCTAGAAACAATACGAGATGATTTTTCGGACTTCAAGTTGAGGATTCGATTGATGAATGGCGTTGACTTCGCCAAAACGATCGGGATTGCTGCGAAGGAAAGCGGAGAGTTTTGGGCCCTAAGCATCGGCGGTCGAGCAACTAACGGAACTGAACTCGCAATCGGCTCACTTGCTCACGTCCAGGCGGGTCATGTAGGTGACTTTCCGTGGAGGCAGCCAGTGAAAATGGTCAAAACGGATCGGACGAAACCAATGGATCTGGAAATAGTTGTTGGAGGCAAGTCACTAGATGTTTCGGTAAACGGTCGTCAAGTGCAGCACTTCCAGAATAACACCTCATTTGGCCCTGGTAGAATTCAATTGCGTGCTCCAAGCGGCTCGGACGGTCGGGCTGGAGACGCCGATTGGACAGTTATCTCCGTAGATGTGATTGAGAGTCTGTGAGCGGCAGCAGCGCTAGCTGCCCGGTGTTTTCTTCGGGAATCGTTTTCGGTGACGAACGCGCTGCGGCGAATACGAACAAGGGGACGAAGAACCGGAGTGCTCGCGCACTTGCCGCTCACAGAAGAGAATGACGAGACGGATTGTGAGCGGTAGCAGCGCTAGCTGCCCGGTCTCCGACGTCGCCTTGCCGGCTCGACGCCAGACTGGTCTGTTCAACCGTGTAGCGCGAATGCGTTGGTGCTTGGCCATTGCTAGGTCGCAATGCAGCACTCATTGGGGCGGCCACCGGTGTGGTAGGGACAGCTTTGCCGTTCTCAATGCACCACGCCAGCGCGCTGTGCGGTTAAACAATCGATCGCTTCGACAAGCACTTCACGCTGCCGATGAGCTTACCCATCTCGGAGCGGATAGGCTGACAACCGGACGGAGCTGATTTGACGTTTCAAGTTGATTAGAATACTAAGCAAAGAAACAACGATGCCGAAGAACCGGAGTGCTGGCGCACTTGCCGCTCACAAAACATGAAACAAGACCTAATCATGAATAACGCCAACGAAGATCCGCTGCCACCGGGTACGGAACTGGAATCGGACGAGGAAGTCGAACGTGTGCTGCAAGAACTGCGGCGACGGGGTAAGGAGGATGGGCAGGGCCAAGGAAAATGGAGGGAGGCGAAGGAGAAGGGAGGGCAGGGAGGAGGGCTGAGGGGGCAGGAAGGAGAGGGAGGCGACGAACCGGAGTGCTGGCGCACTGGCCGCTCACTGGAACGGCCGTTCCGACCGACGATGCGACCCGCGGGGGCGATCTTGATTATGTGCGATGATGGAGAGAATACCGGCGAAGTCTTTCGTCTGCGCTCGGACCGCTTTATCATTGGACGTACCGAAGGTGATCTGCAGTTGCCCGACGATGAGCAAATATCATCGCGACATGTGGCTTTGACACGACAGGTTATGGGTGGCCAAACGCGGTGGGTCGTGACCGATCTGCAAAGTCGCAATGGTCTGTTTGTTCGAGTCGGAAAGGGACCGCTGGTACATCAGTCGGAGGTGCTGATCGGCAATGGTCGCTATCGACTGGATTTGCATCAACAAGCGGTTGCGGAAACTGCGGCCTTCGATCAGCTCAATCTGCGACAATCATCGAATACCCGCGCATTCGATAATCACGTTCCAATTGGGAGCGCTGTTCTTACTGAGGTGCTGGCGAGCGGCGTTGGTGGACGAGTAGTATTGAGCGGTGAGCGGTATTGGATCGGTAGCGATCCGAGCTGCGAAATATGCAGACCTAATGACCCGTTCGTTAGCGGCAAACACGCTTGTCTGTCGCGCAGCGCAAGAGGGACGTGGATGCTGCAACACAATCAAACCCTGAACGGCATCTGGCTACGGATGCCACAAGTCGTCTTGGAGCATGGAAAAAAATGTGAGTTCCAAATCGGCGAACAACGATTTCGGCTAAGATATGGCGTTCCGTTGTGAGTCCGGTGAGCGGTAATGGCGCTAGCCAGCCGGTGCGTGATCGCGGTTGACCAACGTGACCCACTCGCTGGCGCGTCGAGATGATACTGGTCGCAATGGGCCCAAGACAAATTCAGGCCGACAAAAAAATGTGCGGCAAAAAGATAATAGGTGGTAGTTTCGGGGCGTGCTATGAAATTGCAACTGTGGGAAACGGGCCAAGCCACTAGCGTCTACAAACTCCAACAGCCTATCGTGCGACTTGGTCGCGATCCTACCTGTGAAATCTGCTTCGATTCGGCCAAGTATCCGAAAGTCTCAGGACTGCATGCAGAGCTGCATCGAAGCGGTGAACAACTGACGCTCGTCCACTGTAGTCGCTCCAATCACACGCTGCTTAATGCCGAACCGATCTCAAAAGCAGTCAGACTAAAAGTTGGCGATCGACTGCGGCTGGGTGTGACCGGCCCTGAACTGGAAGTCCTCCCTTCAGAAGCATCCAACCAACGACCACAACGTAAAACAGCCGTGGGCCCAGATGCACCTGCGGCGACCTTGCTGGGAGGGAATGTGCGAGATTTCGTCCCCACGCCCAACATCGAACGTTTTGAAATCGGCCAAGGAGGAATTATCGGGCGCGATCCCAAGCATACGCAATTCCTACTCGAACATCCGCAAGTCTCACGAGTTCACGCGCGCATCGCAGTCGCATCCGGGCGAACCACGTTAACCGATTTGGGAAGCGCCAACGGAACTTTTTGCAACGGTATCCGACTTACAAAACCTCGGCATCTCACCCCAGGTGATGCGCTGGATGTCGGGCCGTTCACACTGTTGTTCGATGGTCAAGGACTAGCGAGCCGTTCGCGCGTCGACAACGTGCAATTGGTCGTCTCCCAAGTGGGCTATGTCGTCCCGGATACGGCAAATCGAAAACCGCTGACCCTGCTGGATCAAGTTGAATTTGTGCTCAATCCAGGTGAGTTCCTGTGTATTCTGGGTCCGAGTGGATCGGGCAAATCGACGCTACTCAATATCATCAGTGGTCGACGGGCCGCGACAAGCGGAAAAGTCTATGTCAACGGGCGCGATTTGCATGCCAACTTCGCGGCGCTGAAGCAAGATCTGTCAGTAGTCCCGCAGTCTGCAACTCTGCATGAGACATTGACCGTCGAGCAGTCATTTCGGTTTACTTCGGAATTGCGACTCCCTACCGACCTGAGTCCAGAGGAACTTCGATCCACGGTCGCCAGTACATTGGAAACAGTTGGGCTTACGCCACGCCGCAAGGTTCGAATCTCACAACTCAGCGGTGGCCAGCTCAAGCGCGCGGGGCTGGGAGGTGAACTGCTGTCGGAACCGAGTCTACTGTTCCTGGACGAAGTAACATCGGGACTGGATGAACACTCTGATGGCGAGATGATGCGGCTGTTTCGAGAGCTGGCCGATGCTGGCAAGACGCTAGTGTGCATCACTCATAATCTAGCGCACGTGGAAGCCAATTGCCATTTGGTGGCCATTCTGACGGTGGGTGGCAAGCTGGCATTTTACGGTTCACCGGCTGAGGCCAAAGCCTACTTTCGAATTGAGCGTTTGGCGCAGATTTACGCCGAGCTCAAAAGCAAAGCGGCAAATCAATGGGCCGAGGCGTTTCGGGCTAGTCCGTTTTTCCATCAATACGTGGCTGGCCGAAAACCTGACGTAAGAGATTCGCAACCTGCATCAGCCAACAACTTGGACGATCGAATACGCACATCGGGGCGACGGCAATTCAGTGTACTGTTGTGGCGAACCGTATCTGTGTGGCGCAGTAACCCTGTCGCGGTGGCGGTTTTATTTGGCCAAGCGTTGTTAGTGGCGTGGCTGCTGTGCATGGTGTTTGGAAGTATCGATAACATCGATGCCAACAATCCACTGGAGCGGCTCAGCAAAATTCGCAATCTATTGTTCTTGGTGTGCGTGTCCTGTTTTTGGTTGGGATGCAACAACAGTGTCAAAGAGTTGGTGCAGGAGCGACTGATCTATCACCGCGAGCGTGACTACAATCTGCTGCCGGAAGCTTACTTGCTCGCCAAGTTGATTTTTCTGGCAGCAATTGGAGCAGTGCAAACGCTGTTGTTGGCAGCGGCAGCACTCAATTGGTTTGGCATGCCAGGGAGCTTTTCGGGCATGTTGGGTGTGCTGGCAGCCAGTTCATTGGCAGGGACCAGTTTAGGACTCGCGATTTCAGCCAGTGCTAAGAATGAAGAGGTGGCGGTGGCCCTGGTACCGATTGTAATTATACCGCAGATCATATTGGCGGGTGTCGTGGCCACGCTCCCCACGCTGTCGGATTGGATCGCTAGTGTATCGGTGACGATCTACTGGAGCCAACAAGCCATTGAGACTTGTTTGCCAGAAGCGGATCGAATTCCTCGGCAGTCAGCGGTAAGTTTCGGCTGGTCAGTGTCGGTGATTCTTTTGCATGCCGCCTGCTTTCTATTGGTCGCATGGTGGGGTGTGCGCAAACCGGCTAGAAAATGATTATGCTGGGATTATTGAACGCCCCGGCTGCTAGCTCAGGCCATCGCACTAACGGGAGATGGCTTTCTGAAACGGCTAAGGGAAGTTCATCAGCGTTCGCTCCCGGCTGTCGATGTGGTGGGAGAGAAGTCGAAGCAGCTAGAGCCTGTTGAGATTGTTGGCCAATTGATGGCTAAGTCCAACATCGAATTGAGTGTACCCGCAGAGCTCGCCAGCTACTCTGCCTATGAAGTCTTACAGGAACTTGGACGCGGTGGCATGGGGGTCGTCTATCTGGCCACCAATATTCAGATGGATCGTCTGGAAGTCATCAAGGTACTTAACGAGCGACTGCTCGATCACGAAGGTGCGAAGGAGCGATTTCTCCGCGAGGTACGAGCGGTATCGAGACTCAGCCATCCCAATATTGTGACATCCTACAACTTGCTTCCGCTAGGTAAGCTACTAGTGTTTGTGATGGAGTCCGTCCGATGATAGAATCGTTCACTGGGGAACGGGATGGCTGGGGGACAAAGCAATTTTCGAATATCTCGACACCACATCAAAATTCAATCCAATCCATAAATATCCGCAACCGTTTCCGGCAATGAGCGCCAATCAATGGCATAATTGTCGAACGATCGTCAAAGGGGAGACGCTTGAGTGCTACCTTGATAGAAAATTGATCTGGAAGGAAAATGGAATTTCGTATGACCAAGGCCGAGTAGGAATTCGCGTCTGGAATCGAAATGACGACAAGTCCAGCAGAGTTCGCAACTTAATCGTCAAGGATCTCGCCCGTAACGTGCTGTGGGAAGGTTTGCCCTCGCTACCGCCGAGCGCCCAATAGAGAAGTGAGCGGTAATGGCGCAAGCCATCCGGTGTGTTAGCTTCGAACATGCAATACCGGTGGGCTCGCGCTGGACTGCTAAAAGTTTGGTATTGCGGCACTTTTGGGTTTGCGCAACATTCCTTCCGTCGAGCTCTTCTAGCACTGTCAAGTTCCATTTTAAAATAATTTTTGCACCATCTTTGCGCACCGCGAAATGTCGTTTTTCAAAACAATTTTTGAAAAAGCGTTAGCGGAGCGCTGTTGT
>JBGSJT010000462.1:0-4426 GCA_041741715.1 Pirellulaceae bacterium | reverse complement strand
GAGTGCCGAAATCGTTCGGGGTCTGAACGAGTCCTTTGCCGAAGTGGTGCTGCCAGATGCGATTGACCATGACTCGCGAAACGAGTGGATTGTTCGAATCGCTCATCCAGTTGGCCAGTTGCAATCGACCGCTGCCGGCTGCGGGTGCAACAGCCTCGCCTCCAAAGAGTTCAAGCCATCGTCGAGGAATTTCATCCCCAAGTTTTTCCGGATCACCCCGCATGTGCTGCTTTGCATTGGCGGTGACAGCTTCGGTAACGGCGTAAGCAAACTCCCTTACGGGACTGAGAGCAACAACTTCATTCCGTTTGGCCACTAGAAGGGTTTGTCTCGCAATTGCGGCCTTCATCTCATTGAGAAGGGTTGAATGGTCGGCAGCGAAGTGGTCCATTCGCCACCCGATTCCGCTGTTGCCACCTGGATGCGCATCCGCGATGCGGCCTCGGATCGATATCCGCCCGTCGAAGGGACTGACCCAAGCGATGGCAACAGGTCCGTCTGGCGCCGGATGCACAAACAAAGTTTTGGAGGGGAGCGTTGTCCACACAGCAATTGGATTTTCGGTCGTATTCGCGAAGACGGCAGGGTTGTCTCCGCTGCGCCACGCGACAAGTCCAGGTTGATTCGATAGTTCAGGAATTTTTTCGGGCAGTAGGCTCAGCGGCATCCTTCCGTCGAGCAAAAGCCATGTGATTTCGTTGTCGTAACGATCCTTGTGTGGATTCTCAGCGACCCCGTCAGCGAGCAAGTCTTCGAGGAGGTTCCATTTGCGCGAAGCTCCGCCGAGTTCCTGAATCTCCCACTCGATCTGAGTCGAGTCGGCACCGTAGTCCCCGTTCGGATCGATGGATAATTGCACGACTTGACCGGCTTTGACCTCCAGATTGTCGAGCGAATTGGCAATCGCGGGATCCGGATGGGCCAATGTTTGGTTGGATCCATCGGCGATCTGTCCTGACGCCAGCAGCGTTTGCGAATTGGACGACTGAGCTTGAAACTCTCGCGCTCGATTCGCCAGCGCCATAGTGAGAGTTTTTAACTCAGCATCAATCGCCGAAAGCTGAACTTGATAGGGTTCGTTGATTCGCGCCCATTCCGCGTCCGATTGAAGTGGCACCAAATCCCGAGGCTGTTGTTTGGCTTCGCATCCTGGGAACGCATAACGCGTGCTATTCAAGATTCCGTAGAGTGCGTAATAGTCTTTGGTGGAGATTGGATCGTACTTGTGATCATGACAACGGGCACAGGCGATCGACAAGCCAAGGAATGTTTTCCCTGTGGTATCGATTGTGTCCTCAACGGTCAGATGAGTGAACTTGTCGATGTCGTGGTCAAACCGTCGCGCTATAGCTAGAAAACCAGTACCAATAACGCCCTCCCGATATCTGTCTGGCGTGTCATCGGCATGCAGCAAGTCGCCCGCGATCTGTTCACGTACAAACTGGTCGTAGGGTATATCCCGATTGAACGCCTCAATAACCCAGTTTCTAAACCTCCAGGCATCTGGAATTGGATGATCTGTGTTTTCACCAGCAGTGTCTGCGTAACGAACCAGATCCAACCAGTGTCTGCCCCAGCGCTCTCCGTACCTAGGCGATTGCAGCAATCGTTCGATAAGCGCGTGGTAATACTGTGGGGAAGAGTCAGCTAAAAACGAGTCAACCTCGGATGGGGTCGGCGGGAGCCCTGTTAGGTCATAAGTGACACGACGGATCAGTGACCTTCGATCCGCTTCCGGAGCTCTCTGGAGTCCTGCTGAGACAAGCCTGGCCCCAGTGAAGCGATCGATTGCATTTCGTACATCGGCTCCTTCGATTTCAGGAACTGCACATGGCTGCAGAGGCTGAAAGGACCACCAGTCGCGAAGCTGCTCTTCGGTCATGCCGCCACGTTTTGCAGCCGCATTCCGCGGATCATTGGCCCCTTGTTGAATCCATTGCTTCAGCAGAGCAATCTCTGCATCTTGTAACTTACCTCCAGCATCTTCTGGCGGCATCTTTGGGCCGTCATCGCCGTAGAGCACCGCTTGAATCAACAAACTCTCGTCAAGATTGCCGGGCACCATTGCTGCTCCAGAATCGCCTCCTTTTTCCCAGCCCAGTTTTGAATCTAACGCAAGTCCTCCTTCCGTTTTCCCTTTGTCTGCCGAATGACAATTCAGGCAGCGCTCTGTCAGTAATGGGCGAATCCTTGATTCGAAAAACGCGTCATCGGTTTCAGCGTCGGCATTTGCGGAACACAGCCAGACAACACTTAGGAGCATTGGGACGACAAAACGAACAGGATGCAATCTACCGAAAAGCATAATGTTCACGCCTCACGCCTTTCCGGCCGCGTTGACTTCGGCTTTCTGTAGGTCTCGAGCTTTTTTCGTTTCATCGTTACGAACTCTATTCGATCAACTGAAGGTCTATGGAGCGATGAAACGGAAGTTGAATCGCGAGTTTGGAGCGGTGTCGCCGTTATCGAGGAAATCCATTCCATCGTTACTTAGGGGGGAATTGTCGGTCCATTTGAAGTCGAATCGCAAGCGTCTGTCCGAGGTGAATCCAAGTATCCCGCTATCAACTGCGAGATGAAGTTCATTTGCGCCAACTCGAAGACCCGCTGTTCCTATTTTTTTCCACACTTCTCCATTCCAGCGTTCAATACTCGAGGCACTCGGAGCACACCGGCTGTGATTGAGCCGATAGTCGTAACCGAGTTGTCCGGTCTTGATGTCTTGATCGGTATCAAGCAGCAAGACCATCCAATCGGCATCGGTGACCGGAGTGAGTGGTTCAAGCGTGGTGACATGAAAGAAAAGATGCGTAGCATCGTGGCTGACGTGCGCTGTATCGAGATCGTTGCGGCCTGTGTGGTTGATATAACGCCCTGCACCCGGCACCCCATCGTGATCGCGATGCATCGTGTCACGCAGGTCATCGAGATAGGCAGGTTTCAAGTTTTCCCACTGCGAAAAGTCGCCAGGGACGGCGATCGTTTTGGCTGACGAAGTACCAGGTGCTGGACGCACGCCTTTGTATCTGCGAATATTGGCGACCATTTGCCAATAGTAGTTGTCGCCAAAACCGTCACGCATCGGCTCGATGTCGCGACTAAATTCCTGGTCGTACAAATCGACAAAGAATGTCTCTCCGGCCGGCAAGATTCGGCCTTTGAAGGCTTGGGTGCCATCCGAGATAAAACGCTGAGCCACCCACTCATTCCAGCCCGTAATGAAGATGAACTCGGGTTCGAGCGGGAGAGCATGCTTCCATTGCTCATCGAAGTACAAGCCTTGTTCCGAACGGCACTCCGTCGGTGCAGGCTGCCGACTGTCGTGGTAGCTGCGACCAATATTGCTGGTCACATGTTGGCTCACACCCACTGGGACGCACTCTGCTTTGTTAGGATGGTCGTGCCAACCAGGGACTTGCGGTGCGTGGTCTAGCCATGGCCACTTGTCCTTGCCATCGCCGAACCAGGGTTGACCGCGAGTCCAGGCCCATGAAGTACGTATCGTGAAAAAGCGCGACACTTCTTCGCTCAGCCCAGTCGTGGGCGTAAGTAGGAGTGGCTTTCCCTTCCACTGAAACCAGAGTTCACGATGCTTCGCTGGTTTGTAGAAGCATTCCCACAAGTGCTGCACCACTGCATTGTGACCAGCATTGGCAAACATTGCGATTTGTGGAACACGATGTCCCTCTGATCGCATTTGTTCTAATACCAAGCAAAACGCCTCGCGCTCTGCATCATAGGTGATTCCATTGGTAACATCGAATATTAGCACGTCCACACCGGCGTCAGTGAGCATCTGAACTTGCTTGCGTATCACCCACGGATCGTCCGGTCGGTAGTAGCCAAATCGAGGCTCGCTCCAGTAGTGCGGGGCGTGCGCAGGTCCCCAAGGTAAAGAGGGCGAGTCCGCTTTCAGAATCTTCGAGATGTCATAGACTGCCTTATTTCCAAACGAAGCTTGCCAGTTGAAATAGAAGATGCCAACCGTGCGGTTCGGCTTAGGCTCGCCAACCTCAGAGTTCATCGGCAATACGCGACCTAAAGCATCTGTGCCAGCCCAGGTATCCGGCATCGTATCTCGAGTCTGGGCAAGCGCCGATGATACACATACTAGAAATGCACCGGTAGCAAGGCAAAAACGAATCATCAATGCGGGCTCTTTCATGCCAGTATTTCCCGAACCACATTGCCATGCACATCCGTTAATCGATAGTCGCGACCAGCGTAGTTATAGGTGAGCTTTTCGTGATTGATACCCATTAGATGCAGTATGGTGGCGTGCAGATCGTGCACATGCACTTGGGCGCATTCCAAAAAAGCAGATTCAGAAACGCCGTGATTTGCGGAGTTACGATGCCAAGGTAGGAGAACTTTCATTTTTGCTGCTCATGCTTTGTGGTTCCCATTGCCAGCCATCGTAGGCCTC
>JBGSJT010000461.1:0-26091 GCA_041741715.1 Pirellulaceae bacterium | reverse complement strand
GGACGCGGGAGGCGGAGCCTCCAAGACAGTGCGTTCCCAGGCAGGAGCCTGGGAACGAGCCTGTGCGTGGTGGCGTTCAGCGAGAAGTGTCCCTTTTTGCGGCACATTTTTTTGTCAGAGTATTCTGCTAGCCTACATTTGTTTGTTTGGGATGGTCGACATCCCATGCTGTGCGAAGATTTAAGAGGTAGTGACAGCAGAGTTGTCGTGGTAGCATAAGTAAACGGTGCGCCCCTGATGGTCGCATGTTCGTGTTTAATCATTTTAGGAGCTTCCCATCAAACTAGTCGACAAGTCGAATACGAGGATCAACATGAGGAATCATTCGTCCCAGGATGAAGTGCGCGGAGAGGAATTCGCGTTCCAGAATATCTGCCGCTTGGTTTTTGGGTTGCTGATCTCGGTTTTGTTTGGCGGCGCTGCTTGGGCCGAACCCGGCGTCTCAGCTCTGCCCGGTAGGCACTCGCTCACTGAGTCTCAGGTGGGTGATGTACTGATTTCGGAGCTGCGCTGCAGTGCCTGCCATGCTGGCGTCGAGCGGGGTTCCCTGCCGGAGAAAACGGCTCCTGACTTGGCCGAAGTCGGGGCGCGGATCTCACCCGAATTCCTGCGGCAGTTCCTGGCTTCACCGTCGACTGTTCACCCTGGCACAACGATGCCTGACCTGTTGGCCTCTAAACTAGAGACCGATCGAGACGCGATCGCAGAAGCTCTGACTCACTTCCTGATCGCCCAATCGAAGTCTAGCTTTCAACCTGAGGAGCCTGAGCAGATCGATGTCCTAGTGGGAAAATCGCTCTATCACTCAGTCGGCTGCGTTGCCTGTCATGGTCCCAAGGAGGCGATCGCAGAAACACCGCAGCCCACTAATCGAGATGACGGTTTTGAAGAGGACGAAAACGAGACGTCCACCGAGAAAGATACTTTCCAGCCAATCGCAATCCCGTTTGGGCATGTTGCAAGCAAGTATAGCAGTGCGCAGTCGCTGAGCGAGTTCTTGTTTCAACCTCTGCGTGTCAGAAGCTCCGGTCGAATGCCTGACATGAAGCTCACCCGCGCAGAGTCTTTGTCGATTGCCGCTTACCTAATTGGAGAGCAGGCACAACACTCAACTGCGCTTGTTCCCCAGCAGTCGCTGGTGGCGCTCGGTAAAAAATACTTTCACGAACTTAACTGCGCCGCCTGTCATGCACTCCCCGACATGCTGGCCGCTCCCCATGTTAGTACGTTGAAAAACGCGGATCTTACCAAAGGTTGTTTATCGAATTCGAGTGACCGCAGTCCTCGTTTCCACCTGGAAGAAGCTGAACTGCAAGCGATCATGGCGTCGCTCAAGGCAGAACCACGTGTCGACACCGACAAAGTGGTGATTGCAAAAACACTGACAACTTTTAAGTGTATCGCGTGTCATGTGCGCGATGACTTTGGCGGCGTTCACGAAATGCACAACTCATTCTTTACCACCACTGATCCGAAACTAGGTGACGACGGTCGCATCCCACCGCCATTGACACTGGTCGGGGCAAAACTGCAACCGACGTGGATGAAGAAGGTTCTCTTTGACGGTGAAAGTGTCCGCCATTATATGATGACACGGATGCCGCAGTACGGGACTGCCAATCTCCAGCACTTGCCCGAGGTGTTTTCTCGCCTCGACGTGTTGCAAAGCGTGGAAATGAAGATTCCGAGTTCGGAAAGTCGCTCGGCGAGTGAGCGCGAGCGAGAGAAGTTGATTCGCGCCGCGGGCCGAGAGTTGATTGGCGACAAAGGAGTAAACTGCATCGCCTGTCATCAATTCAATGGGAAAGCCGCGACGGCCAATCAAGGCATGGACCTGATGACCAGCTTTCAACGTCTTCAACCAGGCTGGTTCAACAGTTATCTCCGCAACCCTGGCGCGTTTCGTCCTCGGACCGTTATGCCGACAGCATGGCCAGATGGCGTGGCCGCATTCACGACGATCCTCGATGGCAACACAGACAAACAGATTGAAGCCATCTGGTATTGCCTTTCGCTGGGGACCTCCGCCGCCGATCCCTCTGGGCTCCACGCCGTCAAAACGAAATTATCGGTCAGCGATCATGCCCAGACTTTTCGTGGACGCAGTCGAGTGGCTGGTTTTCGAGGCATTGCCGTCGGCCTGCCAGAGAAGCTGAGCTATGCATTCAACGCTGAAACGGGAACGCTATGCGCCATTTGGCAGGGTGACTTCATTAGCGTCAATTGGAGCGGTCAGGGGTCTGGGGATTTTAATCCTGCCAGCCCAGTCGTAACTCTGGCGCAGGACGTTTCTTTCGTACAACTCGCCGATGAGAACTCGCCTTGGCCGCTAATGCCGGTAATGTCGAAGGAGGCGCGGACCAATCCCGATCCGCTCTATCCCAAAAATCTGGGCTATCAGTTCCTCGGGTACGACCTCGATGCGTCCTCCATTCCCACTCTAAGATACCGCTGCGGTACCATTGAGATCGCGGATCGGTCGGAGGCAATCGGAACCGAGGAACACCGCCAGTTGAAACGCGCATTGCAATTCGATTCACCACGTCCTCAAAGCGTATGGTTTCGTGCACTCACGGGTGACGCAGGTGAGATTGTCAACGAGTCCGAGCGTGTCTACGGACTCGGCACATTGCGGCTGACGATTCCTGAGGCCGAAACAAAACTCAGAACACTCCCTGACGATCCTACGCAATCCGAACTGTTGCTGCGACTGCAACTACCACAAGGCAAATCAACTTTGGAGTTCATCTATGAACCACTCACCGAGTAGTCAATTACGACTCCTGTGCCTGCTAATTCCGATGGTACTTATTTCGCCAGGCGTTTTGCTGGCCGAGGAAGTGGGGCAGCGCTGGGGAACTGAAGAGCGCGAACGCGAATATTATGAGATCGTCAACATTCCGCTCCCTCCCGATACGGTCATCGAAGCGGGTGCCTTTGCCGTGCTGCCGGACGGTCGAGTGGCTGTCGGAACGCGGCATGGTGAGATCTATCTGATGGACGGAGTCGATGCGGTCAAGCCAGCTCCTACGTTTCATCTGTTTGCCTCAGGGCTGGACGAGATCTTTGGACTCGATTGGAAGGACAACGCATTTCGCGTCACGCAAAGTTGCGAATTGACCCGTGTCAGCGATTCCAACAGCGACGGCGTGGCGGATCGTTTTGAAACAATCTCCGATGCTTGGGGATATGCGAACTACCACGAATACGCTTTCGGCTCTAAAGTTGATGCGGACGGAAACCAGTTCGTGGCACTTGGTCTGTCGGAATCTTACCACTCGTATGCCTTGAACCGTGGCTTCATCATGAAAGTTGCCTCCGATGGAACGACGACCTCTTTTGCCAGCGGCCTGCGCAGTCCTGCTGGAATTGGAAGGGATGAGCACGGTGCGTTGTTCTATATCGAGATCCAGGGTCCGTGGAATTGTTCGTGCAGTCTGAAAGCAGTGTCACCCAACAGCTTCCACGGTCACCCGGCAAGTTTTGAATGGTACAAATATGCCCCCGAGTTGGGTCCAGTCCCTGAGACACCAAAATCAGGAACGCGCATTGCGACCGAGAAGAATCGCATCCAGCAGTTGGTGCCGTATGCCGTTGTATTTCCGTACTTACGCATGGGGCGGTCTATCACCGCGTTTAGCGTGGATCAGACGCAGGGCAAGTTTGGGCCGTTTGAAAACCAGTTGTTTCTCGGGGACTACACTCAGTCGATTCTGATGCGCGCCACGACAGAGCAGGTCAACGGTGTATGGCAGGGAGCCTGTTATCCGTTTCGTGAGGGTCTTTCAACTGGGATTCTCAACCTAGTATTCACCCCTGAGGGGAAGATGCTGTGTGGCGGCACCAATCGTGGCTGGCCGGTTCGTGGTATCAAGCCTTTCGCGCTCGAACGACTCCAGTGGACCGGCAAGATGCCCTTCGAGATCAACCGTATCACGATTGAGCCGGAGGGATTCAAGGTCACGTTTACAAAGCCCGTGGATCACGCCTCTGGCAATTCGCCAGACGCCTATGTGGTCTCCGCCTTCACGCACCCTTACCACGCGGGCTACGGTGGCCCGGAAATCGAACAGTATCAACCACTTGTGAAAGCAGTTTCACTTGCCGACGACGGACTCACCGCTAGGCTCACTCTCGAAAAGCTCGACCAGGGATTCGTGTACGAATTCGATCTGGCCGGCCTGCGTTCTCGCGACCAGGAAGAGCTACTGCATCGCAATGCGTTCTACACGGTCAATGAGATTCCAGCTCCACCGCGATGAACCGACATTTTCTCGAAACCCGGAATAGGGACTTTGGGCCGCGTAGGTTACACTCTTGCCCTACATCCCTATCAAACGCTGACTTAGCATAGTGCGGGAAATAAGTGTCGGATCTTAAACGTAGCTGCGGTCGCCAGACCGCAGGGAGTCTACGTTCTGGCCAACGTAGCTACTACTGTTATTTCCCGCATGATGCTTATAGATCAGATTAGCATCTTCGCGGCCAGCGAGACATTGTGCACGAACAAGAAAGACGTCCGTGGCGTCAACACATTTAAGACAGCCAAAATTTTTGCCTCGATTCATAGGAATGGTCGCTGCAGTTTGGGGAGTTGGCGGCGCGACCACGCTGCTCGGCTTCGCGGTTGCACGCATGTTGACACAATGCATCGATGCGACAAATTACCAACTGAACGCATTGCACATTGTGGTACTCGTCGCCTGGACGTTCTTCATGGCGTACAGCGAAGGCTATCGTGGATTTCAACGCGGCTATTCGCCACGTGTGGCCGCGCGCGCCTTGTATCTTCGCCAGCACTGCACCACCTTGCGCCTGCTGCTCGCGCCGTTGTTCTGCATGGGTTTTTTTCACGCACCACTGCGTCGAAGGATCACGGTGGTTGTGCTAATCGTAGTAATTTCGCTACTGGTGATCCTCTTTCGTCAATTGCCACAACCATGGCGCGGTGTGTTGGATTTTGGTGTGGCGGTCGGTTTGACTTGGGGCATTGTTGCCACCCTGATCTACTTCTTCAAATACATCGCCGTTGACGATGTCCCTTTGAAGGCTGACGTTGAAGGCGATTCCAGCGAGCTCGCTGAACAAGTTTGAACTGCTGCCATAGGTTTCACATGTCCGTAACCGTTCACTATTGTCGCTTCTTGCGAGTCGCTTCTTCGGGCCAGGCAATCAACACGGCGTCCTGCGCATCGTGCAACGTCAAGTTTGAAATCGTCGCTGTGCCTATTCCTTCACAGACATCCAGTCGTAACTGCTGAATTGTCTCTTGGGTCAGCAGTTCAACAGTCACTTCCTGTCGTTGACCGTCCGCCGAGACGGAAAATGCTTTGTGCTTTCCATTCGGTAAAATTGTGGTGGAGTCGGTGGTAAAGAAGACTTCGCCACCATTTTCGCTACCACCCACCAGTCCGAACTTCAATTTGTAAGGACCGACAGGCAATTTTCGGCCACGTAAATCGATAGCGATACCGGGGTCCGCACCCGTGAACTGGAGCTGCAGTTCTTGGTCGACGATCTTTAACGTTGTATTCTTACGAGCTCGAATCGAACTCAATGTTGGAAGATTCGGCAATGCTTTTGCGTCATCCTGTGGCTCTACTTTCCGCTTTCCTCGCACGAATTCTCCAGGTTCTTTGACATCGAAGTTGGTCCATTCTGGATGCAGATGTGGCAGACGGGCTGGCGAGACCGGCGAGGACGCGTGGGCGGACGCATGCACAACATTTTTGGCCATATCCTCCCATGTTGCGATCATTTTCGCCAAGCGTTCTGGTTCCTTTGCGGCCAAGTCGTTCAGCTCGGTTCGATCCTGCAACACATTGTACAATTCCCAAGCTTCGCTTTGAAAACTAACCAATTTCCAATCGCCGTCGCGTAGTCCACGGTCTTTGGCGAACAGCAAGTGAATCGGCGCTCGCGTCCCGAGGGACTTGCAATCAAAGATCGGTTTCAACGAAACGCCGGAGGTCGGTCGTAGCTCGCGACTAGCGAAATTGTTGGGGATGGGACTTCCCGTGATGTCAGACAGTGTTGGCATCACATCGATCAGGTGAGCCGGTTCATGGACGAAGCTACCCGCTGGTCTCTTTAATCCGATGGGCCAATTGACGATCGCGGGTGTCGAGATCCCCCCCTCGAACTGATTCTGTTTGTAGTATCGAAATGGGCTATTGCGAGCCCAAGCCCAACCGGTGGAATCGGCCAGGGACGTCTCTGCATTCGTCGGTTCCACATTCAATAGGGGAGCTTTGCGATCATAGGGGCACGCTCCATTGTCCGACACGAACAAGATCATGGTGTTCTCGAGCTCGCCGTTCTGTTTCAAGTCACTGACCAACCGGCCTACTTCTTGATCCACACGATCGATCATGGCCGCCAGCGTCGTCATGCGATTGGCTTCGTACGCTTGCTGCCAATCGAGCAAATCGTTCCAAGCCGGGATGTGCTCAGGACGCGGGCTGGGTTCCAACTCTTGGTCAAGCAAACCCAGCGCTTTCTGTTTCGCTATTCGTGCGTCGCGCGCAACATCCCAACCCTGATCGTATCGTCCTTGGTATTTGGCATAGTCCTCAGGCAAGGCATGCAAAGGGGCGTGGGGAGCGTTGAAGGCGATATACATATACCAGGGCTTCTTCGTCTCTCTGGCTTCACTCAGAAAATCGAGCGCGTAATCTACATTGGCAACCGTGGTATAAAAGTTATCTTTGGGCACCTTCCAAGGCTGTCCATTCAATCGAAAAGTGTTGTCTCCAGAGAAGTAGTTACATGCTCCGCTGAGATGACCAAAGTAGCGATTGAAACCGAAGTCGGTCGGCTGCTGCTCCAAATGCCATTTCCCCGTCATCGCGGTGAAATAGCCTCCATTGGAAAGTACTTCTGCTGAAGTTACCGCGTGGGTCAGCGCGGTATCGCCAGCAGCCAAACAATACTGGCCTGTCAGCAATGACACTCGGGAGGAATGACATTTGGCCGTGTTGTAAAACTGCGAGAAGCGCACCCCTCCGGCCGCCAACTGATCAAGGTTTGGCGTCTCGATTTCGCTGCCATAACAGCCGATGTCCGAATAACCCAAATCATCCACCATGATGACCACCACGTTCGGACGCTCCGCCCCATAACACTGAATCGCAGCCAGTATGGAAAACAGACACAACAAAACAATTCTAAACATGAGAGTTCCCGACGTAAAAATCAAATCTCACCCTGAACGCACTACGTATTCTACAAAAATTTCTCGACAACTAAATGCTGAACGTCACCACGAACACGCTCGTTCCCAGGCTCTGCCTGGGAACGCACTGTCTTGGAGGCTCCGCCTCCCGCCTCCCACCTCCCACCTCCCACCTCCCACCTCCCACCTCTTACCTCTTACCTTTTGAAACCAACAACGCTTCGGCAGGCGGAGCCTGCAAGACAGTGGGTTCCCAGGCGGAGCCTGGGAACCAGAGCACCAGAGAGAGAGTCGGTTTCCAGTGCAAGATCGGCGGTGATCAGCGTTCACTTGGCGGGTTGTCAAAGTAAAATTCGTACCATCCCTGTTCACGCCGCTTCTCGCCGGTGGGGAGTCCTGCCGGTATGAGCTCGCCTGCCCACTCGGATAGCTCGGCATGCAGTGAAGAGGTTAACTCGGGATGTTGGACTATCAAGTTTTGATGTTCGTGCTGATCGCTTTCCAGGTCGAACAAATACTTTTGGCCAGCTCCGACAAAGATATACTTCCACTTGCCGCGACGAATGGCCGCTTGATCCCAAAATCGAAAATAGAGGCTGCGAGTCGATGGAGTTTGTACGCTGTTAAAACGCGGAAAGACATCGATGCCATCCAATTCATTCGCAGCCTGTTCGACACCCCCACCAGCCAATTGAAGCACACTTGGCGAGATGTCTAACGTGCTAACCGGCCAATCGTAAGTGAGGCCACTGGGCAATTGACTCGGTATGCTCCAAATCATTGGCACTCGAATTCCTCCTTCGGACAGCATCCCTTTCTCACCGACCCAGGGGTCGTTCAGCGAACCATCCCAGCCCCCCATGTCACCATCAATGGGCGTATCGGGTTTAGTCTTTTTTAGCGGAGCGCCATTGTCGCTGGTCATCACGATCAGCGTGTTGTCGAGCTGCCCGTGCTCAGTGAGTCTTTCCACGATGCGCCCCACGCCATCGTCAATCGCGGCGATCATTGCCAGCGCGTACCGCCGCCGCGCAGGAATCTGGCTGGGAAAGCGATCGAGGTATTTCTGCGTTGCCTCCAAGGGCGTGTGCGGACCGTAGTAATTCAGTTGCAGATAAAACGGTTTGTCATGATTGCGATCGATGAAGCTGACAGCGGCTTCGGTCTGAACATCGATGCGAAAGTCGTTGTTTTGAATCTGTTGCATACGCGGCAGCAACTCAGTCCCGCCAAGTTCGTAGTTGGTTCGATAGTTATGCATCTCGCCCCAGAAGTATTCATCGAAACCTTGCTGGCCGGGTGAGTAAGGGCGAATCTTGTCCCACGCAATGCGCACTTGTTGTCGCGGCTTGTCGGCCATGTCGGGGAGTTCCCGCTTCATCCAATCGACGCAGGTCGCGTTGGGCTCCAAATGCCACTTGCCCACAAAACCAGTGCGGTAACCGAGCGGCTGCAAGCGTTCTGCGATGGTTACCGCTGCACTTGGCAGTGGCATGTCGGGAATCGTATCGATGCCATAACGCTGTTGATAGCGTCCAGTCATCAGACCTACGCGTGAGGGGCTACATTGCGGTGAAGTGACGTAGCCAGCCGTGCAACGCACGCCGCGACCCGCCAAGGCATCGATGTGAGGAGTCCGAATGTCAGCCACTTGGGCTTGGCACCCGAGATCGGCCCAACCTTGGTCATCAGTGAGGATCACAATCACGTTCGGTTTCGTCGCGGGCACAACGGCTTGGGCTGTACGATCGTCGACAACGAAGTGCCCCAGTGGTTGTTTGTTTACGGTATCCTGAACCATCCACACGGCACCGGGACGAGTCTGCTGTGACTGGCGTTCTCCTGGCTCAATCACACCATAGGACTTGGGCTTGCCGTCGCTATCCATCCAGAACAGCTCCACCGGCGCACGCTGCATGTTCGTGAAGAATACTGGAAACGGATTGCCATCCGGCTTTGAGACCGGAACCGCCGTCTGTGAGGCGGGATGAAAGGTGAGCTTCGCAAGTGATTCAACGGTAGGCTCCAAGCGTTCGGCAAAGTCTTTCGGAGAGGCATCGCGAAAACTGGCGAGTGTGCTGGCTGAAGAATCGAGGGGCGCAAGGTTGGTCCACTCGTACGGATCAGATTCGATATCGTATAACTCTTCGCTCCCATCGGAGTAGTGAATGTATCGCTGCGTCCGACCGCTAACTGCATAGCTTCCCGGTTGACCGAGATACGTCACCGAGTCGTGTGGCCAATCGCTACCACCAGGGTCGCGGAGCAACGGGAGCAAGCTGGGGCCATCGTTGTCTTCTTTGGCTGGAAGTTCGCACAGCTCTAGCAACGTGGGATAAAGACTCAACAAATTCACTGGCGCATCGCAGACAGTGCCAGCGTTCGTGCCGCTGGGGAATGCACCACACGTCGACTCGGGGATCCGAATCATCAACGGGACACGCGTTACGGCTCGCCACGGCGTGTACTTTTGCCAGTGCTCCTTCTCGCCAAGTTGCCAACCATGGTCGGACCAAAGAACAACGATGGTATGCTTGGCATTCGGTCCAGATTCAAGCGCGTCCAGCACACGGCCCAACATCGCGTCGGCAAAGTGAATCGACGCTAGGTAGCCTTGCACGCCTTGCTTCCACTGACCTTGCTCTTGAATGTGGGCAAAGTATCGATTCCGTGCCGCAAGTGCACCGATTTCCGGAACGTCGTCCAGATCGTTTTCCTTGTAACCGGGAGGCAATTGAATGCCGTCGAGTGGAAACGGCTCGAAATACTTCTTCGGAACGAACCACGGTTCATGAGGACGATAGATGCCACATGCAATATAGAACGGTTTTTCATGCTCCTCGCTAAGTTGTTCACCGATCCATTTACTCACTGAATAATCGCCACCGAACTCTTCGTCCGTCACATCCAGCTCGGCCCAATCGGTTTCGACGTACTGCCACGGACCGCCGCGCGTCAAATGGACCGGCCGCTCGCTGGGATAAAACGTCTGCGGCAAGGGATTCTCAGAGGCAGCCTTCGGGAAGTATGCGTCCCAAGATGGTGCATCAATGAAATAGTGCAGCAGCTTGCCGGATCCGAAAGCTTGGTAGCCCTGATTGCGAAAGTACTGTGGAATAATGACATCAGCGGGCATCACCTCGCGCATCTGCTGACGGTTGTCGTACATACCGCTGCGATTGGGAGCGCGTCCAGTGAAAATTGCCGACCGACATGGATTACACGCCGGTGCCGGACAATGTGCATTGGTGAACAACACACCGCTGGCCGCCAGTCGATCCAGATTCGGCGTAATCGTTTGCGGATGCCCCCCCAGGCAGCCGATCCAATCATTCAGATCATCCATCGCAATGAACAGCACATTGGGCTTGGAGTGCGAATCAGGTTGGGCAGAGTAGGGGAGGGGACCAGCCTGGTTCGTAAGTTCAGTTTGCGACCACGTCAGATCGCCAATTGCCATGACGGCAAGCGCGAGCGTAACGAAAAAAAAGAGTGAGGCACGTGAGCGCATTGAGGCATCTCCAGTGGTAAATTCGCGGTCATGCTGCCGAAAGGAAAGACCCAGCATGCGCGCGACAAAAAGATGGACGGCAAAAAGATGAGCATTGGAAAGATGCTTCCAATCTTCAAACAATTTAATTTACTTTGACCCACTAGGCCACCACACTTTGCGATGTAAGTTTACTCGGCAACACGTCTCATTGGATTTCCAACTAGCGCATCCTCTAAACATTGGCGCCATGGACGATACAACCCCAGTTTTCAGGTTGGATGAAGCACGAGAACTTCGTTTACTTGACACTTCCATCGAGGATTTCCATCTTTTTGCCGCACATCTTTTTGTCGCAAGTCTTGTTCGGAAAAACATGACATCGAGTGGTCCCTTTCCTTTAGGCGTCACCACATAGATAGACTTCGATGCCCAACATGTGTGCGGCGGTGGCTTTAGCTTGTAGGGCCAAGCGAGCTTCGGCTTCAGAATTGGCATACGCCACTTGGATGTGATTGGCTTGATGACGAGCCATCATTTGATCGCGCGTCACCCCTTGTAGAACGGCATGCATGATCGGCCATTGCGGCGTGGTCGCATCCCAGCGTCGTTGCGTCTCTGCCGCTGGCAAAGCAATTGCCTTAGCCCGCCCGAGGTCCATTTTCAATTGATTGTTGGCGATATAAATCCGCGACCAGACGACGTCCCCCGGCTTGGAAATGCCACGAATGGTGCTACCGCCCGATGGGAAGTACATTGCCGGTTGTCGAAAACCTTCTGCGGCGGACCAACCACCGGCGAAATGCGACGCAGGAACCGCACCGCTGATTTCCAATACCCACACTTCATCATCGACGGTGCCCGAAGCGTCGCGATCGGACCAGCGTAAATCATGCAGCGTGTTTTCAACTGGTTGCCCCAGTGCGCGGTGCACGCGTTCAGTCAACAAGCCGTCGACACCCGCGCACTCGTCAACTTCGTTAAAATGAGGTAGCGGTCGCGCCGCATACAGTTCGCGTGATCCGTCGCGCGACATCACCGGGGGACGAACCGAATCGTTGAGTAGCCCCTCAACCAAGTCACTAGCTGGCAGGAGGTCCTTCAAACCTTGTTGATACTGGATACCAATCGCATCGCAACCAAAGTCGTCGGCGATGCGCAACGCGGCGACATACATACGGCATTGGTCCAGGATTTGACCATCTGTTAGATCGGTTTCATGATTGGGACCAGTGTGAAACTTCATCCCCTGTTGGTTCAACCAGTTACGCACCGCTTGAGCTTCGCTGTCGCTGACCTGCCGAGTTTCATAATACAAGGCTGATTGACTGAGTCGCTCTTTGAAGATGCCGAGCGGATTGAGTAATGAATCTGGAATGATCGCATTGAACATCCCCATACAGCCTTCGTCAAAAACACCCAGAATGGCTTTTTCCCTGCGCAATGTTTCGGCGACGCTCCGACCAACTTGCTGGGCTTGCGAATCGCAGGCCTCGACATCGAAGGGGCGCACGTGCGATGTATCATGCGTGATCGACGCGGTCTCAAACCATTGTTTCAACTTCGCTAGAAACGATTCGTCGGTAAACGATTCACCCCATAGTGAACTGTATTTCACTCCCGCCTTAGTCAGCGATCCATTCAAATTCAACATGCCAACTAGGCCGGGCCATTGTCCTGACCAATTCGCCACGGTCAAGATTGGTCCCGCGTGGGAGATCAATCCGGCTAGGACGTGATGCGAATACTGCCAGACCGCTTCAGCCACGATGAGCGGCGAATTGGGATCAATGTGTTTAAAGACTTCGATCCCCTGGCGTTGCGAGCGAATGAAGCCGTGTCCGCGGGCTGGATCAAAGTCATGCCCGCGCACCACGCTGCGCCCCAGCGATTCGATCACCGCAATCAGCGCAGCTTCCATTTCAGTTTGTGCGGCCCAACAAACTTGGTTGGCCGAATCACGCAAATCGCCCGATGCAATCAGTGTTATGGGAGTGGACATGAGAATCAGCTTTGCGTTAGAAGTCGTAATTGGTAAAGCACAGTTTCGCGGAAACCCACCGCAGTATCAGCTCGACGCGCTAGCGAGTGAGTCCTCGGTCCTGTCAAATGTCGCTCACCGTATAACCGCCAATACAACAACCCACTCGCTGGCGCGTCGAGCTGATATTGTGGCCGAATGGAGCGTTCTGAGAATAGGGTAGGGGAGGGGGGGCGCGGCAGACCAGCTTACAAAGCACGAATCGCCGACGCAAGTTTGTGATACTCTTCGTAAAGTGACTGATAGGCTGCGTGACGGTCGCCGCGAGGTTGCACGATGACGGCACTCCCTTCCTTCGCGCTCGCCATGGCTTGTGCTGCTTCAGAGATACTTGTAAAGCCACTCGCCCGCTGGCCCGCCGCAACCATCCCGAGCACGGCTGCTCCGACCGCTGGTCCCTGAGTGGTGGGATGGATCTCGATCGGTTCCCCCAGCACATCCGCATAAACTTCGACAAAGGCGCGATTGTGATGCGGCAATCCTCCCGTCGCAATGAACCGCTTGATCGGTACTCCGCCATCGCGTAACAGTTCGACGATCCACCGCAGTCCAAACGCCGAAGCTTCCATCAGTGCCAAGTACAAATGATGTGGACCATGTTCGAGCCCCAGGCCGGTAAAGGCCCCGCGCAGAGCTCCGTCCATGAGCGGCGTGCGACAACCGTTGAACCAGTCGAGGCAGCGCACTCCATCAGCCCCAGGGGGGAGCTGCATGGCCTGAGCGGAGAGGTCATCAAATGTTTGCACGTTCAGCAGTCGCCGCAACCATGCGAACGCATCGCCCACCGCCGCTTGTCCCGTTTCATATCCGAACAGACCGGGAAGTATGCCACCCGCGACGACACCCGCGACGCCAGGCACATCGACCAGTTGATTCGCATTGAGCATGTGACAGCTACTGGTCCCCATCACCATCACCAGTACGCCGGGATCAGCCGCACCGACACCCGGCACAGCGGCGTGCGCGTCGATGATGGCTGTCGAAACGGGCGTGCCTGCTTTCAGACCCATGCGTGTGGCCATGTCCGCAGTCAGACCACCAGCCGCTTCGCCAGGCGAACGCATCACACCAGGTAATCGATGAACAACCACTTCTGCCAGATAAGGATGCACGGCTGCAAAGTATTCCTCAGACGGGTAACCATCACTTGCCGACCACAGCGCCTTGTAACCCGCTTGGCACGTTGATCTTGTCAGCGATCGTGATGCTCCGCCGACGAGCTGCCAGACGAACCAATCCCCCGCTTCCAGCCAGACTTCCGCAGCGTCGGCAACCTGCGGTGAACGCTCAACCGTTTCCAGGATTTTCGGAAAGAACCATTCCAGTCCAATGCTCCCACCATAGCGGTTCAAGAACGATTCCTGCCGATCACTGGCAATACGATTCATGCGACTGGTTTGTTCCAGCGCACCGTGATGCTTCCAAAGTTTAGGCCACGCCAGCGGATCATCGCGATAAGCGTCGATCTTGCACAGCGGTGTTCCATCCGCCGTGGTAGGGAGCATAGTGCAGGAGGTGAAGTCCACGCCAATACCAACGATTCCATCGCCATCAATCGAAGCATTCGCAATCGCCGCACGAGTGGCGACGATCGCCGAATCGATCCAATCGGCAGGATCTTGCAGCGCGAAACGGGGTGGGAGCAGCGCAGTGCTATTAGGTAGCGATTCGACAATCTGCCCATTGGCATAAGGATGCGTCGCAACGCCCAATTGCCCACCTTGTGCGTCGACTAAAATCGCCCGCACCGATTCTGTGCCGAAATCGAGACCCAGTGAAATTGGAATGGCCACCCTACAGATCAACTCCTTGGCCAAGCGTAGCCAGACGAACGACGATGTGTTCCACCTTTAACAGATTCCAGAACTTAATCGATAGCCGAGCGGCATTCAAGTATGGTTAAGATCTGTGGCCCCAATGCTACGGTGGATCATCTTTGGCTTGACATGCCCTAAGTAAGACAGTATCTTACATTGCTATGAAAACACAACTTTCATCCAAAGGTCAAATTGTTTTGCCCGCCGAGCTGCGCGACGCGGATCAATTATTAGCGGGGCAGGTGTTCGAGATTCGGCGGCTGTCCAGTGGCGAATACCTATTGAAGAAGTTTGCGGAACCCGGACAACCGGGGTTGCTCCAATGGCTCAAGAGTTGCCCAGCACATGATTGGTTCCAACCCATTGAATCCGAATCAACGGACTCGTTGCCGTGAAGTTTCTTGTTGAAGCTAATGTCTTGAGCGAAGCGACCAAGGCTCAACCTGACGCGAACGTCGTAGCTTGGCTGGCGGACCACGAAACGGAGTTGGCCATCAATCCCGTCATCTTGGGCGAGTTGCGATATGGCATTCTCTCGTTACCCAAGAGTAAACGTCGGAGTGGTCTGCTACAGTGGCTGGATTCAGGCGTCAGGTACATTGCGATGCTAGATGTGGACGCGGACACGGCCGAGCATTGGGCACAATTGTTGGCTGACTTAAGAACAAAAGGACGTGCCATGCCGATCAAAGATAGCCTGATCGCGGCGACAGCCCACCAATACGGCCTGCCGGTCGTAACACGTAACAGCAAAGACTTCGCATTTGCGAACGTTAAAGTTGTCAATCCGTTTGCAATTTGAGCATCGAGCGGGAAATCACTGGGATAAGCCTTGATGGAGCAGAAGTCAGCCATGGAAGTTTCAGAAGTATGTCAGTGCAAGGGGCGATGCGATTCGCGACGGTGCAAGTGCCTCAAGAACGGTCAGTCTTGAGGGGACAAATGCAAGTGCGTCGATTGCAAAAATCCACTTAACGGCATGAATGTCTCCAAGATGTCGGATTGCGCTACATGACGGCTATAATAAAGCTGGGCTGCATTCCTCCAAATTGGTACTGCTTTAGAATTGCGAAAGGAGAAAGCCATGTCAACCGTTGCCAAACTTCGTGGAGTCGATTTCGATACCATGGCCGAGCAGGGAGCGTTCAATTCGCTCGAGCCGATGAAGATTGAACTCATTCATGGAGAATTGCGTTTTATGAATCCTGCCGGACCGATCCACGATGGTGAAATTGACTACTTGACTCGCTGGTCATGCGACAATACTGACAGGGACAAAATCGTCGTTCGCGTGCAATGCGGAATTCAGTGCGGTAACCATCGCCCAGAACCGGATTTGGTGTGGTTTCGTAAGCAAACCTCGCGTCGTATTCGTCCCACGGAAAGGGATGTCCTCCTACTGATCGAAATTTCAGACTCGAGCTTGACGCCTGACCTGATCGAGAAAGCTGAGCTGTATGCTCAACATGCCGTAATGGAGTATTGGATTGTCGATATCAACAGTGCGCGGATTCATGTCCATCGTCGGCCTGAAAATGGGCAATACAATTCGATCGAAATCTATCGCAGTCCCACAGTCATCACTCCACTTTGTCAACCCACCGCCGAGCTGAGTCTGACTGAGCTGTTTGATTTCGATAGTTAGCCGATTCGGTTCAGTATGCGGGCGGTTAAATTGGAAAGCCGCACTCGTTGCTGGCCAGACTCGTCGAAGTTGTCTGGGGAAAGCCAAGTCGCAAAGGCCAGTCGAAGGGCTGGCCATTCAGCGTCAATCGCGGCATACCACGCGGAGTCCCGATTGCGCCCCTTGACGACTGTGTGCTGACGAAACACCCCTTCAAATGAAAGTCCAAGTCGGTTGGCTGCGGCTCGTGATGGTGCGTTCAGCGCGTGGCACTTCCATTCGTAGCGCCGATAGCCAAGTTCAAATGCGCGCTGCATCATCAGAAACATCGCTTCGGTTCCCGCTGGTGTTTTTTGTAAGCGAGGTGAGTAATTCAGATGCCCAACCTCGATCGAGCCACTTGCGGGAGTGATCCGCAAATAGCTGGCCACCCCAACAACTTTGTCAGTTCTCAGATCTCGAATCGCAATGAAGAGTGGATCGTCGCCAAGACAGGTGTTCTCCATCCACTGGCGATAGTCGTCGAAACTTTCGAATGGACCATATGGCAAGTAGGTCCAGTTAAGCCCCTGCTCATCCAGTTGATTGGCCGCAAACAGACTCTTCGCATGTGATGCTACATCCAGCGGCTCAAGTCGACAGTAACGTCCTTCCATTGCCTCACGAGCTGGAACTGGCGGTTGCATCCAGCCAGCGACGGCATTGCCGATCGGCTGTCCAAGGTGATTTGATTCGACGCTCATCGGGATGATTTCGTGGCGGTGCATAGGTTTGATTTCAGCAGACAGGAACACACATACTAATCAACGGCCAACTGCAGCAACGTCCCCATTCCACTGTGTCATAATTCCGTGACCTGACAGGAAAATTTTACGACAGGAAAATGAATGCGCGGTTTACTAATTTTCCTGTCGTAAAATCTTCCTGTCGTTCCCCGCGTCCCTCGCTGGCGAGCACATACCGAATTGCATCGCCGACCTCAGCTTACTTTCACTGCGCTAACAATCCTGGATAATCTCGACGCCAGCAGCTCGCAGTTGGCTAAGCGCGCCTTCGATGTCGCCAGACTGTAGCTCGACGCCTCGGCAACCGCCCGCGATCAGTGTGGTCCGAAAGCCTTCGCGAATCGCGTCCAGGGACGTGAATCGGACGCAGTAGTCAGTCGCCAGTCCCATCACGAAGACATGTTCGATCAAGTGCTCGCGGAGAATATCGGCAAGGCCCGTTGAGCGCACATGGCCGTTGTCGAAAAAGCCGCTGTAGCTGTCGATGTCGCGGTCAGTCCCCTTTTGCACGACGCGCTGAATGCCAGCGCGGTTGAGCGCCCTTACCAACTCCGCTCCGAAGGTTCCTTGGACACAATGGTCGGGCCAAGCTGTTTGCGAAAGTCCATTTAAATCAAAACGATCGCCGACAGCTAAGCCCGCATGTTGGCTGGCAAAGCTCTGATGATCGGCGGGATGCCAATCCTGTGTCGCCACCACCAAGCCAAACTTCGGAATCAGCCGGTTGGCGACTTCGATCACAGCTAGGCCATCGGGAACTGCCAGCGAGCCACTTTCGACGAAGTCGTTCTGCAAGTCCACCAGCAGTAGGGCGCTGTTTCTCAATTGCGATACTTTAGATTCCAAAATCGACTCCTTGATTGATCATGTCACGTCAAATGGGAACTAAAGTGGCTCAGGCGCTCCGCGTCGTTGAAGCCTGCTCTCCGCGCCGCGCCTCGACAACCATCTGCGACTTAAGCTCATGCAATTGCTGTTCGAGCCCCACTGGGTATTTGTGAGGATTGTCCAAGCGCAAAATTCCAGAGTGAAAGTGTTGTAACTGTTGCAAGGTTCGCGAGCGCACATCGCTAATTGCTGGCAGCCTAGCAACTTGACTACCACCTCGAAACATCGGCTGCAGCAAGTCCTGGTAATCCATCGACGACGACATCTCGCGACGTAGCGTTGCATCCACTGGGTCGGCGATGACGTTGACTTGGCGCAACGGCAGCAGTTCGCTGAAAATCATGTCGGCTTGCGCCAGTCCGTGCTCATCGTAAAAGCGTCGCACCTGTTGAATACCGGGGGTCGATGTCTTAATCAACTGTTCGGACAATTTTATCTTGGGCTGCCAGGCACCGGCTGCGTTCTGGATCGCCCCCAGCTTGTAGACACCACCCAGGGCAGGTTGGTCGAAGGCGGTCACCAATTTTGTACCGACGCCCCACACGCTGATGGCTGCACCTTGTTGTTTGAGACTGTTAATCAATCTTTCATCCAGATCGTTGCTCGCCACAATCGCCGCATCCTGAAAGCCAGCCGCGTCGAGCAGCTTGCGAGCTTCGATACTGAGCCAAGCCAGATCGCCGGAGTCCAAGCGAATACCCACCATGCGATGTCCAGATTTATTCAGTTGTTCTCCAACAGTGATCGCGTGCCGCACACCATCCAGCGTATCGTAGGTGTCGACCAGAAAAACGCAGTTGTTGGGGAGCGCCTCGGCGTAGGCGGTGAAGGCTTCCAATTCCGTTTCGAACGACATCACCCAACTGTGAGCATGAGTCCCTTTGACTGGAATTCCAAAGCGTTTTCCAGCCAGAACGTTTGAGGTTGCTGCACAGCCGCCGATATACGCCGCGCGGCTGGCCGCCAGCGCACCGTCGATACCTTGCGCCCTGCGCAGTCCGAACTCAAGCACCGCATCGCCGCCGGCCGCCATCACAATGCGCGCTGCCTTGGTGGCGATCAGCGACTGAAAGTTGATGATGTTCAGCAGTGCCGTTTCGAGCAGTTGGCATTGCAGGATTGGGCCGCGAATGCGTAGCAACGGCTCATGTGGAAACACGACCGTCCCTTCCGCGATGGCGTCGATATCCAGCGTCAGTTGCAATTCGGCAAGGTACTCCAGAAAGGCCGCTTCGAACAGCGGTTGTCCGTTGTTGCCGGTGAGCGTGGCAAGAAATGTGACGTCGTCGGGCGTAAAGCGAAATGCCCGTACAAAGTCCAAAGCCGGTTCGAGTCCCGCCGCAATCACATATCCCCCTTGGAATGGGTGACTGCGAAAGAACAGGTGAACTACCGACTGCTGCTCAGCTTTGCCCTGTTTCCAATAGCCGAAGGCCATCGTCAGTTGGTAAAGATCCGTCAGTAGCGAAAGCGAAGCAGTTGTCGTCTCATTCATGACTAAGCCCTTTAATTAGTGTGAAGAATAGACTAACGCAGTGCTAGGTCAATAACCAGCGGCATGAACAGGTTGTGCCGATGTGCAAACGGGATTGGTTCTGGTCGACGAACTTAGAAAAAAAGCAGACCAGTTCAACGTCGGAAAGTACTCGCGACGACGGTGGGATCAGCTATAATCCAATGAGGAGACTGAATGTGCCATTGTTAGATCATGTTCGACCGCCGATTTTCAACAGGGGATCCTGGGAAGGTTTTCATGGAGGCTGGCCGATGACGATGGTCATGGATTTGTGCAAGTCGCTCCCTGCACGATACACAGCCGAGCCGCGTGTGCATCTGGGCAAGAATTTTGAAATCGATGTTTGCGCGTTCGACGTTCGTGGGGAAACGTCGGTGGGATCGAGATTGTCGGGGCCCAGCATGGCTACTGCGGTTTGGGCTCCGCCGGGACCGACTCTCACACCAGAACTCGACCCAACTGAATTCTACGAATATGAAGTTTTGATCTTTGACCAACAGCGCGGTCGAGAATTGGTGGCTGCAATCGAATTGGTCAGCCCAGCGAACAAGGATCGCCCCGAAACACGCCAAGCATTTGTGTCCAAGTGCGCAGCGTTGGTGCAGAAGAAAATTTGTGTTTCGATCGTCGATCTGGTGACTGTGATGAATTTCAATCTCTACTGCGACGTGCTGGATGTCTTCTGTCAGACCGATCCTGCGTTTGCTCCTGACCCACCAGCGACCTATGCCGTCACGTGTCGCAGTCACTATTTAGCTACCCGCTACAGATTTGAATCATGGGCCTATCCCATGGTCGTCGGTCAGCGTTTACCCACCCTGCCGATCTGGCTAGACAACGACCACGCCATTTCACTGGACTTGGAAATTTCCTATCAACAGACCTGCAGCACGCTACGACTGATTTGAATCTCCCTGGAAATTGTCTTCACAGCGAAGAACCTGTGCCGCGTACGAAATAGTTTCACGGCCCGTCCAAACGACCAGTGTACGTTTTGTTACACCGCCATGACAAACATTGACGCGCTCTTGGGCTAGGATAGTGTTTGGAGCAATCTACTATTTCTTCATGCCCTAGCTCCGTCGAAATAGTTCTTGTCGTTCGCAGGAGAGGTAACTCATTTTCAAATTCGTTATTGCTATCGTTGTCCTCGGTGCAGCGGGTGCGGCCGCCTATCAGCCTGCTATGCGATACTGGGCTGGGCTATACAAGGTTACGTGGGAGACTGCCGCGATCGAAAGTGGTGATATTACGCGCTATGTCTTGTCGACTGGAACCGTTCAGCCTGTCCTGTCGGTCTCAATTGGCTCGTTCGTCTCAGGGCCCATTGTTGAATTGAATGTAGATTTCAATGACACAGTAAAGAAGGGTGACGTATTGGCTCGCATTGATCCACGATTATTTAAGGCCAATGTTGATCGCGACGAGGCAACTTTGGCAACCCGCGAAGCCGATCTGGAGCGAGTGGAGGCGCAGTTGCAGCAGTCACTCAACAATTACATGCGTGGTCGGAATCTACGAGGCAGCAACGTGGATTTCATGTCGGATCGCGAAATGGATGCGTTGACTTTTGAAGTCAAGTCATTGCAAGCGCAACGCAAACTTGCCAAGGCGTCGATTCAGCAGGCCACCGCGTCCCTCGAAACATCACGGGCCAACCTAAACTACTGCGAGGTCACCGCACCGGTAGACGGGGTCGTGATTGACCGCAAGATCAATCCGGGCCAGACACTGGCTGCTCAGTTCCAGACACCTGAGTTATTCATCATCGCGCCGGACCTGCGTGAGGAAGTGCATGTGTTCGCCTCTGTGGATGAAGCAGATATCGGACTCATCCAAAAGGCCAAGGAAGAGGAGCGTCCGGTTACCTTTACCGTCGACGCACATCCCGACGAAGTGTTCGATGGAGCGATTGTGCAAATTCGCGTCAGCAGCGTGGCGAATTCCAACGTGGTAACTTACCCGGTGGTGATTTCTGCAAGCAATCCTGATTTAAAGCTGCTGCCTGGGATGACGGCCAGCATCTCGTTTGAAGTGGACTCAACGGATGACGTTCCGAAAGTTCCGAACGCTGCACTCAGGTTCTTTCCAGTGGACGTTAAGTTGGTTCGCGAGTCGGATCGACACTTGATTGACGGCTCGGCTTGGAAAACTTCAGCCCAAAATACAACGCAGTCCGACGAAGAAAAAGACGAGTTGGCCAATCAAACTGCTAGCGAAAAAGTGGAAGCTGAGAAAAAGAAGAACCAGCGACATGTATGGATGGTCGACGGTGATTTATTGAAGGCAGTTGCGATCGTAACGGGACTGACGGAGAATCGATTTACCGAAGTAACCGACGGTGAGCTCAAGCCGGGCGATCTGCTGGTGACCGGAAGGAAGGACTAAAATAGGATGTCGTTTCTCGATACCGTTCGAATCGCCTTGCGGGCATTGTTGAAGAACAAGATGCGGGCCATATTAACGATCATTGGAGTGGTCATTGGTATTGCCGCAGTGACCACGATCGTTTCGATTGGCCAGGGAGCAAGCCAGTTGGTCAGTGGCGAGTTTGAAGCGCTGGGGACGAACGTTGTCCTGGTTTTGCCCGGCCAAACGCGCAAGGGGGGAGTTCGACAATCCGGTGCACCCACTCTGACTGCAGCCGATTCGGATGCCATTGGGGTTGATTGCCCGTCCGTGTTGGCCGCTTCACCTATCGTGGGCACGGCAGGACAAATTATCTACGGCAACGAAAACTGGAATCCCAAGGTGCTACAAGGAGTTGGTGCGGACTACTTGACCGTTCGCAATTGGGAACTCGAAGCGGGAGGATTCTTTTCTGAAAACGACATTGCGTCCAATGCCAAGGTGTGCGTCGTCGGTCAAACTTTGATCCCCAAGCTTTTTCGCACGGTCAATCCCTTGGATGAAACAGTCCGTGTGAACAATGTTCCGTTTCGTGTAATCGGAATATTGAAGAAGAAGGGGGCGAACATGGTCGGCGATGATCAAGACGACGTGGTACTGATGCCGCACACCACCGTTCGCAAGCGCATCAATGGCTCACCGTTGGATACCGTCCACGCCATCATGGTCTCAGCTCGCAGTTCTGAACAGATGGGTAAAGCGACACAGGAAATCCAAACGCTGATGTACGAGCGTCACGAGGTCGGACCAACCGATGAGGCAGACTTCAGTGTCCAAGACACGACCGAGATCGCCGCTACATTAGGCATTATCACTGGTACATTGACTCTGATGTTGTCGGCCATTGCGGGCATCTCGTTGCTGGTGGGTGGCGTTGGCATTATGAATATCATGCTGGTTAGCGTCACCGAGCGCACACGTGAGATTGGCATACGCATGGCCATTGGCGCGCGAGGGAAAGATATCCTGCGGCAGTTTCTGATCGAGTCGATCGTCTTGTCTTGTATCGGTGGGGCGATCGGTATCGCACTCGGTACTGTTACCTCGATGGCCGCCACGATGCTGATCAATGTTTACAAGCCGGGAACCGACTGGCCAATGGTGGTTTCGATCCCTGCCGCTTTGGTGGCGATGGGATTCGCTGCGGCAGTGGGAGTGTTCTTTGGATACTATCCAGCGCGCCGCGCGAGTATGCTCGACCCAATCGACGCTCTAAGGTACGAGTAGCTATGGCGTTGATCGAACTGAACGATGTCCGCCGCGTTTATGATCTCGGTGAGGTGAAGGTTCACGCTCTTCGTACTGTAACGCGTAACGTGGAGTTGGGCGAATATATCGCGCTCATCGGTGCCTCGGGGAGCGGCAAGTCGACGCTCATGAACACGCTGGGCTGCCTCGATCGCCCCACGCATGGCAGCTACTTGCTCGACGGCGAAGAGGTTGTGACCATGAATCGTGATCAACGGGCAAAGATTCGCAACAAACAACTGGGGTTCGTCTTCCAAAACTTCAATTTGCTCAATCGAACATCGGCGCTTGAAAATGTCGAACTTCCCTTACTGTACGGCAAGAAGATCCCGGCACGTGAACGTCGTGAGCGAGCCATGGAAATGCTCGGAAAAGTTGGGCTGGCCGATCGTTACCATCACCACCCAAGTCAATTGTCTGGAGGACAACAGCAGCGTGTGGCAATTGCACGAGCTCTGGTCAATCGTCCTTCGATTCTAATGGGCGACGAGCCGACCGGAAACCTAGATTCGAAGACCAGTCGTGAGGTTATTGAACTGTTTCGCGAACTGAACGAAGAGCAGCAAATCACAGTCATCCTGGTGACCCACGATCAAAACGTAGCCCGCAATGCCAAACGAACAATCGTGCTCCGTGACGGTGAAGTAGTCGAAGACACGGAAGATTTCTTGTTGGCGAAAGCCGCGTTGGAATTCGATCCTGTGTTGGCAGATAAGGCGTAGCACGTTAGATCCAATCGCCACAACCCGACCTTTTGTATCAAATGGAATGCAGAGTACTATCAGTTATAGCGGCATAGGCGAAATAATTGGCTTTCGCCTCGCATACATCCGATTCCAATCTGCATGGATTCTACTACCCCACCATACCGCCTATCCCGGATTTTGCTTGCATTGGTGATTGTTGTCGCACCGATCGCAACGGCCGACGAGCCGTTCCAGCCAATCCTACCGGAACAGCGACATTTGGACATTCGCAATCCAAGTGAACTTTGCCAAGTACCTGTTCCCCTGACACCGCGTCCAGCCACCGTCAACGACAATCAGTTCGAGGCGCCACCACGCTTCGTAACTCTCAACGATGCGATTAACATCACGCTGGCAAACTCTACGGTCGTGCGCGTGCTTGGCGGTGTTACCGCCACGACTAGTGGCCGAACCGTCTATGACTCTGCCATCGCGAATACAACCATTGACGCACAGCGCGCACAATTCGATCCCAATTTTCGATTGAACAACGTTTGGAATCAACTCAACAATCCCAATTCAACATTTGATCCACTCGATCCCACCAACGCGATATTCACAGGTGCGGATAGTAACGGTTACGGCCTGGACGTTGGATTGTCCAAGAAAAACTTGCTCGGCGGCACGACGAACCTGGGGGTCAACAGCAACACGAATCGCATCACTCCCGGTGTTTTCCCTCTCAATCCCGCCGACAGGTCAGCAACAGAATTAAGCTATACACAACCGTTTTTGTTAGGTGCCGGTAGAGCCGCCAATCAAGCCCCGATCGTGCTAGCGCGAATCGATACGGAGCGTTCCTATTTCCAATACAAGAACGCTGTTCAGCAATCAGTCCAGGGTGTTATCGAAGCCTATTGGGCACTTGTGTTCGCCAAGACAGATCTCTGGGCTAGGGAGCAACAAGTCGAGCAAGCCGGATTCGCGGTCGACCGCGCTGAAGCCCGAGTAGAAGCCGGAGAAATCAGTCGAGGCGAACTGGCACAGACACAAGTAGCGTTGGAAAATTTTCGCGCCAGCTTGCTCGCCTCGCAGGCCAACGTGCTTCAGCGACAAGCTGCACTATTGAACATCCTCGGTCTACCCCCATTTGAAGCGCAGCGCACGATTCCAGTAACTCCGATGTTAACCGAATTGATCCAAATTGATTGGGAGGCAATCAACGATCTCGCTCAGCGAGAGCGTCCCGATATTATCGAGTTGAAACTAATTCTCGAAGCCGATCAACAGCGACTTTTGCTGGCCAACAACCAAGCTCGTCCGCAACTCAATGGTGTCGCGCTCTATCGCTGGAATGGACTGGAGGGACTTACTCCAGGGAATAATCGAGTAGCAAGCGGAGCGGGTGCTTTTGAAGATTGGTCTTTGGGTGTCAATTTCTCCGTGCCGCTTGGGCTACGGGCTGGACGCGCGAATCTACGCCAAAACCAACTAATCATTCGTCGCGACCGTGCAAACTTAGACCAAGGGTTGCATCAAATGCAACACCTGCTCGCGCTGAGTCTACGCAATCTGGAACAGTTTTACGCGCAATACGAACGCTACCAAGCCGTCCGCCGCGCAGCTCGATTGAACCTCGAACAGCAACTGGCCCAGTACAACGTAGGGAGCGTGCAGTTCATCGTTGTACTGCAAGCCATCGTCGATTGGGGAAACTCAGTCAGCGCGGAAGCGCAAGCGTTGTCACAGTACAACACCGAAATAGCGCGCTTGGAATTTCAAACTGGCACGATTTTACAGTCGCATAGCGTTGTTTTCTTCGAGGAACGATTTCGTTCGATTGGCCCACTCGGACGTTTAGGCGAAGAGCAATGTTATCCGCAGAGCCTACCACCCTCGACATCGGTTGCCCGCTACGAAGGAGGTGATCGCCCCTCCGAGGAAAACTTCGACCTCGAAGATCCCACCAGCCAGCGAACAACTGAAGAAAATACTTTAGAAAAAGCGAAGGTTGACATGGATACAGATGTCGAATTTCAGAAAGTCGATGAAGACCAAGGAGGTAAGAAAACCGACGAAGAAATAGACAAGCTCCTAAATAGTCCGAAGTCCAGCAATCGCTTGCTCGACTTCTTGAAAAAGCCGTTTGTTCGCCGATGATGCTTGGCGACTTGTTCGGTTGCTGGCGGTTATTTCAACAATAGGTATTGCTCACCACGAAATTGCCAAATGCGGCTTTGCATCGCCCGCATACCCATTGCGTTGGATGTAGTTGATTGGCTCCCCTCGCCCCTGTACTCTGGGGAGTGGGGTCGGGGGTGAGGGGTTTGTTGATGGCGTCGGGGGGGAGAGGTTTTTTCACGCAACTCGCGAACTATTGCCTCAATCTCATTCCTCACACTCAGCGGATCTT
>JBGSJT010000460.1:0-4144 GCA_041741715.1 Pirellulaceae bacterium | reverse complement strand
TCGCGAGATCGGCAATGGAATGCGGCTTGTGTGGATCAACGAAACTCCCTCAAGCCCAGATGTCATCCTGGGCGGAGTTCATGTGCCCCACCTTGGACTATTGATTAGGCATTGGCGAGAGCGCCGGAATGGTATTCTCTATGACACCGCTGCGGCGAACTGGTACGGGTTTCCGTATACTGACGACCCTGAGCTTGCAAAGAAAACGGCCGCGAGAATGTGGAACTGGTTGCCAGTACTCCACCAAGTGAACGGCGACGAATTCGCGGTCGACATCGAATCAAGTACGCAAGCAGTAATATTTGACAAACATGACTGGCTAGACGGTGGTACTGGAGATAATGGTTTTCCTGTGGCTGAAAGTTGGCGATGCTTCTTCAAATCTTGGGCTGAACACTGCTTTCAACATCCAAAATCACTATACTGGTCAGACGTTCTGACGCCAACCGGAATTGATTGGAGCAGTGAACAATTTGACCCCCGCTTCGAAATACAACGCAAATAACCAAGCGATCGGGATAGGGAGGCGGATTGCTCCGCACCCCCTCCCACACCACCGTACATGCGGGTCCGCATACGGCGGTTCATCTCTTAGGAGCAAGCTTGCTCCAGACGGCCGATAGACTGACCAAGCCGGTTAACTGCAGATAGTTGTTAGTAAGAGTGCTGTTGACACTCTGACAACGCGACATAAACCAGGCACCTCGTGAGCAAGAGCCGAAGGGTACCGCCTCGTTCTTGTCTAATCCCAGTTTCATCAAGTTTCTTATCCTGGCGGAGGGTTTGCGCCACTGCTTCCAGTAACAAGCCCGCAAGCGACGGCGAACCCACTTGTCTAATACGACGAAGAAACTCTTGATCGGGACCAGGCAGAAATAGCCGGTCCAGCCCCGAAGGTAATAACCCAACGCCTTCAGCCGAGCCGTCATCGAGATGCCGCACGATCGACGCGTCAACTCTCGAACTCGTTGTTTGAATTTGTCTAGGTTCTTCGGGCTGACTCGCATCTGACCGCCGTAGCCGGTGAACTGGTATCCGAGGAATTCCAGCCCATCCGTACTGCGGACACAACTCTTCGCCTGGTTCACCACCAGCTTGAGCTTGCGAGTTAAATATCGTTCCACCGAAGCGAAGACGCGTAGGGCCGACTTTTCAGTCTTGGTGAATACCAGAAAGTCGTCCGCATACCGAACAAAGTGAAGCCCGCGCCGTTCTAGCTCTTTGTCAAAGTCGTCTAACAAGATGTTGGCTAGGAGGGGTGAAAGCGGACCACCTTGCATCGTGCCTTCGTGCGATGGTTCCCACGAAGCATCGACCATCACGCCAGCACGCAAATAGTTTCCGATCAGCCTCAATAGGCGTTTGTCGCCAACTTTGCGGGCCACTCTGGCGAGCAGCACGTCATGTTGGACACGATCGAAAAATTTGGACAAGTCCATATCGACACAGTGTCGGTATCCAGAGCGGATATGAGTTTGGACTTGTTTGACAGCTCCGTGTGCTGAGCGTTTTGGGCGAAAACCGAAACTCGACTCCGAAAAATGTGGGTCGAAGATCGGCGTTAAGACTTGGAGGATGCACTGCTGAATGAGTCTTTCCATGACATTTGGGATGCCAAGATGTCTTTCAGAGCCATCACTTTTAGGGATGGACTTGCGCCGCGCTGGTTGCGGGACGTAAGTGCCATCGAGTAGTTGTTGGCGGATCGTTGGCCACTGCGCGCGATAACTTTGTGGGAAATCGTCGAGTGTGATTCCATCGGGACCAGGAGCCCCTTTGTTCGCCTTGACCTTGCGCCACGCCTTTTCGACGTTTTGCTCGTCAACAATTTGTTCCATCAGCTTGTCTGATAGGTCGCCTAAGGCTGTCTTCTTCGTGGCCGCCGATGCCGATTGATCTGCACTGAGATTCCGCGCACGGGGCTTTCCGATGTCGCTTCCCGTAGGGACAGACGAGCTAGCTTGTATGTGCGGCGGACGGATCAAGGTCACGAGTGGATCTTCCTTAATAAGAAATGTTCGGCCCTTCCCGTCTCCGTTGGTGTGCGAAGAATCGGTACTACGGCCTCTGCTGACTTCTGTTCGTGTGCGGAACAAGTTGCCTTGAGCCGCCCTGGCTTTCAGTCGTAGTTACTTACTCCCAGGCATAGACTGAACAGACCTCCCCAAATAAGAGCGTGAATTGTCCCTGCACAAGCTCCGCATCTACCAATCCTCCATTTCCGATTTGCCTTCGCGTTCTCAAGCACGCTCGGCTGGAGCGACCGGCCTCAATGCGGTTTCTGTACGTAGCCTCGCAGGTCTTGGCGAGAAGATGTCCAGCGACGATTGTTTGCTGGCTTAACGGTCATCTTCGCAGGCTTCCTTCCCACGGTCGGTCACCCTTCCGCAGTTGCCCTCGCCTCGTGTTTGTTTCTTACGAGCTATCCATTTGGTATACTGACTCCTGTAAGAAAATCGGAACTAAACACAGGGGACTAAACTCACTTGACGTAAGCCGCACCCCATAAACTCACGCCCATGTTGGGCGTACTTGCACGGGAGTTCCGGTGGCAGAACAACCTTGCACAACCGGCCAGCTTCCGGAACCCCGTGAACACAGACGTTCCCATTCAGTGCTCCCAGTATTGCTCACACCTTAGCCGTATCACGCTACCACTCATGCCGAACATCTTTCTCATCAACGTCGGTGCAAATTCCCGCCATCAGAAGAATGCCAAAAGTCCACTGTTTGCTGACGGGACTTTTGTGTTCGTGCCGCATCCCATTGATGCTGATGTTGGCAACTGGGCATTTCCTACTAACGCATGGCCATTTACAAATGGTCTCGGATGGCATCAAACTCATTACGATCCCGACTGGCCAAATCTCACTTACGGAGATTACATCTTTAATCCACGCGCGGCGAATCTAAAAGCCGTAGAGCCACAAGACATTTTGCTATTCTGGGCGCTCCTTTGGGATAATGTTGGCGACAACTGGTTTGCCTTTACCGACCATCAATCATGGCACTTAATCGGTGCCTTGAGAATCGAAGAGATCCTGACGGCTGGACAGTCAGCGCAGGATGTCAAAACGGCCAACCGTCTTCGAGCATCGCAGAATGCTCATTTCTGGGGTGAAAACCTTGACGATGGCCACATGGTGTTTCTTGGTGATACTCAGCATTCCGCGCTATTTCAATTTGCTGTTCCGTTTGTCACCCAAATGTCAAAATCGTGCTTGCTATACCGCGCGGTGCGGACTGCTCAAGGCGATTACTTGCCATTGTCAGGAGGGAAATGGAGCAGCTACATCCGATCATGTCGCACTATTTGCAACCTAGATGATTTTGATGGCAGAGAGCGCGCGGAAATCCTGCGCGACGCTATTGCAGAGGAAAACGACTACGACCTCCTTGCCGACCTGTGAGATACCCTTGAGATTCCTTTTGCAAACACGAACAGTACGAAAGAATGGGAACCATGGCGGTGAACCGCAGTCGTGGTATCGCCATCACTTTGCACTTCAAACTCAAACCCCACGACGCGGTTACCTTCCTCGTTACCTGCATCAATAGTCACTCGCCGTATGCCGTATGCGGAAAAGATTTAGCCTGAAGACACTACTTGCTGCGGTCGCGTTTGTCGCGATCTGTTGCGCATGCGTTGTTGCTGTGCAGCAAAGTATTATTGGACGCACTCACTACGCGAGGAAACTTGAATCGCACATTGATGGCCTTTACGCAAAGAAGGCCAGCGGACTCAATCCCGCTCAATGGCAATGCATGGTCGATTGGACACGAAACCTCCACGGAAATAGTTTGATTGCGTTCCAAACCAGCACTCGAGACATCTCCGCATTCGAGGCGCGTATTGAAAAAGGAGTATCGGGTAATGTCGACGCTGCCACGATCGAATGGATATGGGATGAATACGCCAACGTGTGCTCGGGTGGAGAGAAATACCAGCGATTTCGAATAATGGTGAATGAGTCCCTCGTTGCTCTAAAATCGCCCGTACTTCTTGAGCCGTCGGTGATTGATCGCGACAATAGCAGGTAAATCGGGTAAGGACGGCCATCGCTGACCGCCCTCCCCACACCACCAAGCATGCGGCTCCGCACTAGGCGGTTCGACGTAGTGGAGCAAGTTCAGCCCAGAGTGA
>JBGSJT010000459.1:0-24915 GCA_041741715.1 Pirellulaceae bacterium | reverse complement strand
GATACGGACGGTACATCGGCGCTGCTGCTAACGGAACCTGGGCAGAGCTGACAAGCTGATTGGTCGCCGTCCGCGCACACTTCAGCCATCACAGTTTCACTGGGACAAGCATCAGAAGCAACACAGCAGGCACTGGATTCCATTGGGCAACTCCCTGCACCTTCGCTGCAACTTGATGCCGAGCTATAGGATGCGCAAGAGCCCGTAGAGGCGGACGATTCCAAACCGGGTACGAACGACAAGTATTCGGCCAACTCGGGTTTAACGGAAATTGCTCCATAAGCTGCAACCGAACCTAGGACGGCGGTTGCCAATAATCCTCGCAGTGCTTTGGTGAATAGGCTTGTTCCCCGGGTGTTGACCTGATCGTTCGGTTCGGTCCATTGATCATCGTTTGGTAGGTTTTCCATCGCAAATTCCTTCACAAGCAAAAGTAATTGACGCCGAGCGAAGTGCTCTATTTGATTACATCAGTGTAGCACCTTCACTGTCTCCATTCTGTGAACGAATTTACAGTCGTCCCAGTTTCTTCCCAGTTTTCTCAATTCGCCGACTGCTCCGTAGACGGCTCCGTCAATTACTCAGCAGTACCTCCAACTGCCTTGCTACTTTTAGGCACCGAGAGCATACGGTGAGACTGCATGGTAACGGGCTAGTACGCGGCATTCAATGTAGGGTTCGGTTGGGCCGTAACTATTGTGCGAACGGGTCACGATCGCTCCCCCCGATGAAGTCCTGAGTCCCCCTAGCCCTGCCACTGATGCTGTTCGCGGATCGACAGGAGACTTTGACGACGATCGTCCGCGTGGTAAAATTGTGGAAATAAATTAAAGGAACCATTGAAATGTCAATTACGCACGACGAATTAATTAGCTTTCATCAGTTTGCAACGCAGGTTGTTGGCGCTGGGCAGGCCGATGTCTCTATCGAGGAGCTAGTAAGGCAATGGCGCACGGCGCGAGAGCGAGTCGAAACGAATGCCTCCATCCGCCAGAGCTTGAGCGAAATCGAAAGCGGATACGCTCGGCCCGTCGATGACTTCCTTGACGACATGATCGCCAAGCACAACCTTTCATTGGAATCGTGAGTTGAGTTTCTCTGTCGAGATCGCTCCCCGCGCTCAAGAAGAGTTTGAGCGACAGTTGGCCTACATTCACAAGCGGTCTCCGAAAGGTGCGAACGCTTGGGCTATGGAATTCAGGCGTGCAGCCGCATCTCTTTCAGATGAACCGCAACGATGCGGGAACGCGCCAGAGAACGCGGATCATGAGCAAGAGATACGTCAATTGGTTTTCAAAACCCAAAGGGGAAATCCCTACCGAATGCTCTTCACCATCGACCAAACTCAGACGAAGGTTTACATCCTTTCCATACGAGGACTTGGGCAAGACGAGGTCGAATTAAATAGTTAAGCATCATGCGGGAAATAACTGTCCGAACTTGATCGTAGCTGCGGTCGCCAGACTGCAGGGAATCGACGTTCTGGCGAACGTAGCTACGACAGTTATTTCCCGTACGATGCTAAAAGGAGACTTCTCGCTCAGGCGCCACCAACTGGTTCCCCGGCTCCGCCTGGGAACCCAATGCGGTGCAGGCTCCGCCTGCCGACGAGCCATTAATTTCAAGGGGACGGGAGGCGGAGCCTCCAAGACAGTGCGTTCCCAGGCGGGAGCCTGGGAACGAGTCTGTTCGCGGCGTCGATCAGCGAGGAGTGTCGGAATATTCAACTATGATTCGATGTCGTTGCTTAGGAGAAGACAAAGATGTCATTTTCCTGTCGTCAAATTTTCCTGTAGGGTCCCTCAGAGTCCACGTCAGAGGTTCTTGACCCGCAGTTCGACTTCTAAGCTGAGACTCGGTTCCAGCTCTGCCAGCGGGCTGTTGAAAAAGTGAACCTCAGGCTTACTTCCTTTGACCGAGTTTTTGAGTGAGGTCTGCAATGGTTGCTTCCGCCTCCTGGATACGACGCTGGATGTCATCGAGCTCCAGTTGCTTCTGATTTTGCCGATGTTGAAACTTGACGTAGTCGGCTGGGGACATCCCCGTTGGCAGCGGGAACTTCCGCGGCGTTTTTTCCATCAGCCAATCATCGCTGCGCTGGGCGGCGATTGGAACTTGCCGTCCATTGGTAATGTTGGCCAGTGGGTTACGCGCCCATGCATATCGGTAGTGGACTGGATTCAATACAAACGGACTACTCAACACGAGCGCGTTTTTGACTGGTTTGCTACTGCTATCTTGGCTGGGCTGAGTAAGCCAATTTACCTCAGCGGGAAAGAAACGCCGGTCGCTGCCTGCAATGGCAAAGCCGTTCATTTGGGCATCGCTATCGTCCTTCATCGTAACGGCGGTGCTCAGAGTCAAATGGAGCGCGCTGTCCACGATCTTGACATCAATGATCGAGGGAGGGAGCCAATGGTCTTCGTTCAAGAGACCATACTGCGTTGCCAGCGCCCACTTGGCGGCGCGTTCGCCAGCAGGAACTTTGATCTGAGGATGATACCAGCTTTTACGGAGATCAAAACTACTCGCGAAACCGATGTTTTTGTCCCCCGCATCGCGGAAATCGAGGAAAGTCCGGTATTGTGCCTCGCGGATATTGGAACCAGCATCCAGCATCGGCTTGAGATAATTCTCGCGCGTCTGCGGTTCGCCAGCAGTGCATAACGAGATAATACAAAACGGCAACTGTGGGTCGTCGAAAGCTTGGCGCCAGGCCGTGATCATGTTGCCGAAAACTTGGTAATACATCTGGGTTCCAGCGGAACCATTAAAGCAATTATTAAAGCCCTGGTGAAAAATCGCACCCTTGACGGCCAAGCCAGCCAATGGTTTGATCACGCTGGCAAAGCAACGGCCCGGACGGTTCATGTCCGCCACCGGACCGAGGCTCAAAGCGGATGGGACGGGTTGCCCACTCGGCTTTTTTTGCTCATTGATGTTGTAGCGTTCAATCCGACTTTGGAGGTCGACTTGTGGGTCGAAGGTGGCGATCTTGTCAGCCCACACCTTCATCAGTTCGCGAGTTTCATTTCCCTCGATCTTTTGAAGCACTTCCTCGGGTGTCCAAGTTTCAACGGTGGTACCGCCGATCGATGCGTCGATCAGACCAATTGGAATTTGGCTAGCCATAAAGACGCGGCGACCGAAGACGTACCCAATGCCGGAAAATTCGCTAACGGATTCAGGCGAACACTCGACCCAGTCCCCTTTGCGATCATGCGTACTGAAAAAACTCCCCCATTCGTACAACCGTTCAAAGCTATGGACCGAGTCAAAGCCTTTGCCAACAGGTATGGTGAGCAATCGAATCAGAGGAAAGTTGGCCGACGCCATCTCCAGTTCACCGTCATCGATCGCGTTGAGACGGAATTCCATGTTGCTTTGGCCACCTAGCACCCAGACGTCGCCCACCAGAATGTTATCAAGCGCGAGCTTGGTTGAAGCACCTTGGACGGTCATGGTCTGGGGTGTCTTATTTGCGGGCAGCGCGTTGAGAATCACTTGCCATGACCGGTCGGCGGCAGCTATAGCGCTTGCCTGTTGCCCTGCGCAGGACACAGTGACTTTCTCGCCAGCATCGCCCCAACCCCAAATCTTTAACGGCTTGTCGCGCTGCAGAACCATGTTGCTTTGAAAAGCGTTACTCACACACAGCCCTTCGCCGACGGCGCGAACGACGACCAAGTCTTCGTGGGGTTTGAGCTGTGGATTGTCAGCCGCCGAAAGATTAGCTCCCGTTGCGATGGAGATGAATGTGATGAGTAATCGAAGTTTTAGATGCATGCCAATTCACTCCACTGGATTAAATGAAAGTCGTGTTTGTGTTTCGCTCGCCTCAAACATTTGATTTGCATGCGTGCAGCCCTCTCACCGCCGGCAGGTCGCCGCGAATTATTTGTAAGCTTCGGGCATCTGAGGGCGGACGCCAAGTTGGGCATAGTCAAAGCCACTTGCTAATGGCTTGTACTCGCCGACATACTCGACGCTGCTGGTGGCAGATATTCCGCTTTCCAAACCCAGGCACCAATACGACGCATTGACAACAAGTCGTCGCAGGCCTTCGCATTCAAAGTCCTTTCCACTCCCCATGGTGGAATGAAAAACGCGTGCGGTTTGCCCGTCGCTCGTCTGCCAATCCTTAATCCAAGCAACGGGCAAGGCTTCTTTCTGTGGGTTATCAATACCGCCCTGCTCGCGACCCATGAGCGGCTGCCCCAGGACAAGCGCTGTACAACCGTCCGGTAATTCCTCACCCTGTTTATAGGTTCGATAAACGTCCGAGGGTCCCCATATGTTAGTTACTCCCCGGAGAATAGGATGGTCTTTCATTTCCAGCACTAGATCACCGCGAGTAGAGTCTTGATGCCAGTTGCCGTGATGGCCAATGAAAGTTCCACCGAGAATATCACGACCGAACTGAATCTGCTTACCCTCAATCTTGTAGGGCAACTCCTTTCGGAATCCGTGATTTGCGGTCCGTAATCCAATGAGGGGTTTACCCGAATCGAGGTAGTGGACAATCTGTGCCTGTTGCTCCTCTGGCAATGTCAACAATCGAGTGAAGAAAATCACGAGATCGGCATTTTCGAGATGCTCTAGGCCTGGGATACTGTGTGGTCGAAATGTTTCTTCCTCCCCTTTGGCTGGATAGACTGGCATGGTCGGATCGACTTGCCCCAAATCGTTGACGGCAAACAGAACAGTGGACTGGAAGCCGTGATGCTTGGCCAAGATCTTGGCTAACATCGGCATAGACTGCTCACTACGATATTCTTGATCGGCGGCGATCAGTACGACACGTTTGCCTGCTCCCGGACCCTTGTCACCAGAGTACGACAAGCATGTTGGACTCTCGGAGATTGGTTGCTCTGCCGCTGACAACTGCAGAACTCCAGCATGTATCGCAACGAGGACTAGCCAGTAAGTAGCAAGCTTGACTTCGTGACCGATCATAGTATTTGTTCGAGACATTTTCGTTTCCGTGGTAGCATCCAAGACAAGCGGGTGAACTGGTAGCCCAGCAGGTGACTCCTGCGGCTCAAGTTAGCCGCGAGGACTTCTCTCGACAATGATACCTCAACGCAGGTAGAATCAAGACGTTGGGATAGCATTTTTCGACTGGCAGGCGCGCATCGTTAAAAGCGTTAGCAACTATGAACGAGCCAACTACACCAATGGATGATCACGGTGTGCACCAAGTTAGATCGATAGAGCTTGATTTATTGGTCCAGCTCTTCGATCAGGCATCTGATGTCGCTTTTTTCGCTAAAGATGCGTGCGGTAGATACGTGGCAGTCAATGACTCTTTAGTTCGGCGGCACGGTCTGAAGAATAAAGCGGATGCGATTGGAAAACGCCCCAGGGACTTCTGTCCTGGCGACTTTGGACTAGTTCCATCAGAGCAAGACGAAAAAATATTGCGAACCGGTCGCCCTTTGATCGACCATCTTGAAATGCAATGGCATCGGCCGCACGAGCCGGTTTGGTGCTTGACAACCAAACTTCCAATTCTTGCTCCGAGTGGCGAAGTGTTGGGAATCGTTGGCTTCTCGCGCGATGCGCGCTCGCCAGTCGAGAGCCACGAAATTCCGGTTGAGTTTGCGACGGCACTCGAATATTTTGAGCAGCATCTCAGCGAAATCGGTACACCATCCGCACTTGCCACTCGGTCGAAGATATCACTACAGAAATTGGCGCGGCTAACTAAGCGGCTCTTCGGATTGACTCCAAGCCAATTGATCACCAAGACTCGAATTGCCACCGCATCGCGTTTACTCTTCGAATCGACCCACCCAATTTCCGAAATTGCGCTGGCAAGTGGCTTTTACGATCCAATGATCTATCGTAGAGACGAAGGGATTGGAAAGGCAAATTACATTGCCAACATTGGAGTGACGATCAATGGAGGCGCATTGAAAGATGACTCTGGCGGGCCCTTCATTTATAAAGACGAGAAAGGTTTTCGCGACATTTCGGACGGGACCAGCAACACAATTCTGGTCGGAGAGCGAGCTCGCGCCAATGTTACCAATGATGAAGTAACCTGGCTGGGTACACCCAAGTCGATAGGCAATGGTGCTCACGGTAAACGCTGCACTGGCTCTGCCCAATACGTGATCAACCCGGTCGTCCAGGGTACCGCATCTGTTTTTTCGTTCAGCAGTATGCACGTGGGTGGAGCAAACTTTGCATTCGCGGATGGCTCCGTCCATTTTATTAGCGAAACAATCGAGTTTGGCTGGCACAGAACTAACAGAACGCTATGGGGCGTGTTCCAAAAGCTCGCTCACCGCGAAGACGGCCTGGTCGTCGGCAATTGGGAATAGTCTGCAGTATCGAAACTGGATTCAATGCTTCGGTCAGTTTTCCGGCTTAGGGTCAAGGAGTGAACACAATTCGCGCGCAAGCTCGCTCCTCCGGACGCTGTCATAAGCAGCGGGTTTGTGATGCGCTATATTCCTCTCGCTTTATCACTGATCACATATCTTATGAGAAAGTCTACGATGCCGAAATTTTTTTCTGGGTCAGGGGTTTTGTTGGCACTGATGATTTTTATGGGCGGGTGCGGAGGAACTGGAATTCCGACCGGTGCTGTAACGGGAACGATTACTATCAATGGCGAGCCGATTCAGGGCCTGGAAGTCTCGTTCGTGCCTGCTGCTAAGATGCGTCCTTCGGTAGCGCTCACAGACGCTCAGGGCCGCTACAAAGCCCAATTCGTCTCAACTCAATCGGGCGTTGTCTTGGGCCCGTGCGTTGCCCAATTCGCGGTTTATCGAAACGGCAACTACATGCACAATTTCCTGCCTGCCGAGTTCAATGAAGAGGCTGGAGAAAACCCAGCTCTAAATTTGGATGTTACTAAAAAGGGACTCGTGTTCGACTACGACATCAAGTTTGCCAGAGAAATCCCACCTTACGTTCCCGAGTAGGCCCCAGTACCCGCTGCCAACAACAACTGTGTAGTAACGTGCAACGTACTCAGCAATCATCGCCGACTTCACTCTGATCTCAAGGCAGAATGATGAGGGGCAGAATAATTTTCAGTAGCAATCCACGGGGACATCAATCCACGGGGACATAGCTATTTATTGGGTGGTGAGGTTGCCGCCCGTTACGGCGGGTAGCTCGTCACCCGCAACCCAACCAACTACCCAATCTTCCAGCTCCGCTCCTGCCCCTATTTCCTCCATCCCTAGCTCGTTGTCCCCTTCATCGACCGCGCGGTGGTGCATGCCTGCCACTGATTCTGTTCGCGGATCGACAGGAACATTTGACGACAGGAAAATCAGGGAATCCGAGGTTTCATTTTCCTGTCGTCAAATCTTCCTGTCGCGTCCGGCAGAGTCCACGTCAAAGATCACGTCGCGCTGCACCTGCTCTCGAACATTATTTTGCTTCCATTGTTCTGTCATGAGATGCCATACCTATTCACGATCGCTCCCCCCGATGAAGTACTGTGCAAGCAGCCTTACTCGACCTGCCGAAGTTGCAGCGAGTCGACGATTTTTTTGCGGGCCAGCGCGTTGGTAATGACAACCAACCAAGTACCACTGGTGCACCAGTTTTTGGCTTTCAGGATACCTAGTGCGTCTGCGATGGTTGTCTCAGGATCATCAGAGAACTGCATCCTGAAGGGCTCGACCCCCCAAGGAAGTAGCAATTGACGAAACACCGATTCGACATCAGTAAATGCGAAGATCGGAACGCCTCGCGGGCGAATGGCTCCCAACGTATAAGCCAAGGAGCCACTGCGCGTAAAGACAATAATACCGGCGTTTCCTAATTCCTGAGCTAAGACGGCCGCCGAACGCAGCATCTTGTCTTTCGGTTCGACCAGTTGCAAACTGGTATTCAATTCAGTGCAAACTGAAGGTTCGATGCTTTGAAGGATTTTCGTCATCACACGCACGCATTCCAGCGGATAAGCCCCCGTGGCAGTTTCACCCGAAAGCATAACTGCGTCCGCCTGTTCGCGAACCGCATTGGAGACGTCCGAAATTTCGGCTCGACTGGGCATTGGGGAAGTCATCATGGATTCCAGCAGTTGGGTAGCGATGATGACTGGCTTACCCTGTGCCTGACACTGAAGTACCAAATTCGATTGCACCAAAGGTAGCTTGTGATACTCAATCTCGATGCCGAGATCCCCCCGCGCTACCATGATTGCATCAGCTACGGCAATGATGTCGTGGCTGTTTCGAACGCCCGCCTGATCTTCTATTTTGGCGATGATTTTGGCCTTCGATCCTAAATCATCCAGGAAGGCTCGTAAAGTCAGTACGTCTTGAGCTTCGCGGACAAACGAGAGAGCTACAAAGTCAATTCCAGCGGCGCATCCAGCTCGTAAATCGTCTTTATCTTTACTCGTCAAGGCGGGCAGTTTTACATGCACGCCAGGCAAATTGATGTGTCGGCGGGAACCGAGAACTCCCGTGTTCTGGGCTTCTGCGCGGATCCATGTCGCGTCCTTGTCGGTGATCTTGAGTCGCAGTAGCCCACTGTCGAGCAACATGATAGAACCTACTTCGACGTCTTGCGGCAAGCCTGCGTAGTTCACCGAAACGCAGGGTAGACCAAGTTCGCTGACTTGAGAATCCGTTCGCAACTCAAGCAGATCGCCAGCATTGAGCTCAAGCGGTTTCTCAACATTTCCAGTGCGAATCTCGGGCCCCTTAACGTCCATCATGATCGCAACTTCGCGGCCGATCTGACTTGAGACTTCACGAATGTGCCAGATGACCTCCTCGACCCAATCATGCGAAGCGTGTGCCATGTTCAGTCGCATCACGTCCACGCCAGCTTTTATCAATTCCGCTAACTTCGCTTTTTGCTCGGTGTTGGGGCCAAGCGTGGCAATTATCTTAGTGTGTCGGTAGCGAGACATTGCAAGCATGTGATCTACTACTTGTAAGTGAGCTGGTTCAAAGAAAAGGCGAATGAAACGGATTCAAACTCTGTGCCACTCTAAGCGTTTCCACTGCCATTCCAGGCGACACCTCGATAAGTCATCGCAGGTTTCGCCGTCGACAGGCTTTGGACAAGCTGCGGGACGCTGGCGGCATGACCGATGAACACCAGCGTATCTCCAACTTGCAATTGTGTATCCAACTCTGGTTGTAGTACGCGGGTTCCATCGGCTTTGCGCAAGCCGACAATGAGGAAAGCTTTGCTGTTGGCGATTTCAATGGCACCAATTGGACAACCGATCAACGGAGAATCACTGGGCAATCGAACTTCACTAAACTCCAATCCCAATTCGCCCAACTGTTGCGTAATGGCCGATTGCTCTGAAACAGTGTCCAATAGATCCTCTGCGTTAGGGCGAATGATCAGTTGGGCAACGCGTTGAGCCCCAATCGCGGTGGGCAGCACAATCTTATTGGCGCCACATCCGAGCAGTTTTCGCTCGGTTCGCGGATTTTCGCCGCGCGCGATGATCGTCAGTTGTGAGTTCATGGCACGCGCGGTGATGGTCACGAAGACATTCGTCGTGTCTAAGGCCAGTACTGTGGCCAGCATTGATGCCCGCTGTATACCCGCTTGCTCTAAGACCTCCTCCTCGGTTGCGTCTCCGTGCAATACCAGATAACCCTGTGCCTCAAGTCCCTGGAGTCGATTCAAGTCACCGTCAATCGCTACAAACGGCTTTCCGGCAGCATGCAATTCCCGAGCTAAAATGGTACCCAGGCGTCCGAGCCCACAGATGATTGTGTGGTCTTTAAGCCGTTCGATCCCTTTGGTCATGCGTCGGGCTCCTAGTGCCTTGTTGAGTTCACCATCGATGAGTAACTGCATAAAACCGCCGACGGTATAGATCACCGCCGCATAACCAGTGATGATAACGACGATCGTAAGTGCTCGCAGCCAATTAGATTGAATGGGCTGCACTTCGCCATAGCCCACGCCAAAGACGGTAATGATGACCATGTAGATCGAGTCGGCGAGCGGCCAACCGGCAGCCATGTAGCCCGCCACAGCGAGTACGCAGATGCTGAAGAATACAGTGATCCCTCCCAGAATCTTGCGAAATGGCCCCGAGCGCTTGAACTGATTTGAAAATGCGTCGATCGTCGATTCCGCCAAATGTAACTACTCGCGCAATTGAATCCAGTGACCTTCGTATCGCCCCAGAAGTAAACAGGAGAGACGTTCAGGCCATGCAATTTCTGGACATGTTTTGCAGTGAAATGCAGGTTTCGGAAAGGAAGTACTAATGCCACCCAACAGCAATCAATGCGGCGATGCGCAAATGAGGGCGCACCCCCTAAAAAGCACCCAGCAACTATCGTGCCTTACGATAGTGGGATTAAAATCCCCACAAAAACCGCAACCCTTGCGATCAGATTGCAAGAAAAATGCGCGAAGGTTGCGCGAAAGTAAGGCTATGCACGAAGTAACGCAGCCCGACTACCGGAACCCGTACCAACTATAACTGCATCACTGTGCACCACAGATTCAGCTTACATCGCGAACTGTGGCTGATCTAAATTCATTACTTCGAGGCATTGAAAGTTGTAGCCTAGTGCGCAACACACCTACTTCGACAACACTGGCTAAGGCCAGTGCCACCCCACGCACGACGAGGAAAGGGGGTCAGGAGCCGATTTGGTTGATTCTACTTAGTCGCTACTCAGCCAAGCAGGTTACTGACGGCCAGGCTCGATTGAAAATACGCGACAGCAACCAACAGTATTCGTGAGAGTGGAAGCGCCCGGATTTGCGGCATCCGCATCAGATTCGATTTCTAACTATGTAATGCGAAACTCTATTGCAGCCCAAGAGTCTGCCCGAGAATGGACGCTGATTGGCGCGAATGTTGCGGCAGCGGCAGTTGAGGGTGGCACTTCGGCCGGGTGTGACTTGTAGCGCCGTTTGGATCATGTTAGTCTTATGTTCGCGCGATCAGGTACGAATCACCCCGAAAAGTGCGATGTCCCAGCAGATTTTTATGACTCATTGTCGCCTTCTTCGACCGCGCGTTGCTGCATGCCTGTTGCTGATGCTGGCATGAGATGCCGTGGCGTTGGCAGAAGGATGTCGTAGCTACGTTCGCCAGCACCCAGACTCCCTGCGGTCTGGCGACCGCAGCTACAGGTAAGTCCCGACACTTATTTCGCGCTCGATGCCAAGTAGTTTTGTAACTGTTCACGACAAACGTGGCAATTGAGGCAAAGTAAAACCATTTGCTCAATGGTTCACCGCTTTGAATTGCTGACCCCAGTCAAAATCCTGAACAATTTCGGGGCAATTTTTCTACTCACGATATCGTGAACAATTGGGGACAATTGTTCTACTCTCAATCAAGCTCGGACGGTTACGTAGTTTTTACCATGACAACTCTACTCCGACTTCTCTTGCTCCCGTGCCTAGTATTGGCAGTCAATCTACCGCTGCTCGCCGCTCCTCCGAAATCGAAGGAACGTCCGTACACGCAAGGCCCGCTGAAAGTCGATGAGTTTCTAGGGGAAGCACCACCCGAGAAGAGTGCGACAGCCCACACAGCCACTCGCATTCGGTACGAATTCCAGTTCTTGTTTGGACAGAACGGCCAACAAGTAACGGTCTCGGTTAGATCGATCAAACTGCGTGTGGTTTTTTTGCCGGAGGAGTCTTGGTATGGACCGGACACTTCACCAGATTTGCTCGATCATGAGCAAGGACATTTTGACATCGCAGAAATTAACGCCCACCGTGTCGAGCTCGCCTTGGAGCAGGCGAGGTTGGCTGGAAAGCTGATCTCGGCCACTGGCAACTCGCGTCAATCAGCCCATGCAGCCGTGATGGTGAAGTTGGACGAGATCGCACAGCTCGCCGACAAGAAAACCGCTGACGACAATGTCGAATACGATCGGAACACACGCCACGGATTCAATTTTTCAGAGCAGAGCGAGCTCCGGAAAATCCAAAAACTAACGCTCCAGAGCTTAACCGACGAATTGGAGCAATTGAATCCCAGACGCAAACGCGATGCATCGCGCTCCCGTCAACTGAAGGCAGACTAATCTAACCTCAGCGAAAACTGTATTTGATTCTCTCCGTTGAACGGCTTGCAGATTGTCAGCCAATTGTCAGCGCCCATGCTCACGGTGCTCGTCAGTCCATATCGCCCGCATTCTGGCAATTTGGGTTTTGAGGTTGTGGCAGATCGCTTCGCCTTCCATTTGCGGTAGTTCGTTTGAGATGAACAAGAGCGCAACCGCTACTCCCCGCATAATCAGGCGAAAACTAATTGCGGGCTCAGTACTTCTCCCCGAATATCGTAGCGAAACTGGCAGGCCTCAACATTGGAACCTATTCGTTTAGCGTCGTGCGCCGATTTTCCGCGCGACGCATAGAGCCCAAATGTCTTTGTAGCCTCAGGATAATTGTCCATGTTAATGTTGTGCGCTGTTGTTGGTGGTTTGCTCTGCTTGACCGGCTTCCTGTTCTTGGTAGTACATCCGCTGGTTTGTATTTTTTTGTGTGCGCTCTCTAAGGATTTGTCGAGCGGCCAGAAGGCCATGTGGATTGTCGCCACGTTCTTTACTGGCCTCTTCGGTTCGCTGGCCTTCGCATTTGTTGGAGGGGGCTCACCATGGTTTAAATCCATCTCGTTGACAGGCATAAAAATCGGAGTCGCCAATTTTGCGATCGCGGTTTGTGTCTTCGCCGGCACACCTGAGGTTCGCAAATTTTTGAGCGATCCGCTGGGCGAATTGACCATCGAAGCGATCAGTGACGATGCTGCATTAGAGTCGCACGTCGCTGTGGAAACAGATTCTTTCGAGCAAACTCCCGGTCAACATTACGTCCACGCGACCACTGGAACTTCGGAATCGAACAGCGAACTTTCTACAGACGAGCTTCCTGCGGATGATGTCGACTTTTTTGGATTGACGACAGAAGCCAGCGACAGCGATCTACCGGCAGACGACGTGGACTTTCTTGGACTGGTGACAGAGCAAGCGAACAACGCGACGGAGCCTGTCGAAAGAAATTCGGAGCCGACCGTCAGTATCCTCGAGTCAAAGCCTGTCGCTCCTCCGGCTGCTCCTAAAGCCGCCTCCAGTCCATTACAGGTCCAAGCGGAAATCACAAGAGAACCCGCAAAGTCGGTGACTCGGGAGACGAAACCGAGCAAGTTGGTCATGCCAGCGAAACCAGCCATAGCGAAACCTATCAATCGATATCGCGCCGAGGGCAATCACGTCCACGAAGTGGCCATTCCACAAACCCCAATCGTCCGCAACCGCTATACAAACCAGCAGTAGGCAATTGTGGAGCATACAGTGTGTCCCCAGGAATCCCATTGTCGCCTTCATCGACCGCGCGTTGGTACATGCCTGCCGCTGATACTGTTCGCGGATCGACAGGAATATTTTGCGACAGGAAAATTACGGAATCCGAGTATTCATTTTCCTGTCGTCAAATCTTCCCGTCGCGTCCGGCAGAGTCAACGTCAAAACACATGTCGCGCTGCAACTGCCCCTGAGAATTATTTGGCCTCCATTATTCTGTCATGAGGTGCCGTGTCGTTGGCAAAATAATGGTGGCAAAATGATCCCAGGGAAAAATAGACAACAACTTTGACGAAATTTTCTCACGCCTGGCCACACCCGGCCCAGCACACGGTAGCGACCACACCCTTCCTTTAGCGGGAATGCACTAGCCCGTTGGAACCCAATGTCACCCGTGCCCTGGGATTGCCTCAAGTCAGGCAGGAAAGCCTGACATACGAGTCCTCTAACGTTCGTCAGGCTTTCCTGCCTGACCGGCGGTACTCCAGAGGCGTGGATGGGCCATGAGTCGAGGTCTAGGGTAGCGCCTTGTCCGAATCGCTGGGGGTGGTGCGGGCGTGTCGAGCGGCAAGTTCCATCGGCTCAGCGAAGCGTTCCGGTTGGTCCGTAATGATGCGAATATTCTTCAGTCGGATCGCCTGTTTTGTCGCGCTCGGCTTGTCACCCAAAGCATGAATCTTGAAGGCGACATAGCCTTCTGGGTATTTCTGATCGATTAAGTTGCAGGTCGGCACACCGTTGATCCAGACCTTGATCGACGGCCCAATGCACTCGATACGGAAATGCGACCACTCCCCCAGCTTAAATGCAGCCCGCGCTCGGGGATCGTCTTTGAGATCGAACATCCATGTCCAGCCAGCGCCAAAGTCGTCAAATACGCCACCCGTCCAAGCTCGCTGGGTGTTGTCAATCTTCACTTGGTAGCCATTAAGTCTTACCTTCGCGTCGGCTGGTGTATCGACGCAGCGCAGTAAAATCCCGCTGTTGAAACTGGGATCATCCTTCAGGTCAAGCTCCAGAATGAAATCACGGTACTTCTTGTCCGACGCGACGTAGGTGTGTTCCTCAGTGTTGATGCGCTGCCGCAGCACCATCGCGCCCTCTTCAACCACGGTGGGGGCAGGATCGGCTTTGGCAACGATCTTCCAGCCGTCGTAGTCCGTGCCGTTGAATAGGCTGACCCAAGGTGGCTCGTCACCCACAACCCAACCAACCGGAAAAACGAAGTAGAAAGCAAGAAGCAAGAGAGGGCTGCGCATTGTCTGTGGCCTTAGTGTGAACGAATGAGGAGTAGTTGGACGCCAATTTGAGCGATTGAATTCGTTGGATACCCGTAGCAAGTCGAACGCGGTAAGAGCGGCTAAAGCCTGGACTCCAGCGCAGAGTGGGTTGACCGATTAGTTATTTGCTGGGTCGACGACCGCGCTGGGATAGTCGGATGCAGATAGGTCCACATGGTAAATGGTACCTTTGTACGTCACCAGGTAAATCTCACCTTGCTGGTCGATTCCAAAGGACGCAATCCCGTTGGGGGCGATGCCAATCCGGTAAACGCTTTCAAGTTTGCCTGCAGTTTGACGCAGCCCCCAAATCAACCGCGTGTTGAAGTCGCCAAATACATAGACCCCTTGATAGGCAGGGCTCCGGTTGCCTCGGTAAACGTATCCACCTGTAATCGAAAAACCGAGTCCATGAGGATATGCAAACACTGGATCTACATATTGCTCACCAGCACGCGCATATTCTTCAGAAAAGGGAGTGAACGACTCACGCACGTTCCAACCATGATTATCACCGCGATGAACGATCGTGACCTCTTCGAATTCGTGTTGCCCCACGTCACCGACGTACAGTTCGCCCGTTAGCGAATCGAAACTAAATCGCCACGGTTCACGAAACCCGATTGCCCAAGTTTCAGCGCGGACGTCGGAGTCGACTCGGTGTGCATCCCAGAAAGGATTATCTTTTGGTATCGCATAAGGCAGGCCGTCGTCTCGGTGATCAACATCGATTCGCACCATTGAGCCCAACAGGATTCGTGGATTTTGCGAGTAACCGTTGGGATCCTTTTGTGGACCACCATCACCAAACGCCGCGTACAGCATCCCGTCGGGTCCGAAATCGATGCAACCACCGTTATGATTGCCGGCTGGCTGAAACGTTTCCAGCAAACGACGCGAGGGTTCGCCCGAATCACGCAACCCGTCGACTGCGGCTGTTCGTTCAACGACAGTCGTTTTGACTTGATTGTTCTCCTCGACTTCATATTCGAGAAAGTAGCGACGATTGTGGATAAAGTCGGGATGAAAGGTCATGCCCATGATGCCATGATTGGCACCCGTATGGACTTCGTCTCCTAATTGCAGAAATAGTTCTTTGCGGACCGGGCCGTCGTCGCGGATCAATCGCCAGATACGTCGTGTCATGTGCTCGATTACCAGCAAATCAGTCGCTGTCCCAGGCAATGCGCCGCACCACACCGGATTCTCGAAGTTCAGCTCTGGTGGATGAATTGGTTCGACCTTCACGGACTTGCTCAGAGGTAGGATGGCAATTTTTCGGCCATCGTCGGCATAGCCATCCTGAAGAGCAAACTTCAGCGTCTTTAAATAGGCCATCAAATCTGCGAACTCCTCTTTCGTAAGCGTCTGGTGCAGATCGGCTGGCATGAACGATGTCGGTACTTCCTTAATCGCCTCGATCGTTTTTCGCTTTATCGAGTTGACTTTTCCCTGCGCATCGACCAGCTTGACCTCGATCTGGTTGGATCGCTCCATTCGTCCCGCGAATAGTTTTCCGTCCGTCGTCAGTATGTTGATTTGCTCGAAGCCGTGAGCAATAAACTCGCTCGGATAGAGAACTTGTCTTGCGAGTTGATCGGACGGATACTTATCTGCGATGCCATCTAGGTTAGGGCCGCTCTTTTCCATCCCTGTCACCAGATGACAATTGGAGCACAAAGACTTCTTTGCGTCGTTGAATAGTTTTTTGCCGCGATCAGAGTCGCCTGCATGATCGATTGTGTAATTCAAATACGCTTGACGAGTATCAGCTTCAGCATCGATAGCGATATCTTGCCCACGACAAACGCTAACGGACAATAATACGACAAATGCAATTGTGATCGTTGGACGCATGATAACTTCGTTGAAGGAGGACTGCGATGAATGGTGGGTGACGGGAATCTTAGGGCGAGGAGGTGTTTAACCTAGAGAGAGGAACGGGGACACAGCCAATCACTGGCTTCGTACCCCTCCTGCCTGTGGCAAGTGAATTCTACAACAAAGAGGGTGCAATAGTCAAAGCGAGGTCGTGAGCAACGCTGCTGGGAAGCCAGACAATGGATTGTCGGCTTAGGCGTTTGACTCGCGTTGCATGGCTGATGACGGCCTAGTTCTGACGAGACAGGAATATTTTACGACAGGAAAATCGCGCAAACCGCACAGTCATTTTCCTGTCTTCAAATCTTCCTGTCGGATCAAGATGGGCGCACTCGGAAAGGGAGCGTACCGGGGACACGGGAGCGTACTGGGGACACAGCGATGTCGCGGGGACAGCAGAATAATCCCAGGGGCGTAACAAAATTAATGGGCGAGAGCAAAAGGGTGGAACAACAACGCTCAGGGAAGGGGGTGATTCGGCTAGCACCTACTGCTTAATGAGTCATGGCATAGGCAATAACGTTGATGCCAAAGGGATAGGAATACCGTAGAGCGTACTGCTCAAAGTAGTCGATGTGATGACCTTCGCGCTCCCAACCATCGCCGATGTCGTTATTGTGGCAAATGATTCCGACCATCCGCTGGGCGTCGTCAAAGTAGGCCAGGAAATGAGGGGCCGAATCTCCGGTCGCTCCCTCGTGCGCGTACTCAAATTTCTCACCGCGACTCCAGGTCAGGTAATCGGTAACTTGCGGTAGCTCCTTCAAGTCATAGACGAGATGGAAAATTTCATGCTCGAGCGTCAGCTCCACCGGCCGCGCGTGTGGCAATACTTCGCGCATGATAGCCAGTACATTGTCGCGACTGGCGAGTCCCCATAAATCGTCCATCATGAAGAAGCCACCATTGAGCAAGTAGCGATGGAAAGCCGATTGTTCTTGGGCGTCGAGTGTCATGTACTGCACTCCCGCGAAGTACACAAACGGACAGTCGAACAGACGCGGGTCAGTCAGCCGCAGCACCAACCCGTTGGGATCGACCTCGAGTGACGTCAATTGCTGGAGCCGCATAGAGAAATTCCAGTCTCCATCCGGATAGTCATTGTCCCAACGATCATGCCAGCCGAAGGGGCCATCGGAATCGAACTCAATTCTCGCGAACGTAAAGACATCTCGTTTGAAACCCGCGTTGACCTCCCACGTCGGAAAGGAGTCGCGTGATGGCACTCCCCCTCTCCTACCTCCTCCACTAGACCGGCCACTGGATCGAGTAGGGCTTCGCCTATCGTCTGGGAGCTGCGCCAGCGCCGCCAACGCCAATAGCAGGCCAGCCAACTGCCAGGAAATAGTGCGGCGTAGTTTGAAACTCATGCTGTTCGTTCCCGCTCATGACCATCCACGCGATAATTCGCATCCACGATGTGTGAAGTTGTCATATGACAGGCGACTTGTGCTGGGTCGTCTTTTTCAGTTCGCCTGCTGTGTCGTACTGGTTCCACTGGCCAACCTTCTTTCCCGCGACAAATTTCCCTTCATCCATGAGGGTGCCATCGGGATGGTAGCGTTTCCATTCTCCGGTCTTCTGTTCCTCAGCGTCAAAGGAGCCAGTTTGCATGAGTTGGCCGCTCTCGCGATACCACTTCCATGCACCAAAGATCTTGTCGCGTTTGTATTTCCCGGTGGCTTGCAGCTCTCCGTTCTTGAAATAGAACTTCCACACCCCTTCTTTCTCACCGTCAACATACTTGCCGACTGAGCAGACTTCTCCGCCTGCGTAGTAGTCGGTCACTTTGCCATTTTTCAAATTGCCGTCGGCGTCGAATTTGCCTTTGTTCATTTTGGTCATGATTGATAGTTCGCCTCCGCCTTGCTGAATGATGGTAGCCATGGAGTGTAACATCTTTTTGCCGCACATTTTTTTGTCGGAAATGCCTGCGCCTGATAGCGGGGGACTCTCAACTCCAACGCGTCTTAGAAACGGCCAGGACTAAAACGCGTCCGAAAAAAAATGTGCGGCAAAAAGATGAGAGTCTCGTGAAAACCAATTTTCAGATGTTCGTTGCCGAGGGTGCATGGTAGAATGGAAGAGTTAGCGACACTTTTCGCTAAACACCACCACGAGAGTACGTTCGTTCCCAGGCTCCGGTCAGGCAGGAAAGCCTGACGTACGTCGGAGCGATGATCCGCGCAGTCAAAATCGAATGAGAATTACCACATGCACTCGTCGCCAATCTTTTACTTGAGTTTGATTCTGTTGGGAGGTCTTCCAATTCACAATGCCACCGGACAAGCGGGTTTGCCACCGTTTGTCAATTTCAACGCGGCTCGGGAACAACTGATTAGCGAGGTGCTGATCCCTGGCGGCGTGACCGACCAACGTGTTATTGAAGCCATCCGCAATACTCCGCGACACGAATTTGTGCCGTTCAATTTGCGCAATGAGGCGTATTACGACCGCGCATTACCAATCGGCTCGTCGCAGACGATCAGTAGCCCGTACATCGTCGCCATTATGACTCAGGAACTGCAGACGGAGCCTGAACAGAAGGTGCTCGAAATCGGGACCGGGAGCGGTTTTCAAGCTGCCGTACTCAGCCCACTGGTGAAGGAAGTCTACTCTATCGAGATTGTCCCCGAACTGGGTGAGCAAGCTCGAAAGGTGCTTGACGCGGTTGGCTACAAAAATGTATTCACTAAAGTCGGGGATGGATTTTTAGGATGGGAAGAGCACGCTCCCTTTGATCGGATCATCGTTACGTGTAGCCCAGAGAATGTCCCACAACCACTGATCGATCAATTGGTCGAAGGGGGCCTGATGATTATCCCCGTGGGAGAACGTTATCAGCAAACGCTCTATTTAATGCGCAAGCAGGATGGAAAACTCGAGCGTGAATCATTGCGTCCGACGCTGTTTGTTCCCATGACAGGTACGGCCGAAGAGCAGCGCAAAGTGCATGCCGACCCAGCTCACCCTCAGTTGGTCAATGGCAGTTTCGAGGAGCAGCCAGCTTCGGCGGGTGTCATGCCTGGCTGGTACTACGAACGCGGAGCGAGCTGGAATAGCGCGGATGACACACCGGCAGGCAAACATTTTGTCTCTTTTCGCAATGACGTGCAGGGGCGCCCCACTAATTTGCTACAAGGCCTAGCGTTGGATGGCCGCGAGGTAAAACGCGTCAAGCTGTCGGCCGCCGTGAAAACCGTGGATGTTAAAGCAGGCATTGACCGCGATGAACTCCCCGCCGTCACCATTCGCTTCTATAATGAACAACGCAGTTTACTCGAGATGCAATTACTAGGGAGCTTTCGAGGGACGCGCGGCTGGAAATCGGAGTCGAGAGTCTTTCATGTACCCGTTGAATGCCGCGAGGCAATTGTTTCGATCGGCCTGTTTGGTGCCACCGGTGAAGCCTCGTTCGACGATATCGGGCTGGAAGCGGTGGGGCTTTAAAACCATAGCGAGCCCGAACACCCATACCTTGTTTTTGAAAACTACCCCATGGCCAGTCAGCATCAAACGGCGGTCTTCCTAGATAGTGGCTCACTCGCGAGCACGGCGATACTCGAGCTTTTTCCACCACAGGGAGAATGGCGCGAAGGAGGCTACTTTGCCTTGCCGGGAAATCGCATCATTGAGTTAGTCGACGGACTTATAGAGGTGTTGCCCGTACCGTCAATACAACATCAACTTCTGGCCCGTTCGATTTTTCTTGCGCTCAATAAGTTTGTCGATGCGCAAAACTTAGGTATAGCCATGACGGCACCGACGCGGGTGCAAGTAGCCGACGGTCGATACCGAGAACCCGATGTGCTGTTTGTACCAACCGCCAAATTTCACTTGCGGCATGAACAGTACTGGAATGAGGTCGATCTAGTCGGCGAGTATTGGATAGTCGATCCACGCGATGCGACAATTCGCGTCCTGCAGCTAGAAAGTCGCGAATATCATGTCACTAATGAGGCGACCTGCACTACACTGGCCGCCTCTCAGCTCTTAAAGGGTTTCATGATCGACACGTTGGATTACTTTAAGCGAGCTGCGTAATTGGACAGTACCCCTTTGCGTTGGAATCCAGGCTTTAGCCGCCATTTTTCTTGTTCGACATGCACAGGCACGTAAAGGCTGTACTCCAGCGAGTTTGCGACGAATCAAAGCCGCGACGCTTTGCCCCACCAGATTTCGCGTTGCGGTCCGGGGCTTCTGACGGTTCACTATGAGTGATAGGTGTTTGTGTCGTTTCTTACTTTACTGATCTTGCATGAATAGTTCCGCACCGCGCCCCCCCACTCATTTCAATGATCGCCGCTGGGCGTGCGCGATTGCTTGGTTGATCCCATGCGTGATCTGCCTATCCGGCTGTGACGTACCGATCGATGCCTTCGAGCCGAATCGGTTGTTTGCTAAACGACTCGAGCTAAATGAGCGAGTTGAATTGGAGCAGGTACGCGATGACGTGCAAGTTATTTTAGAGGAGTTGTTTGGCACTCCTGACTCCCCCCGCTGGCCTGATTTTTTAACCAACGATTCAGCGGTAAAGCATTTGGTCTCGATCGAAAGATTGCAACGTGCTGCGGGTGCGGTTCGCAGTGATGAAGCAGGGGTCCACTTTGGACTCTATCGCGAACACTGCATTCTATGTCACGGTATTGCGGGCAATGGCTTGGGGGCCACATCACGACTGCTCAATCCTTATCCGCGCGACTTCCGGTTGGGCAAGTTCAAATTTAAGAGCACGCCGATAGGTAGCCGCCCCACGCGCGACGACTTAGCCCGCACACTCGCGGATGGCATTACCGGGACGAGTATGCCCGCGTTTCGACTACTAACCGAGGAAGATTTACAAGCGCTGATCGACTATGTGATTTATCTATCAATCCGCGGTGAAGTCGAACGGAATTTGTTGCTGCGTGCCACTTTCGATTTGGACTGGGATGACGACGAGCGTCTGATCGACTTTAGTGTCCGTGAATCCGACGCAGAGCAATTCCAAACGCAGTGGCAAGAGATTGTGGCCATCGTTTCTAAAGTAGCCAACAATTGGGGAGCGGCCAATGTTGCGCCGCTTTTGAACATTTCCAGACCAACCAACCTGCCGATCGTCGGTGATGAGATCCAGAACACCGAAGAGCAACAACGTTTAGCTGAGTCGGTTGTTCGTGGTCGCACACTGTTTCAAGGTAAAGTAGCCAATTGTGCGAGTTGTCATGGGATGGCGGGAGCGGGCGATGGTGTGGTGAACGACTACGACGACTGGACCAAAGACTGGACGTCGAATGCAGGGCTCGACCCAAGCGACAAACTGCAACTGAAACCGATGTTGGAATTGGGAGCCCTCAAGCCGCGACACATTCAACCACGCAATTTACAAAGGGGCATCTATCGTGGAGGCTCGCGCCCAGAAGATTTGTACTTGCGGATCGTGCGTGGGATCGAAGGGACTCCGATGCCCGCCGCACCCATGCAACCTGAGAACCCATTGGGCTTGAGCGAAAACGACGTGTGGGATCTAGTGAACTTCCTGCTCAACTTGCCGAATCAATCACATGATGCCGATACGGTACAGGGTGGGAGCCCATCATGAGTGCCAAGAATTCACCGAAGATTGCCACCTTCACATCACGGCCCTACAATCGAGCGGTCCACGCACTCGCCGTCATCCTGACCGTGGCGGTCTTCCCATTGATCTGGGTCGGAGGATTGGTAACCACTTATGATGCGGGGATGGCCGTTCCCGATTGGCCCGGGACGTATGGCTGGAACATGTTCGCCTATCCCGCTTCCACTTGGCTGTTTGGACCTTTCGATCTGCTGGTCGAACATAGTCATAGGTTGCTGGGATCACTGGCTGGCTTTCTATCGATAGGACTAGTCATCGCCGCCTTCCGCTATGATCCGCGAACTTGGTTTCATTGGTGGTGCGTCGGTGTGCTGGTCGCGGTGATTGCTCAGGGTGCGTTGGGAGGCGCGCGAGTGGTGCTCGATCAACGGACCTTTGCCATGATTCACGGATGCACTGGTCCACTGTTCTTTGCAATCGCTACCGCCACGGCTGTCATGAGTTCGCGATGGTGGCTGTCGGATGTCGCGCAAGCGGTGAAAGGCCGACCAAAATTGGCTTGGCTAGCAAGTATTTTGGTCGTTGGTAGCTACGGACAGCTCATTTTAGGGGCTCAATTGCGACATGTGACTGCGGCGATTAGCCACACCACCTTCATGATGTTCGTCCATTCGCACTTGACCCTGGCTGGGCTAGTCATGCTGTTGGCCCTGTGTTTAGCAGGGTTTGCGACGTTTAGTAGGGAAATTTCGGAGCGAATCAGTCGTCCGGCCGGGCTGCTGGCGGTGATTGTCCTGCTACAAATCGGCTTGGGGATTGGCACATGGATTGTAAACTATGCATTGCCTTGGTCGGATGCGAACGCCACAGTGGCGGGATATACGATTCTGTCCAAGGGATATTGGGAAAGTTTGATCGTCACCGCCCACATGGCAACAGGTTCGCTGATTATCAGTTTGGCTACCGTGGTCGCTCTGCGCGCGTGGCGCGTCAGGCTGTTGATTCAGTGAACCTCAGACGCTAGTGCTAGAAACCTTAAGTTCCGTCCGGTCAAAATGGTATTATTCCGGTTACTCCCCTGAGGGGGAGTCGCGGGTAATGCGAGCGGAGGGGGCCTACAAGCCCTCCCCGCTCGTATTACTCGCGACCCTCCCGCAAGCGGGAGGGTCCCTTGCTGCTGATGTACGGTTGAGGTCAAAGACCGGAGGAGCCCACGTCTAGCGCCTGAGGTTACACTTTTTACACACACTATTTACTTAAACGCACAGTCTGCATTTAGGACACTCATGGATTCAATCAATCGCACTATGACAGCCGCAATAGCTCCTCGGCTGCGCGAGCGTCTGGCGTATTACCTTGAACTGACCAAGCCACGGATTCTGATCATGATCTTGCTCACGACCATCATGGGGATGGTCGTGGCTGGAGGGGCGACCCGTCTCCTAGTCGTGCTTCATGCCTGCATTGGTACCGCCATGGTCGCCGCCAGCGCTAGTGTGATGAATCAATGGATCGAGAAGGACCGTGACGCCGTCATGACACGGACTTGCAAACGTCCCTTGCCCAGTGGTCGAGTAGCGGCAAGTCAAGCGGCTTGGATGGGCTGGGTTTTGGCGATCGTGGGAAGTCTCTATTTGTGGTTGTTGGTGAACACCGCGACGATGTGGTGCGGGCTCGCAACATGGGGACTTTACGTCTGGGTCTACACGCCGCTGAAGATGGTCAGTTGGACCAATACGCTGGTGGGAACACTGCCGGGTGCCCTACCAGTCTGGATGGGTTGGGCGGCTGCGGAGGGTTCGCTCCTGGACGTGCAGGCGTGGATATTGCTGGGAGTCGTCGTAGCGTGGCAGCTCCCACACTTCATGGCGATCGCTTACATGTATCGCGAGCAATACGAGGCGGCTGGTTACAAGATGATCACGGTTACTGATCGCTCGGGTTGGGGCGCTGGGCTGCATGCCATGCTCGGATCTTTTGCTCTGATCGTCTTGGCTGTGCTGGCGGTCCCGCCGGTCAGTATTATCGGTAGCCTGCTAACGCTGTGCGCGGTGGCCGTTGCGCTGTGGCAAACTCTCTCCGCTTGGCGGTTTGTGCGACAGCCCGACAAGGGGACGGCGCGATCGATGTTGCGCGTCAGTTTGTTGCATTTGCCACTGACGATGCTATTAATTCTCTTGTCGACTTGGTTGCGATAACTAAGCTTCGTCTCAAAAGGGGGCTGACCCTTTGGAGGCAAGTCGAATAACTTGGTTTTTTTGGTCTTGCCGGAGAGGTTCAGACCCCTTTTGAGGCGAAGCCTAGTATGGACAAATCATCGGCCATGATGACCGGCTTGGCCACACTGTTGGCATTGGGAGCTGGAGGAGTGATGGCGTTTCAACCCGCCGTCAATGCCAAGCTTTCATCGCAGTGTAGCCATCCGTTACAAGCCAGTATCATTAGCTTCGGCACTGGTTTCATGGCTCTGATAACAGTCGGGCTGTTGCTCCAAGTCGGCTTGCCAAACTTCGCAAAATTACAGACATTGCCGAGTTGGGCTTGGATAGGTGGGCTGTTGGGAACGTACATGGTGACCGTTTCGTTGTTGGTCGCCCCGGGGTTGGGTGCCACGCGCTGGATCGCGCTGGTGCTGACTGGACAAATCGCCCTCTCTCTGGTGCTCGACCATTTTGGGTTGGTCGGCTATTCTCAACATGCACTGAGTTGGCAGCGTCTGGTGGGGATCTTATGCTTGGCGGCGGGAGTCGTCATCGTGATGAGAAATTGATTGGGCATTGCATACGCGTTACAATCCGTCCGGATGCTGCTTCGCCGACTCGATGTCAGACTGATTTGTTTAACCCGGATCTTTCATGAGCACCTAATTCAAGCTGCAAGGTACCCTCCCGCGTGCGGGAGGGTCGCGAGTAAA
>JBGSJT010000458.1:0-21866 GCA_041741715.1 Pirellulaceae bacterium | reverse complement strand
CTCTGGAGTTAGCGTCTGGCTGTTGGTCATGTTCGTCTTTCCCGACTTCATTGTCCCATCACAACTCTGCGGACTGGCCGCCAGTTTACTGGGGATGATCGTCGGCAGTTTGATTCCACAGTGGAGTAACCGTCACCACGACTAAAGTCCGTCATGGAAACTAACCCAAACGGGAGTAATTCGGTTATCATTGGCGTCTTCTCGCTCATGGCCACCATCTGGTTCCCAGGCCGCGGGAGGCGGAGCCTCCAAGACAGTGCGTTCCCAGGCAGAGCCTGGGAACGAGCCTGTTCGTGGTGGGGTTCAGCATGATGGCATTGAGCGAGAAGTCTCTATTTTTGAATAAAAGCTGTGTTAACAGCCACGCAACCTTTTGGGGAACACGTTTATGCGTCCCGTGAAACTTTGGTTCACCGCATGTCTAGTACTTGCTGGCCTAAATTGCCAGTACAGACTGGGGCTTCGCGCCGCAGTCCCAAATGTGCTCATCATTATGGCAGATGACTGTACTCACAGCGATCTTGCGATCTACGGTGGTCAGAATGCACATACACCTAATCTCGACGCTCTGGCTCAGGAGAGCTTGGTCTTCAATCGTGCCTATCTGTGCTCGGCCATGTGTCAGCCGTGCCGCGCGGAGCTATACAGTGGTCAATATCCGATGCGCAATGGCTGTGCCTGGAATCATTCCGCCAGCCGCGACAGCGCGACAAGTTTGCCGCTATACCTTGGCAAGAAGAACTACCGAGTGGGTCTAGCGGGGAAAGTGCATGTGCTACCTGAAGCGGCGTTTCCCTTCGAGTCGGTCGGCGGATACGATAAGAGCTGCGTTCGCAATCCAACCCAATCGCACGACATCGCACAAGTTCAAGAGTTTATCTCGCGCGACCCCAAGCAACCGTTCTGTTTGGTCGTCGCGCTGGTCGAACCTCACGTGCCATGGGTCATGGGGGACGCTGGTCAATATCCTGTCGACAAGATCCAATTGCCTCCCAACATCGCTGATACACCACGGACCCGTGAGGACTACGGGAGATATTTGGCTGAGATCACCTATATGGATGGCCAAGTGGGTGAGCTGCTAAAAGTGCTTGAGCTCTCGGGGCAAGCAGGGGAAACGTTAGTCCTATTTACTTCCGAACAGGGATCACAGTTTCCCGGTTGCAAATGGACGAACTGGGATACGGGGGTGCACACGGCATTGGTAGCGCGATGGCCTGGCGTGGTTGCGTCTGGGAAGCGGACCGACGCGCTCGTTCAGTACGCGGATGTGGCCGCGACACTGATCGAAGCCGCTGGTGGCTCGCCGGGGGATTGGGAGTTGGATGGGACGAGTTTCCTAAGCGTGCTACGCGGCGATTCAACCGAGCATCGGCAGTACGTCTATGGCATGCACAATAATTATCCCGAAGGCCCTGCCTATCCGATTCGGTCGATCACTGATGGTAGCTATCATTACCTTCGCAACTTGACCCCCGATGAAGTCTACATTGAGAAACACCTCATGGGCTCCTCGGGAGATGGTGCCTTGAATAATCCCTATTGGTCCACTTGGATCTGGGAAGCATCGACCAATCCTCACACCTACGATTTGGTCAAACGCTATACGCATCGTCCTGCCGAGCAGCTCTACCAATTGTCGGACGATCGATTTGAGATGGTCAATCTGGCGGAAGATCCGCAACATGCCGAAGTGAAGCAGCGCCTAGCCTCACAACTCGAGCAGTGGATGACCACACAGGGGGATCCCGGCATTGAACAAGATACCCCGCGTTCGCATCAAGCCGCCAAGCGCGGCGAGCACCGCTTTTTTCCCCCGAAGTGAATTTGCTTTTTTTCCGTTGCTTTAGTCGGTGATGTATATTTTATGCGTGTTGTTATCCTTGATTCTCCCCAAGCGGTCAGCTCACGGGCCGCTGATGTCTTTTGTCAAACGATTCTTGAGTGCCCGACCTGCGTGCTCGGACTGGCCACCGGCGGCACTCCCTTGGGGACTTATCGCGAGTTGATCGAGCGCTATCGACGACAGCAAGTCAGCTTTTCTCAACTCACCACTTTCAACTTAGACGAATACGTGGGGCTACCGCGCGAGCACGAGCAGTCGTATTGGCGCTTCATGCACCAGCACCTATTCGAACTGGCCGATTTCAACGCCGACCGCTGCTATATCCCGGACGGGAATGCAACAGACCTGATCACCGCAGGAGACCGTTACGAATCGCAAATCGCGCGCGCCGGAGGTATCGATTTGCAGTTGTTGGGGATTGGAACGGACGGGCATATTGCCTTCAATGAACCGGGAAGCTCTCTGGCCAGTCGTACCCGCATCAAGGCGCTCAGCGAGCAGACGCGGCGCGACAACGCGCGTTTTTTCAATTCACTTGATGAGGTCCCGAAGTTAGCGCTGACCATGGGGGTGGGGACGATTCTAGAAGCGCGACGCGTCTTGTTGCTGGCCACTGGCGGCAACAAAGCGGCTGCCGTACAAGCTTTGGTGGAAGGCCCCGTGACAGCTCAGTTTCCCGCTTCCGCTCTGCAATTGCATCCGTGGGTCACCGTGTTGCTCGATGGCGAGGCGGCCAGCGGGCTTGCTCGTCGGAGATACTATGAAGAAGCTGAAGTGTTGCATGCGGAGTTGGAACGCACCAGCGGTTGACTCCCACGGTTCGGCCACGCATGCAAACTTAGCCAACTCATTGCAACCAGTACGATAAATCTGCCACACTTTGATATTTCTATAATTTTGAGGAGTGCCGTCCCCGACTACCATTCCCTCCCTCCGATAACAGACGAGTGCCGAGATTCAATACCACCGATTGCTTGAAATCGAGCTGAGGAGCAATGGCTGACTGGGTCCCACCAATGCCTTCAACCATCTTAGATATCTTGCATGCGATGAGCCGCACGATCGATGCTCGCGATTCGTATACACAGAGACATAGCGAGCGTGTTGCTCGCTTGTCACGCGAACTGGCCGAGTTGTATGGTCTGTCGGATCAGGCTTGCCAGGAAATCTATCTAGCGGGCATCTTGCATGACATTGGGAAGATCGGCATTTCAGATGATGTCCTGTTGAAGAATGGTCCGCTCACGGAGGAAGAATTCAAAGCGATTCAACAGCATCCTCGAATTGGCTATCGTATCGTTGAGCAACTGGAGGATTTGCATTTCGTGCTCCCTGGAATTCTCTATCATCATGAGCGATGGGACGGCCGCGGTTATCCCGAAGGATTGCGGGGCGAGTCAACGCCGCTGATAGCGCGGATCATAGCAGTGGCGGACGCGTTTGACGCCATGACCAGCTCACGCCCCTACCGTTCCGCCATGCCCATCGACAAGGCACATCACATCATCAACGCCGGCGGTGGACAGCAATGGGACAGGCAAGTCATCGAGTGCTTCAATGCTTGGCTGGCTAGCAGAATTAGTACTAAGATGGACGGTGCCCACACTGGTCCAAGTATCATCCCGCGAGTTTCGAGAGCCAAGCAAGTCGCGCATGCCATGCAGGTCCTCGGGGGATACTAAGTGTGGCACGGCTCGAGTGTGCGATGCTGGGCCGCCTGGATCACTGTGCAAGAAGTGTGTTGACGAATCAGGTGTACTAGCTGATCGGCGTCCGAAATTACTCCCAACCCCAAGCTTTCAACGGTCTCACTTCGCAAGTTGGAAATGAGATAGACATGATTGCTGGCGATGGCGTTCAAAATCACTGCCGCAGTCAAGGCGTCATCGCTGCTGTCGACTGCCAACTTTTTCGAGATTGCGGCCGGCGATTGATGCGGATCTCGCAAGCGTCCGAGTCCTTTGCCAATCGCTTGACTCAATTGAGTAGCCAGCACAATCGTCCCTTGAGGAGTGACGATACGGAGCGCATTGGAGAGGACGCGGGCTACGTTCAACCAACTCAGAGAACTGACCGAGTTGTCGAGCAGCGCCACGACCAAGTCGCTGGCCTCGTTGGCGGGACAACTCCAATGCTCGGCCAACGATCGCTGCGCCGCTTCTTCCACAGGTTGTAGCTGTCCGGCCAGCACCGTCGCCACGCGATCGTTGGCTGCCGGTATCACCTGAATCCCCACCAGTACTCCTAGCCACCAAGCCGCTTGGTCCGCCCAAGCTAGCAGCTTGTCACGCTCAGTGGAATCCTCCAATCTCGGCAATGAATAGAACGCACCGCGCGTGGCTCGATTGGAAAACAGTGGAAATAAACTAAAGGCACCGAAGTAATCGAGCCCAGCCAGGGGACGAGCACAAGTGATTGGGATCACCACGTCTGCATCCACTAGGGAGCGATTGAGATAGATCGGATCGGACGCTTCATTCGCCGCCACATAGGAACTCTTATCCGCGTCGTCAAAGTCGTGTTGCTCGACGCTCACTGGAAATCCCACCTGTTCCGCGATGGCGATGGTCAATTCCCCCACGTCCCAGCCACCTTCACCAGCCAACACCACTCGCATGTTCGCAGCCGGCGTCCCGTGTTCGCAAAACCAACGCACGGTCGCGCTCACGACCTCGACTAGGGAGGGACATTGTGGATCGACTGCCAATGCCAACTGGTCACCAGCAACCAGGGCCTGATCGAATGCTGGGAATTCAAGCGGTGAGGCGAGCGCCGCGTTAACTGCAGATGCAATGCTGTCAATACGTGGTTGCGGCGCGCGAATGCATGCTATCCCCTCCTCCTTGGGCAAAATCCAAGCCGAATTCTTGCCAAACTGAATATTACATTCGTCCATCGCCGCGTTGTCCGTTGCCTTGGTGCTTATGTTTTTGGTAGAGAAACAACTGACATTCTACCCAACTGCCCCCATTAAAGACATCCTCCCCGCCGATTCAATGGCCAGCCACTTCCGTCCCTGTGGGAATTTGAGATCGTGAAAAATATGCAAAGAAATTTAGTTAGAGGATACTTTCAGTGCTCGGGATTTGTGGTGCTGATTGGCTTGCTGAGTGGGTGTGATCGCACGGGGGATGGGCTGGCACAAGATGCAAGTGAGGGTTCGAACCGCGCGCAATTCGTTTCGGCCACGGCATCCCCACGCACTACGCTGGATCAGTGCATTCACGCCTACCAACAACTGAAAAGCTACGAGGACGAAGCGTTTGTGCAACTCAGATACGAGTTGGATGGGAAACTGCTCGAGGATCGCGCGCCGCTCTCAGTAGGCTGGAACAACCAAGGACAGGTGGGAATTCAGGCCTATTCAGTGCAGGCAGGGCCAGGCGTGGGAGCGGATCAAGGCCGCTGGCGTTTGCGATTTCGCGATGACGATGAACTCGTGCCCCATCAAGTACTCAGTCGCAGCCTCCCTAAGAAAGTTGACTTCACATGGCTACTGAGCGATCCGCTGGTCGCCGAGCGCTTGTCAGCCGGTCTCGCGGGGTTTCCGCCGCAACTCGACCTATTGCTCAGTGCCAATCCGCTGAGTGGGCTGATCGACGACTCGGCTGCGCTCACCTATCTACCCCCTGAGTCGATCGGTGACCGCGTTTGTTTCGTGATCAAAGTACAACGTGCACAGGCGGAATATGTCCTGTACATTGATCAGGCATCACTGTTGCTCAGACGCATGCGCATGCCGCGTACGCATTTGACGCAGCAGATGCTGGCTGACCAACGCGTTCGCAAAATGGAATTGACGATCGAATTCGTTGGAGTGCGCGCGGGAGGAAATGTTGATTGGCAACGTTTTGCTATCGATGTTCAATCGGAAGATCTGTTGGTCAATCGATTTGTGCCGGTCCCACCCGCAGTCGATACGCGTAGTCTAGGGAAAAAAATGCCAGCCATCCACCTGGAAGCTCCGAGTGGTGAGTCGGTGTATATTTCTAGTAAACCCCAGCCGCAGCGCAAGGCTACGGTGTTGATATGGTTGGCCGATCATCCAACCTGTCGCGTGGCAGTCGAACAGTTGAGAAGAGTTGCCACGGCGCTAGTTGACTTGAATGTCCCCCAGGGGGCCGTCGAATTCGTGCCAGTGTGGGCCGAGCCGCAGCCACCGGCTGGGAGCACTTTCGAATCGATCGCCGACGACTGGAAGCTGCCTGGCAAACTGGCCTTGGATCGCGAGGCGCTGGGACGCGACTTGTTTTATGTGCTTGAAGCACCAACGCTGGTCGTCATTGATGCCGAAAATCGCCTACAACTTCGTGAATCACGCAGCAATCCGTTACTCGACCAGCTTCTTCCGACGCTGCTGGCTAGGCTGGTTGACGGCGAGGATCTAGCCCAGGAAATAATTTCTCAACAGCAACATGTACAGGAGCGGTACGAAGCTGAATTGCGGATGTCGGCTGCCACCGACGCCGATCGTTCCAAGTTATTCCCCGCCGCGCAGCCCTATCCACCTCAGAGCTTTACCTTGCGTGAACTGGCTCGCGAACGTTTGCCAGTCGACGCTAGTGCTGTCACCTGCGATAAGCTCGGTACCCTCTGGACCTGGTTGACCAACGGAGAGCTACTCCTACAACCCAGTTCAGCCAGTGGCCATGCGCCACTCAAGCACAAACCGCGCTGGCCGATCAACACTAGCCCCGCCGCGCGTCTTGAAGTTGCTCCAACCAACGAAGATATCGCCTTGTGCAAAGTCGGAGGAAACGAAGTACACTTGTTCAATACGCGTAGCGAACAGAGCCGAACAGTCCACTTGGGAACGAGCGCGAGTGTCGTCGACATGCAGTGGTTCAGCGTGAGTGCTACGAGCGCAGCGCGTTTGGCTGTCATCACCCGGGATGGCCAAACAGTACTCATCGATCCCACCAACCGTGAACAGCTCAGTGGTCGATCGCCGCTGGAACCAAAGGCGCTACTCTCTCTTCGACATCCAACACTAACCACCGATGGACATGTCGTCTTGGCAGACGGGGCCATTGAACCTTTGCAGCTTTCCACCGATACCTCGGGTAGTAATGCAAATGGTCTAGGTCATCCAGTGGTAAAAACGGTTGCAACCGGGGCGGGCCAAGCTGCCACTAATCGTCCAACGCGTGTTGCGTTTCAGCCCGACGTGGGCCCTTGGCTCACTTGCCGGAATGGTGGCCAAGAATTGACACTAGCCCGCGGTTGGTTGGCCGCAGATGAACCGGCCCTGTTCTTGCTCGATCAGGGACTCAATCAACGTTGGCACTACCGCATGCCATTGCAATCGACGCCAGCTTTGACAAGTATGTGCGCGGCCCAAGACCCTCGCAGCGGACAAGCGGTGTGGGGTTTGTCGAGCGGCGATAACACAATTCATCTACTCCGGGCCGATGGACAGGTCATCGACCACTTTCGCCCTAACGATCCAGTGGTTGGGTTGGCGTTAGCAGCCAATGGTGTGCGACTGGAGTTGACTGTGGTCCATTCTCGGGAATCAATTCGCTATGCGGTTGATTGGAACTAGCTTAGTCGCCAACCCCTACGTCGTGCCCAATCGCGTCGAGAATCAAGCGTAACTCGGCCGCTTCGTGCGATTTGAGGGCAACATCGAAGGCGACGAATTGATCGGCCAATTGTTCAGCCTCAGAGTTAGGCAAGAGGCCAGCGTTCTCGGCGATTTCTTGCGCCAGTAAATACAGGTCGGCGTGCTGATCGCGCAAGCGACCTGCAGTGTCGTGAAAGCGTGGGGCGCGTTCAATTGCGTCTTCGAAATAGCCATAGGCCTCTTCCAGTGCGAAGTGAAAAGCGAGTTGATCTCTGAGGTCGCATAACAGGGTGGTAAACTCTTTCCAATGATTGGCCAGCGCGGGCCTCACCGCTATGAAGTTGCGAATGCGATCGAGCAGGCACTGAAGCTGTTTGTGATCATCCTTTATCTCCCGAAAAAAAGCCGCGTTGACGGTGAATTTTACATCGGTCCTGTATTTAGCCATGGCTGTGTTCTCCTAACTCTATCACTACCGTGCGGGACAAGCTGAAACTTCTTCCCTCAAACCAACAAATCGATATCCGAGCCGTGTTAGTCTGACACATGGCCAAGCCATAAGCTATCTGCTAACCCTGTGGGTGGGGTTTGCAATATCAGCTCGACGCGCGAGCGAGTGGGGCACCAGATTCGCGAATTGGAAAAAACGGCCTCAACAAAACCGTCGACCGACTCGCTGGCGCGTCGAGCTGATATTGCAAATGGAAATCCTGAAACCATATTTTGGGATGCTACGTCACCAACCCCTTAGTGACCATCATGAAGACGTCCTCCAAAGTTGGCTCCTTGTCGTTAAAGCTCCGCAGAGGAATTCCCTCATTAATCAAGCGCGTCATAATCGCCGCCAATTGATTTTCGTCCGCTTCCAGTTCAACTAGCACGCGATCGCCGTTGATCTCGATATCGCGCAGTTCGGGGCACGAACGTAAAATGGAGATCCCCGCCTCCGCTTTGTCGTTAAACCGAATCTCCACCATGCGATTGCGGCGAATCTGGCGATAGATACTATCCATCGGCCCAGTCATCAACAACTGTCCACGTTCGATGATGCCGATAGAGGAACAACAGTCGGCCAGCTCCGACAGGATGTGACTACTGATGAGCACCGTCTTCCCCATGCGACGAAGTTCTTTCAACAACGCCTTGACCTCAATCCGCGCGCGAGGATCAAGACCGCTGGTCGGTTCGTCGAGAATTAACACCGGAGGATCATGCACGAGTGTTTTGGCCAAGCACAATCGTTGCTTCATGCCACGCGATAGACCGTTGACGAAGTCGTCACGTTTGTGAGCCAGATCAAGCAACTCCAACACATCCATGATGACTTGTTTACGCTGCGTGCGACCTATTTTGTAGGCCACCGCGAAAAAGTCTAAGAACTCCCAAACCTTCATGCCATCATAGACTCCGAAGTCATCGGGCATGTAACCTATACTGCGTCGCACGGACATGGGGTCGCTATTGACGCTGAAACCATTCACGGTGGCATCGCCGCGTGTCGCCCTGAGGAGCGTGGCCAGATAGCGAATGGTCGTGCTCTTCCCTGCACCGTTGGGTCCGATGAAGCCGAACATCTCGCCAGCTTCGATCTTCAACGTCAGCGATCCAACAGCGGTGAAGTCACCGTAGTCCTTGCCAAATTCAAAAAGCTCAATCATGGTGTGTCTCCTTCTACGGGTAACAGCTCACTGGAGACGGGGCGACTCAATATAACTTCGTCGGGCGTGACACGCCCCAACTTGGGTGACGACAAATGAGCGACGACCACACAGCGGCCATCGAACTGATCCTCACCCGGCGTTACTTTCAAATCGCCTGGACGATCATCAGTGTAGGCAAACAAACGTGTTTGACCTGGAACTAGTGGCGTTCTCAGAACCAATTCCTCGAGCACGCCGCCGATCCACAAGGCATCGACTTCATCGCTGGTCGTATTAACTGGCTTGGCAGATTGTGTCCCTGGATCCCGCTCCCAATTCTGCCACAACGTTTTCTCGTTGAGCGTTTCGAACTGTAGCTCGGCAGCTTGGCCACCGGTCAACTCCCCCACCCAACAGGCCTCGATTTGTTCTGTGGATTGACAGCGAATGACCAGTGCGCCATGTAAACTCAAACCGGTTTCGTTCTTCACCGCTGGCTGACCCGTGGCCGTTTGACCGACTACCAATCCACCAGGCAAGCCAACGACCTGTTCGGCGTGGACCATTTCAGTCGAGTTCGAATAGACGGTCAGTGGCTCCAGCGTAACTCCATCGGAGCGACCGTAGTTGGTGCGTAAATTGCGTGTCTCGGCAGCGGCGCGACGCCGCGCGCGGGACACATCTCCCAACGGGAGCGCGACGCTGCCGTTCTCTGGAAATTCGATCGCATAATTGGTTGACAGCGATGTGTAGAGGGCGATGTACTGCGTCAAATGCCCGCGTGGATGCTCCCCGTGCAACTCCAACAACGATATCTCTGTCGTGCGCCGCGCGAAACCGATGTCCAACCGCGCCACGCGCGTCACCACCGCCACGCCAGCCAGTGCCAATAGCGGAGCGGCCAGCCAGGCGTATTCGAGACGACCCAGCAGTCGAAAGACCAGCCAATTCAACGGCACCAAACAGACCAGATAGCCAGCCAACAACATCAGGATCGTTTTACGAGAGGGGAGTTCAATTCCAGCCGCCGCCTTGAGCGAATCGAGCACCCGTGTGGCGAGTCCCGAGTAATCATTCCAGGCAGCTCCACCGCTTCCCCAGCTCGACGCTTCCATGGCTACACCATCGTCAGTGGTAGGTATGTTAAACTGGAAATTGGTTGGCAATGGGGCAAGTTGTTCTTCGCTCTCTGCGCCGTCAGTCTTGGATTGGTCATAAGCGGTGACTATAGCAGGACTTGGGACGCTAACACTGCGAACGGCGGTGCTCAGCGGCAGGTCGCGAGAGAGAATTCGAAAGTTGGAATGCAATCGAGCATCGCGTTCGCGTCCGGTAAACCCAGCCCCCCACACTTGCTCCAACGATCGATTTTCGGCATTGAATTTCACGGTCCGAGCTGGCCGCCGCAGCAAACCAGTCGACAAAAAGCTTGAAAAATATTTCCAGCGATAAATGCGTTGCTCACGCAGCGGAAAAGCGGTCACAACGATGCGGCCACGTCCCACAGCCGCTTCGGCTACCAATTCGCCACTACCAGGCAACCACGCGCCGCGCTCATTGAGCTCAAACCGGAGTCCTCCTACGGCAGTACCTACAATCTCAAGTGGTTCCCGCTCACCGGGTGCGATCTTATCGAGCGTGACCCATGTTTGTGACAACTGCTTAAAGGACTGAGTATCGAGCTCGACGGACTGTGCCGTGTTGGCTGGTAGATAGGGTGATAGAAATGTATTTTGTAGCCGCGACCAACTACTAGGCCCACTGATAATGAGCTGACCACCCCAGTGGACCCAGTCGACGATCGCCTGCTGTTGATCGCTGGACAGTTGATCGACCGAAACATCGTCCCACACCAATACCGCCATGGCCGTCATGGTCAGCATGGAATGTGGGAAAGCATATTGATTGTCTACTGGTTTGACCAAGGAGACGACATAACTGAGGATGCGTTCTTCCGTCATCAGCTCGTCGCCGCGCCACGAGACCGCATCCAGTGAACTGAGATATTCGTAGCCGAGCGTTTGTGGGCTAACGACCGTCAATTGGAATTCATGTTCCTTCATTGCGTTGGCAAACTTGATGTTCGGAGCGGGCAGTAGGGGAGTCATCAGTGGCCAAGTCAACAGCTCGGTCCGCAAATTGAGCTGTCGAGACGCGGTGCTAGAAAAGTCGAATGGATCTTCCTGCTTGCCAGAATACGGAACGAAGTACTGCAGATCGACACTCTTGGTTTGCCCCTTGGGGAGACTAGTGCGTCGCGTGTACTCGTTAACGATGTCGGTGCCGGGAATCTTGGTCAGTTCCGTGCCTTGCGCTACGCTCCCCACGGCCAGCACTTGTAGGTCTTCGCGAGTCGACTTGAATTGTTGCCGCGTTTCGATCCAGTGCCCAGGCTTGGCTGTCAGGATTTTCGAATCGCTATCGGTCGGAAGCGCCAACAGCTCGCTCATCACCAACGATTCCCGTTGCTCGAGAGCCCGCTTTTTCAACTCTTCCGTAGTTAACTTCTCGCCCGTATCGGGCTGGCAACCGCCGCAACCCGTCAGGCTGACCAAGGTCAGCATTACCAGCCACTGGCTCGTTCGACGGGTGGTGAGTTTCAAGCTTCCAATCCTTCGATAATTCGTAGCTGCAATCGCCAGATTGCAGAGAGTCTACCGTCATTCGTACTTGCACCTACTATTCGTAACTGCAATCGCCAGATTGCAAAGAGTCACACGTCATTGGCAATGGCTTGATCGACACTCTTGTCCCAAAAGGTGGCAAAGAATAATACTGCGACCCCTGCGGCGAGTCCGGCCGGTAACAACCAAAACTGTGCCGCATCGGCCAACCAGCCTTCGCGTGTTAATGGATCCAGTTTGATGGCATCTCCCCAATTCCCCAAAACCATGTTACCGATCAACATCCCAGCCCCATAGGTTAATAGCCCTAAAAAGGCTTGAGCGCTGGTGCGAATCTCGCGCGGTGCCACACGATCGGTATAGAGCTGGCCGGTAACGAAAAAGAAATCATAGCAGATACCATGCAAGACGATCCCCAGAATTAACATGCTGGCACTGGAAGGCATCAGACCAAATAGCGTATACCTCAAGGCCCAGGCCAACATGCCGACCAGCAACATCCACTTGACGCCCAGTCGTCGTAGAAAAAATGGCACGGCCGCCATGAAGCCAATCTCGCTCACTTGTCCCAGGGCCATCACTCCCGCCGCACGATCTCCGAACTTCATCAAGCTCACAAACTCGTAGGTTCGTGCGTAGTAGAAAGCGAGTGGGATACAAATCAGAAACGAACAAAGTGCGAAGACGAAGTACGAAGGCTTCTTCAATAGCTGCAAAGCATCCAAGCCCAGTACCTTCGTGATGCTGACCGGTTGATCGCGCCCCTGCGGTGGCGAAGCGGGGAGAGTGAAACTATAAATTCCATAAATGAAGCTGACCACAGCGGCAAGTTTTAAAGGAAAGCTGGTACCTCCCGCATTCTCAATGCCAGGCAATACCGGAAACGGAAAAATCCCGAACAACGATTCGGAGACCACCAACCCCGCGGCGATCCAGCCAATCGTGCCCCACAGCCGAATCTGCGGGAAATCATTTTCGATTGAATCGACATTCTGAAACGTAATCGCATTGACTAGGGCCAGAGTTGGCATGTAGCACAAAAAGAAAGCCAACATCACCCACGTGAATTGGGTCGGCGAATCAGTGATTGTAGCGCACCACCACAGCAGACATCCTCCTAGTATTTGTAGGATTCCGTTGAGCCATTCCTTATTGAACATGCGGTCGGCCACGTAGCCCACGATCAACGGCGCGAAGACAGCCGCCCATGTCTGCGTGGCATAAGCATTGCCGATGATGCGATTGAGCTCATTGCTTTCCCCATAACTGGCGAAGATCGCCCCCAGGTAGCTGCCCATCGTCACAAAGAACGCGCCCCACACGAAAAACTGAAGAAACATCATCAGGCACAATCGCACACGGACGTTCGTGGTCATAGTCGACGCTTTGAAAGAATGGTGAAAGGAGGTAGGAAGCGCCAACACGCGAATGTGCGCATCTGGATTCTAAGCGATACGCGATGGCGATTGAACTAGACTAACCCATATTTCATGTCGCAGGGACGGAGTGGGTGGAGTGATTGAGTGGGTGGCACTGGGCGGATGCTGCTAACTGAAAAAACTTGCGCTGCGGGCTGATGATTTTGTGAACCTCAGGCGCTAGTCGTGGGCCTTTGGGGGCGAGTTGGCCACTAGGAGCCCACGGCTAGCGCCAGAGGTTCACTAAGAATGCGCGGCGCACTAAATCAACAGCCCGCCAGCGGGCGTGGGGGCGTTTTGCGAATGGCCGCGTTTAGCGGGGAAGTGGTGTCAGGTGGATGGCGCGGATGTCCATCAAGGCGTTCTTCTTAATCTCCACCGGTTCAAGCTTCAGCGTGTATGTCCCCTCTGCGGCTACTTCGACTTGTCCCACATGCCGCCACTGGAAATTCTGAAATCCCCCTGTCTCCAGAACTTCAAACTCGAGTTCAACTGGCTTCACAATGGCGGACTCGGTATCAGCCAACAGTGAGAATTTCGCGTGACTACCACCCTGCCCCGCTCCGCAGCCTTGCAGTATGCCCACATTGTAAGTGCCTGGTCGAGCGGCTTGGAATTGCCACTGGGCGAAATCTTGTTTACCCACCCAATAGCCAACCGTATTCTTAAACGTCTGCGGTTCGTAACGAATTTTTTCTCCCGCAGTACTTGCCTCGCAAGCCTTGAGGTAAATGCTACCATCCCCAGCTGGCCGCGTCGGCTTGACTTCGCTCATGAGAGTCGGCGCACTATCAAAGCTTAGTACGATCACACTTGCGTCTTCTGGTCGACTCTTCCACTGCACGATCCAATAATCCTGTTCAACTTTCAAACTAATACTATCGTCAGCAGCCTTTCCCAACCAACGCAGCGCAGTCAGACTCGAGCCCATGCGGGGAATGGTCAACTGGCCGGTCTGTGATTGGTTCTGGTTCTCATTCTTCGGCGAAAGATAAAGATGCTTACCCAATCGGGCCGCCTCGGCGCTTTCCAACTTGGCATCAACCATCATGATTGCATCGGGCGGGACCGCTTGCGCAAGCCCGCGCTGAACACTGGCTGTCAGCAACAACCATATCAAGGCCACACACCCATTGCGGCGCACTAAAGTCGCATTCATACCACACCTATCTTTTTTTGTCCGAGAGCCAGAAACATGCCGGTCTACTAGTCTAGCTTCTTAACGCGGATATTGCGAAAGTAGCAGGTACTCTTGGGATCGTGAGCTTGAATGGCAAAAGTCCCCTCTCCCAAACGCCGTTCGAAGTCTTTACTGAACGCCGCCTTATCATCGGGCTCGGTGTAATCAACCAGCGTCTTACCGTCGGCTTTGAGCACAATGTGCTTCCCTTCGACGATGATTTCTTGGGTGTACCACTGGTTGTCTTTCACACCTGGATCGGCGACATTTTCAACGCCGTACAAGCTGCTAGTTTTCTTGGGGTCGGTATGTGACACATTGACTTGGCATTCATAGCCAGCTTTGGGCCAACCGCTGGCTTGATACTGAGTGTGAAAGTAGAGCCCGGCATTGCTCCCCGGCGTGGTCATCACTTCTGCTTTGAAGTGGAAGTTCTTGAATGGTGCCAGCTCGCCCGTATAAAACAGGTGCGAGCGCTCGCCCTGCGAGACGATCTGGCCATCAACAACTTTCCAATTCTTGGCGTTCTCCTCAGCCGACTTCCATCCGTCTAGCGACTGGCCGTCGAACAACGAAACAAATCCAGCCTCGTCGGCTTGAGGTGACTGAGCGAAGGAAGTTGCAGTGGACAGCGCGCAGCCTAAGGCGATCAGGCACAAGCTGGCGAGGGACAAGGAGCATCGATTCATGGAAGGGGAGCCTTATGGGTTTGGATTGTCGGAAAGTGGACTGGCGCCCGGGAAAAGGTGCGCCCGGGAAAAGGTGCGCCCGGGAAAAGGTTTCCGGCCCGGGAAAAGGTGTCCGACACCAAAAGTGCGAAGCACCCGAAGGGCCGTTACGGCTTTTGGTGACGGACACCTTTTCCCGGGCACCTTTTCCCGGGCTAAATACTAAAATTTCAAGATCAACGACTTGCAGATGTTCGAGATGGAATCTTCGTCCAATAGATGATAAACGGGAATATGCTGGCTCATCAACCGCGCGGCCGCATTTGTATAAGACTCATTTTCGTAATTATTGACAATCGCCGCAACGGCGTAACCCTGACGACGCAGCAAACCCAATGCCAGGGCCGCAGTATCGTCGACCTCTTGTAGGATCACCAGTACCGAGGCGTCGCGCGCTAGGCGACTTTGCGACTCGATTAACAGCTCCTCAAGTACCAGTCCTTCGGTTCGCTCCAGTCGCGCCAGCGCCCGGTGGATCTGTTCGAAATGGACGGGGCCACGAGCGGCTGGGTAGACCACAGGCCGCAGGCGATCACTCGCTTCGCGCATGGCCACTTCACGTTGAGCTGATTCGAGCGAAGCGTACTCGGCGCGACCACGCGTCTGATTGGCGCGATCCGCCGCGTCGCGCCCATTGGAAACGAATCCGAACTGCTGTTGTGCCAAGAGCAAAGTGTGACAAATCGAGGCGGCAGCGGTAACCGCCAAATCCGAACGTAGCGGTTCATGATGATCAGGATTGGAGCGTCGATGGAGATCTAACACCACGGTCGCCCCTGAGACGCTGGTCGGCTGATACTGTTTGCATTGCAATTGTCCGGTACGCGCGGTGGCGCGCCAATGGACGCTGCGCAGTGGATCGCCATGTTGGTACCGGCGTATGCCGGAGATCAAAGTCGGGTCTTCCATAAAACGATATGTCACATTGACTTCGCCCACTGGTCGACGTGAGGCGATGTCGTAGCCAGCCAGCGGTATCAACTTGGGGAGGACCAATAGAAATACCGGTGCCGTGAGCGTTCGAAAGCGACGATGCAATCCGAGTAGATCACCTGTTTCGGCAAGCGTCGGCCCGATTTGAAAGTAGCCGCGCCGCCGTGCAACAAGCTGATATGCCACTATGCGACTCGCCTTCGCTGGGACGCTGCAAATCCGCAATCGGTTCCCCTCAATTGCCAACGCCGGCGGTGGCCCAAGCAGAGCCGCCGATGGAAGTAGGTCATCAATTAAGACCCACACAATCGGCAGTGTGCCTCGATTCTCCAAACGCAATTGAATCTGTACGCGCTGGCCAACTTCAATTTCCGTGGCACTGATCGTGCGTGTGGCAGAGAGCGACTCCGTCCAGCGTCGCGACAGATATCGGCTTAGCCAAAACACAGCCAACAGTACGTATGCCGCGTAGACCAGCAAGCTGATCCCGAGGAGCATCCCGATCAACAGCAAAAGTGAAATACCGGCCAGCGTACGCATGATAGATCATAACCCGACGCGATAGCGAGGACGTTTGACTCTACATGCCGTACAGCTTGACATCGTCGAAGTCGTTCATGTCGTCGAAGGAGCCGATGCCGATCCGTCCCTTCACGTAGGTTTTGTCGACCACGGTCATGTGCGGCGAGTCCATGTCGTCAAAGTAGACCTCGATCGTTCCCTCTTGGCTATCGCGAATCACTTTCACCGTGTGCCATTGATTGTCCCACGCTACTTCCTTTTTATTTTCGGTCAAGGCGACTCGCGGCGCTTCCTTAACGATCATGATCTGGCCGCTATGTGGATCAGGTTTGGCCCCCAGATGCACATAGTAAAAATGGCTTGGATCCTGATGGCAAAAGAACGTGCAGCAGTCGCGATGCCCTCCTGTGTCATTCGTGCTCTTAACTTTGTAGATCAACACGAAATCGGACAGTTCGATGTCCTTGATCATCGCAATGTTATGTGGGCTGCGAAATTTCGGGACATAGTTGCTGATGCGACGATTGAGTCCAAAGACCTGGTTATCACCATCCTTGCTAAGCGTCCAGGCGGTGTCGTCAGTTGTCTCCCAGCGCTGGCTCCCTTGCTGGAAGTCATCGCTAAAAACAAGTGGCATTCCTTTTGACTGCTCATCCGCGTTGGTAACAGTCGACTTTTTAGCGTTTGCTTGTTCGCTCGCAGGTTCATCAGCGATGACCATCAGTCCACCAGCTATCAGCCAGATCATTGCAGAGCCAACCACGACACACGGTTTAATACTGAGGAACTCTGGGATCAATTTTTTCCGACCAAGCATGGATGCCACCTGTCATGTTTTGAGTATCGGGAAAACCATTCTCGCGCATCCATTGCACCACTCGCAGGCTCCGTCCGCCATGATGACAGTGTACCACGATGTGTTGCCCCGCGTACTGCCCCAATTCTTCAACGACTTCCGCCCAGCGGCTCATCGGGAACAGTTTAGCACCCGCAATCTTAGCTGCTTCCCATTCGGACTCCTCGCGACAATCAATTAAGACAATTTCGCTGGCCAACAACTTGGATTGCACATCAGCGACATCAATTTCCATCGGTAGTGACATAGTTGTCCTTTCTTAAAGATCTGCTCAGCTCTTGAATATCAGCTCGAGTTGCTATTGTTTGGTAGCCGCCGTGACAGGTGTGTTCTCACCTGCCGAGAAGGCCAGAATTGTTTGCGAGCTAAATTTTTCGCCAGGTCGTAGGACGGTGTTCGGGAAATTGGGATGATTAATCGAATCAGGGAAGTGCTGCGTCTCCAGGCAACAAGCGCTTTGATGCCGATAAGTCTTCCCCGCTTTACCTGTCTGTCCCATCAAGAAATTGCCTGAGTAGAATTGGATCCCCGGTTGTGTCGTCATGATTCTCAGGGTGCGTCCCGAATCTTTATGCGACAGCACGGCAGCCAAGCGGAGTGGCTTCCCTTCTTCCGCCGGATTGAGCACAAAGTTGTGGTCGTAGCCTAAAGCAGCCGTGCTGACTAGCGAGGCAATTTCCTTCCCTATTCTCATCGGTTTGCGAAAATCGAGTGGCGTGCCAACAACGTCCTTCAGTTCACCCGTTGGAATCAAAGTGTCGTCAACGGGAGTGTATTGATCGGCGTTGATGCGAAGATTGTGATTCAAGATTGTATCGCTCCCATGCCCGCCCAAATTGAAGTAAGCATGATTGGTCAGATTGACGGGCGTGGCTTTGTCGGTAGTGGCTTCGTAACGGATTGTTAAACTGTTCGTGTCCTTGAGGACTAGGTAGGTAACTCGCACGTCGAGTTTGCCGGGGTAGCCTTCTTCACCATCTGGGCTGCTGTACGAGAGTGTCACACCTTGCCCCCGTTCGTTTTCAAATGGCTTGGCCTTCCAGATAACTTTATCCAGGCTCCGCTCAACACCACCGTGAAGATGGTTCGGTTCATTGTTAATCGCCAACGTGTATTCTTGGCCATCGAGCTTAAAATTACCCTCGGCGATGCGATTGCAAACACGCCCCGCAGTACAGCCAAAGTATTGATTCCCTTCACCTTCATAGCCGCTCACATCATCAAACCCAAGGACAACGTCCGCGCTCTTGCCATCTTTGTCAGGAACATGGAGTTGCACCAGCGTAGCACCGCGCGTCATGACCTTGGCCGTCAGTCCGCTGGCGTTGGTAAGCGTGATCAGTTCCACTGATTGTCCATCTTTGCTCTTTCCAAACGGACTAGACTCAGGTGCCGCAGCATTGGCCACAGCGAAAGGCAGGATCGCAAATAGACTGAGCAGAAAAGGGGCCTTGCAGGGCATGGTAAGTTCCTAGTTCGATGAAGAGTTAAAAATTTTTGCGTGGATCGGACACCTTTTCCCAGACCCAGTAAGCTATTCCAAAAAGCTGGCACCGTCTATTGCCCAATAAATCTAACCAGAGCTTACGGCTACTAACCAGAGCTATGGAATTGGGATAGGCACTCAACGCTGAAGCGTTACACTGAGGCCTGGATTGCCGCCCCGTTCGTCTAGAGGCCCAGGACGCCGCCCTCTCACGGCGGTAACAGGGGTTCGACTCCCCTACGGGGTGCCTTTATGGATTTGGTCACATCTCCGCAACCCCTGGAAAAGCCACGTTTTCCAGGGGTTTTTTCGTCGTTCGACCCCAATCTGTACCGGACCCTGCCCCCCCCGGACGCCCCTAGACGTGCAGAGCTGGGGTGCGTGGCGTGGTGCGGATTGGAGGCCTTCTCCCAATGCTCCGGCGTGACTTGCCGATAATGCTCATCTGCGACCCTCTCGGAGTGTCCTAGCCACTCGTTCACGACGTGGCTGGGGAACATCTCGTCCAGTTCAGTGCGTTGTGTGCTTCGCAGCATTACGCACGTCTGCGGCCATAGTTTGTCCTTCACGATCCGCTTAACTCGTTTCCGCAACTGGGGGGTGATTGTCTCTTCGGTCCCCTTCCAGGCGATCACGAATGCCGACTCTCCGCGCTCTTCGGCCGCTTCGAGTAGGTAAGGCAGCATCTCGGGGAATATCGGCGACTCACGGTAGCCGGTCTTGGGGCTGTGAATCTGAAGACTGTTGGTAGCCCAGTCGATATGGGATCACTCGAGCACCGCTATCTCACAGCGGCGCATCCCCTGGTATCGCAGCAACGCGAACAGCACCCGCCAACGTGCGTCCTCGAGTCCTTCCATCACCGTCTTGGTTAGCTCAGCGTCGATGAAGTGCCGCTTCCGTTGGTTCTTCGGCTTCGGCTCCATGCGGAGCTTGGCGGCCGGCGTCTCAGGCAGGATACGGGAATCCACAGCCGACGAAAAGAACTTCTTGGCTCGTTGGACGTGCTTGAGGCGATTGGAGAAGGCCAGCCCCTCGTTCTTAAGGTATTTGCCCCAGCGCTCGAGTTCGGCCGGCGTGATGTCTGCGAGGAACATATCGTTCGCGAAGTACTTCAGCAGCCAGTCAGCCGACTGTTGGTAGTTGTTTTTCGTCCGCTCGGCTCCCAGCATCTTGGCGATGAAGTCATCCAGGAACGGCTTGAGCTTCCTGTGCTCTGGATTGACCGTCGTTGACTGGCCCTCAGTCGCTAATGCGCTACAACTACGACCGATTAACTCCTGAAACGTGTCGCCAAATGTCGCGAGCGGTCGCAGAATTTCGCAGAAAGTTGACATAATGGAAAATGAGACGATTCTTGATCAACTGTGTTTTCAGCTTCCTAGTTTTCTGTCCGAAGGGTAGATTACTCGCCTACTGGAAACACCTTGAAACCACGGATTCCGAGTCCGGAATACATCTTTTGAGTTTCGAGATTGGACTCTACCGCGAGGTACTGTTTGGGATCGGATCCGTACTTGGGGAAGATCAACTCTTGGCACGCATGCCGCTTCCATATCGGAGGGGTGACGGACATTGTGGAGAAGAACACATCGTCCGGCTGCCAGCCATCGCAGACAGCTGCAATCCGCGCGAGCGTCATCTCTCGCTCAGCCTCTGGCCGAATCGTTACCAGGATGATGCCTGCCGGCTTAGTCGCCTTAAGCAGGTCGATTAGCCAGCGTCGATACTGTTCGTTCGCGTACCGGTGCTCGGCGCTATTCCAACGCAGGGCTTGGCTGTTGGCGACTAGGGTATAGTTAAGATCCAGAAGGTAGTACATTGGGCAGCTCCTGAGGTTGCTCGATGATTGATGTCACTACCTCATCGTCTGATTTCCACGGGAGATGTGTCGCCCGAACTGCTGATTCTTTTGGGTATCAGCCCCGTTCCTTTTCAGGCTTCCAAATCTTCCACCTACCTCCCCCCGCAGAACGGTCCGAGCCTTTTATACTGCGTCTAATAACTCTAAGTTTGGTCGGAAGGGAGCAACCAGACAGGGAGTGGATGCGACGCTGGCCAGAACATTGGGATTGCCTTCCTCTCATCCAAATCCTTTGCCTCCCACGACTTGAATAATGCTATGGCCTCGTTGGTCGAAATCGCTTTGTCTACGGTGTTCCGCTCCCCGGTTTCAAGGTCGACCATCACTATCCACCATAGCCTGACGTCACTCGACTCTTTCTTGGTCGCTGGTTTGATCATTTCCAATTCGTTCCTTTGAGGTTTTCGTCTGAATACTGGCCGGCTTGCTCGCGGCAGGTCGCAATTCCACGGGACACCAATGTCCTGGCCGCTCCGACTGAAACCGCCAATTCGGTTGCGACGACCTCATAGTTTACATCATCGAGGTATCGTAGCTGGACAGCTTTGGCCTGTCGGGAAGGCAGTGCGTCGACAACGTTTCGGCACTTCTGGAGTAGCTCCTCTAGGTCGACTTGATCTACCGCTTCGCATGTCGCGCATTGCTGCAATTCGGGGCACTCGTTGAACTCCGCTCCACGCGAGCCCATTACTTCCCGCTTCACTGATCGCTTGCCGCATCCGATGTGCCTGTCCAACATGGTAATGGTCGTGTTCTTAGCGATGACTCGAACCCACTTACGAACCCCGGCCATGTCGGTGCTGGTACGCTTGTCCCAGTCGCGTAGGGCGCTAAGCTGAACGTCCGAGAACAGGTCGTCGGTATCGTACCGCGATGCAATTGATTGCAGCCGGCGCTGGTAGATGAGCTGATCGGCTTTGGGCTGAATGAGCCGATAGCGGTCAAGTCGCAGATCGAACTCGTCTAAATCCAGACATCGAACCAGGTCTCCTGCTGAAGACGCATTGGAATGTGGCACCGTCGATGGCCTCTCACGTTTTTGGAACCAGTAAGACCAGCCAATTGATTTTCGCCAGTCAGAAAGTTTCAACAGCGTAATACGACCGACTCGAAAGCCCTAAGCTGTCCACGCGATCCAGGCTTGGCCAACAGCACTTTTAGACGGTTGTAACGCGTGATGGCTCCTAAGCAATCGCGCGCTTG
>JBGSJT010000457.1:0-4480 GCA_041741715.1 Pirellulaceae bacterium | reverse complement strand
CGCTGATCGATGTCATAGATTTTGGCAGCCAAGTCGAGTGCTTGTCCTTCGTGACAATCTCGAACCGTAGCAATCGAAATACCTAGGATTCTGTGTCCAACGGCTTCATCGACGGAAAGGTCACCTAGCAATTCCAACGCTCGAAAGTACATCCAGTTTCCCGTGTTGAGCGCGAGCGGAAGTCCGACTTGCCGATGCAACGTTGGCTCACCACGCCGCAATTCCGATCCATCTTCGATATCGTCAATGATCAGCGAGCCCGCATGCAGCATTTCGATCGCGTTGATCAGTGGAGCTTGAACAGCATCCCGTCCTCCGCAAATTTCGTAGCTGAGCTCAATCAATGCAGCTCGGAACCGTTTCCCGCAATGTCCAAGAAACTCGTTCGCAGGTTGAATTAGCCCGCGTTCAAGCAGATCTTGAACAGGTTCTCGCGTCGACCTCGCTAAGTCGTTTTCGGTTACGTCAGGCATTTTTGTTGGATTGATCAACACGATGGTTACCATTGCCTTCGAAACGAGTTAAGAAATCGTACGGGAGTTAGGCCAGCTGGGGGACGTCCGACAACGATTCGGAACGCATCGTATTTCGTAAAGCGATGTGAATAGAAACGCGAGATCGTATCGTCAGAAAGCACTCGATAAAACCTTTGAAAAATGCCGCTGCGTTTTTGCGGCTTGACCAAACGATACAACAAACGATTGAGCAAGCGAGCGAACCTCGCCTGCGATTGGTTCTCTGCGACTAACGCCGCAATCGATTCGACGGCTTGCTCGGGATCAACCGAAGCAACCGCTTGTGCGAATCGAACCGCAAGCGGAAATGAGTAGCCGGTCGCGGCATGGAACCAGCCGCCCGCATACCCGCCTTGCAACGGAAGTGTGGCTCGAGGCATGCTTGCGTGCGACAGGGGCATCGGCAGACAGCCTGACTCTTCGCGGATAATCGACCACGCTGATTCGGTTTTGCTGCGTATAAAATTTTCAATGTTGCGTAAGCACTCGCCGCGATAAAGTTTTGGGTCATCGGAGAATTGAGTATCTTCAACCAGCACGCGACGATTTGAAAACGGAAGCGAGTACATGAAGCGAAATCCGTTCGACTGGTCTTGGCAAGCGTCCATGACCACTGGATACGTTTCCGGCCAATCTCGCTGCAACTCGATTTCGAACCCATAGAACTTTTGAAAGCCGCCGCCGTAAGGCTCATCTGTTGGTTGCTCGATCACTCCGCGACCTGGTCCGCGACAGTCGATCACAACCTTCCCAGTGAAGGTCATGCCACGCTTTGTCCGAACACTTCGCTCACCGATGAACTCGATTTCAGTCTCGGCGAGCAAGAAAGACTCGACTTGATCAAATGGCAAAACTCCCGTGGCTATCGATTTTGACGAGCGCTGTGTGGCGTCGTTGGCAAGGTTCACTACTGTGTCGCTCGAACAGAAATCTACTGCGGAACTTTGCTTGTATCCGTGCGTCTGCAGCGCTCGAAAGGCCTCCGCAACGACGTTGGAAAAATGATTTGAGCTTATCGATGCGTAGGGAAGATTCACGCGTCGCTCAAATCCTGGAAAGCGAACGCTGTAGTTCTGCCATCGACTTGTGACCAATGGTTCTATCCATGCTCTGGATTCGGCCGGCAAATCTTTCTGATGGAACGACCAAGTGTGATTTCCGCCTATCGTGGACTCACGCTCGATCAACAAGACGCTTGCTTTGGGTTGATGATGCTTAACGGCGAGCGTCAATAGTCCACCCTGCAGGCCACCGCCGATGATAATGTAGTCATGCACGGTTAAACACCTCGACCTTTGCAGCCGATGGATTTATGAATCGTTGAGAGACTTCGCTAGCGGCCACATGTAGGCAAAGGTGCGGAACCGCCATTGCGCTTAGCCCAATGAAAACGGTCCGTACCAAAGATGATTCGATCGCGGCAGTTGATGACCAGATAAACGCTACCGCTGCTACTAATCCTATGGCGACAACTGTCAGTGGCAGCAGTTTGCGATACGTGGCTAAAATTGATTCGCCGAGAGCTTGCGCGAGTTGATGCAGGCCGCGAATGGAATGCCAGCCGCAAAAGTAGACCATGAACGAAACTATCGGATTAGCCACGTAGCACAAGAGAGCAAATGAAAGCATGCGCAAGCATTTCGATGTACAGACGAACCCCACCCAACCTCGCTCTGGTCGCCCGTGCTGCAGGTCTTCCTGAATGCAGTCAAAGACCCATAGGGGAGCCAAGATCACTGCGGATGCTGCGACTGTACTTACGCAAAATGCACTCGTTGAGTCCTGATCGATGGGAGTGATAAGTGTTAATAGTTCGGCAACTTCGTCTCCGCGGCACAAGGCGGGCATCCAGATAATCATTCCGCCAGATGCGATCGCGAGTAGGTGGCGAATCCAACCTTCACAATTCACTTCACGATCCACCTCGCATTCCTCTAGCCCGAAGTGCCATGCGGAGACCAAGAAGAACGAGAGAATCGTGGTCGCAGGGACGACATACCATCCGAACACAACCAACACTGCAAATGCGAGATACGTGCTGAAGAAGGCCGCGGCCCAGAAACTTCCAAACGCCGGATGGAAAAGGCGCTGTCCAACTCGATGATCGAGTGCACCGTGCGGCACACCGATCAATGCCACCAAAATTGCTAAAGTGAAAACTTCGACACTTCGCGACAAGCCCAGCCCGATTGCAGTTGCGAACACAAGCGTTAGGGCAAGTGCTGAGATCAAAGTTGAGTGCATCGGGCTGGTCTCCGTTTAGCTTCGAGGTCGCGTTGACTCTGAAATCATGCGAGCTTAGCGTCCATACCCTCTGTCGCATCCAGTACATGGCTGCTCTTGGCTCTGGCGATGAAATAGATCAGTACGCCGAACCCAGCCTTGGCTGTCATGTCTGCGATGGCGTAGCCGACTTGCAAGAATACTACTCCGCTTGCATCAACCGCTCCGCCTGCCTTTGCGAGCAACGCTTGCTCTGTTCCACCCAGGGCATATGCGATCGGATAGACAGCCCAGGTAATCAACAGGACCAAGCGGGCAATCTCAATTAGTCTCCGTGCAGCAACTGGCTGAGTTTCGAGAGACTTGGTCAATTCGACCCAGAGAACAAACAAGATGTAAAAGAATGGAATCGACGACAATGCTCCCCAAACAACTCGCATTGTCCAGCCTTCTGGATCGCTGATCACTTCGCCAGGATATCCTAATGCGATCATTGCAGCGGCCGCGATTACAAGCCTTGTCAACAACGACTTCGCACGCGACTTTTCTAGTCGCAGAACAGCCACCAGTTCAACCATCAATAGAGGCACTGTCAGAATCCAGTCCGCATAGCGGTAGAAGTCGTTGAAGCCCGCGCCAGTTCCCGTGTAGCCGTCCCCTGTCAGAGCGTAGGCTCCCTGCCAACTGTGGCGGATCATGAAATAGTGGTAGCACGCGATTGTGACGACCAAGCCGGACACCATTAAGGCAGGGCGATAGGGGGCGTCCACCATCGACCGGGATAGAAACAGAAAGATCGCCGCAGCACCCATCGTTGCGACCGTCATCGAAAAAATGTTGTCGACGGTGGCGTATTGAAGGACTGTTAGATCGGGCATCTTTGCCACGAATTCCACGGGTAAATGAAACATGATCTGTGACCTCTGCGTAAAACAGGTTGGAACGGGTGAAGATTGGAAAAAGCTTCCAAAACTCTCTGATATATGACCATATCGCCCCGTCAAGGGATGTTGCGGCTACTTTGACAGCTTCCGTGAGAGTTTTGTTTAGGATAAACTACCATTGTGTTCCAGCGAAACCTTCAAATCAGTCAGAATTTCCTTAACCGCGGTGACTCCTATGCAACAAATCCTGCTTTCAACCGCTGAATTCGCGGCTGCCATCGGAGTCAGCGAATCGTCGGTGCGGCGCATGGCCGACAGCGGCGAGTTGCAGATCCATCGCACGCGGGGCGGACATCGACGAATCCCCGCGACTGAAGCGATTCGTTACGTTCGAGAAAACAACGTTGCGATAGTTCGGCCCGACCTTCTGGGCCTCGATGAGGCAGTCGATCAGTTTGCCGACGACGACTTCGGTGCCAAACTAACGGCTGCGTTGACCGACGGGCACGCGAGAGCGGTCATTGGCTGGATGCAGGCGATGTACGCTCACGGTCTTTCGATAGCCGAGATTTGCGATGGTCCGATCCACCAAGCTATGACATCGATTGGAGATTTCTGGCCGGAAAAGCGCGCGATCTTTATTGAGCATCGTGCTACGATTCTTTGCGTCCGAGCATTGTGTCAGATTCGTCTTTCGATTCCCGATCCCGATGTAAACGCACTAACTGCGATTGGCGCCGCGCCGGATGGCGATCCGTATCTGCTTCCATCACTTATGGTTTCGTTGGTTTTGCATGAGAGCGGTTTTGACGAAACCAACTTGGGACCGAATACGCCGATCGATGTGTTGACGGATGT
>JBGSJT010000456.1:0-2923 GCA_041741715.1 Pirellulaceae bacterium | reverse complement strand
CAGGAAACCTCGGCTCAAATCGTCGTCGCTACCTTGGATGCCTTCCGTGGCGATGCCAACAATTTTTCGGTCACAATCGATTGGGGCGATCGCGACTTTCCGCCGCCAGGATCGTTGCCCACAGATACTCCGCATCTGTCGCGCGGAGAGATTCGTCTTAACTCGACCTCCGGCAAATGGGAAGTATTGGGTCAACATGCTTACGAACGTGGCACAAATCCCGTGAACTTCTATGAGGTTCGCGTGCAGATTGCCGACCATTCTCAACAACCGGTCGTTGTCGAGTCACTGGCACGAGTCTCTAGTGGTTGGACTGCGACCGCGCAAGCGAGGAATCAAGGGTTTGGCGAGTCGCATCAGGTGCAATTGGGAGGGCCTTTGATTTCGACCAATACCGGCGAACTCCTGTTAGCCCATGAGCTCGATTTCGATCTCAGCCCCGGCACGGCAATCGGCGGCAATCCGCAGCTCGTCTTCAACTCAGCCACCACCGTCCCGCGACCCATCATCCAAGCCGTCTTGAGTAGCGACGTTGGCCGCGAGGTACCAAGCCACTTCGAAGCTCGTTTGATTTGGAACTATCAGGAACCTACGCCCTGGACGTCTTACGCAGGCGGCAACTTTGCATCAGGCACCGATTACTTGGTGGCGGTACAAGCCCCATTTCCCGTACGGCAAACGGGCGTCTACGATTGGACGATCGAAGTTCGCATCCATGTGGGCTTGAGCCAACCCTTGACGGCTTCGGAATCGGGAAAGTCCGTCGTGGTGGTGCAAAACTGGGCCGATGTCGATCCCAGCGATCCCTTCGAAGCGACCGCTGCGTTCGGAATGGGCTGGCATCTTTCGACTCTCGATCGCCTGATGATCCAAAACAACGGCGATGTTATTTATGTTAATGGACTGGGCTTCCCCAGGCTGTTCGAGAATCCACATCCGGCAGGCAATCTTCCGTTTCAACTCGCGGGTCCGCCCAACGAATTCGGAGTTCTGCAATTCGATCCCATCGAGCGCTCGTTTGTTTATACATCCAAAGATCAAGTTCGCAAACATTTCAACTCGCTCGGCTTGATGTACTTGATCCAGCGACCGGGGCTGCCCGGCGAGTTCTATAACTACGATGAACAGGGACGATTGATTGCCATTCAGACGATCGATGGCGCTCAAACGACCATCGACTATAGCGACATGAATGCCGCATATATTGCGCAGCCGGGTGGTCGTGGTGTTGGTCTGAGCAATCCCTTCGGACAGCTCTTGAGTATCAACGAGAAAACGGGATCGCGACGGTTCAACTACTCAAGTGGAAATTTGGTCTCCAGTGGCTGGGGAGTTTTGGACAGCACGTTTGTTTACGGAGCGCATGGCCGTATCTTCCAAGTCCATCAAGGCCCTGAGAGTTTGTCCCAATTGTACCCGGCTAGCGTGCAAGGCTTGCAGCCCTTCGCGCAAACCCTCGACCAAGACGTCGCATTGCTCGTCGATCCCTTGGGGCGTCAAAGCTGGTACACCATGGACGTCGCCGGACGTATTTTGAGTTACCAAAGTTCGGGTGCGGCCACGGGGACGACTGGACAAGTAGAGACATGGCAGCGCGACCAGCGCTTTCAGATCACCGCCCACACGGGGCCGCTGGGAACTTCTACTTTCGGTTTTGATGCACAAGGCAATCTCTCGACGCACAATTCACTCGGCCAGGGCACGACGACGTTCGGCTACGATCCGCACTTCAATCGTCCGCTCACGACATTAGACCCCAATGGCAATTCAACCCAATATCAACTCGATAGCCTAACCGGTTTCACATCGCAGATGACCAACGCCTCTGGCGACTTGGCTACGAATGTTTATTCCAACGGACTCCTGCTGGCGACGATTGGCCTCAATGGCGCGACGACGAACTATGAATACGACGCGCGCCGCCGCCTGACCTCCGAGCTCGGTCCCCAAAATCGAAATCGCTATCAGACCTATGACAACTTCGGAAATCTCAAGACTGTCCAGGATGCGAGCGGTGCAGTAACTACATTCACCTATGACGCTCGCAATCGACTGACCAGGCAGACCGATGCGCTCGGCAATTCCACCAACTTTACCTACGATGCCTCGGGTTTACTGATTTCTCGCGTCGACCCCAACGGACGGCGCGTGCAGTACACCTATGATCAGCGAGGCTTTCAACTGTCGGTCACTGAGGGTGTCGGTTCGCAGCTCGCACGATCATCGAGTACCGTCTACGATGCAGTTGGCAATCCCATTGAGCAGTATGATCCCCAGGGCTTCGTTACGCTCCATGCCTACGACGCGCGCAATCGACGCACCACGACACTCGATGCGGGCGGCGGTGTAACGCAGTACTTTTACGACCAAGCCGATCAACTCGTGGGCTCGATCGATCGCGCCGGTCGCACATGGACCTACCATTATGACTCGCTGGGACGCCAGATCGGTGTGACGGACCCATTGGGACGTACCACTGCGCAGATTTTGGGCTGGACCGGCAATGTGACCTCTGAAATTGACAGGGCAGGTCGCATTACCACGCACGCTTACGATGCTCAGTATCGTCGCATCGCCAGTTCATTCGAAGGCCAGGTGACGCAGTTCGAATACGATGCGGCCGGAAACGTAGTCCGCCTCACAGATCCCCTCGGTCGCCAAACGGTTTTTAGTTACGACTTGTTGAATCAGCAGGTGGCCATGCAGGATGCGCTGGGCAACACTTGGTTCACGTCTTACGACGCGATAGGCAACGCTATCGCAACTCTCGATCCATTGGGACGAACCAACGCCACCACCTACGATCCTTTGCGACGACCCGTCAATCATGTCGATGCGGCAGGCAACTATTTCGCGTGGACCTACGATTCGCTCGGGAATGTTAGCGGCATCCGCGATGGTCTCGGCCATTGGACGACGTCTA
>JBGSJT010000455.1:0-9741 GCA_041741715.1 Pirellulaceae bacterium | reverse complement strand
CGACAAAGAATACAAAACAAAAAAAGAAGTAACCGAGGCGCAACTAAACGAAGTAAACATCGTGCGGAATAAGTTCCATGGAGAGTGGAATTATGAAATCCGCCCCAGTAAAGTGCGGTAACTTATTGTTTTGCAAGGCCTAAAGCCGTTGCAGGCCGACTAAAATCCACTAATCCATGCGAAACAACGTTTTTCCAATTGCGTTTTGTAACATCCCCGCCCAACACAATCGAAAACTTCTTGCACTCGACTCTTAGGCCCATTGAAATATCATTGTGCTGTAGGGCAGGGACCAGATCGACCGGCATTCCATCTGGCGGAAAGCACCTTTTTACGCACGATTGATAAGCCTCAATTTCGTCGCCACAAGGCGCAAACGCATTAACTGCAAATGAGTTGTTTCTTGATTGAATGAAAGGATACAGATGCGTACCGAGTGCAACTACCTCTTGGCGCACACTTAATTGCTTAACGACCTTGAATAGAGAACTGAGCGCCGTGACAGATTTCTGCCGAACGGCATCACTACCAGCGGCCGCAAAATCTGCTTTCATAATTTGCATCAGGTCCAGTGCTTGCATCGCCGCAGACCGATAGAAGACCTGAGGCGGGGCCGTTTCCAGCACCTGCTGCAACCCTCTATAGTGATCTTCGTGCGGGTGCGTAAGGCAAGCGAAGGCTAGCTTAGTTACTCCGCGTTCACGCAGGAACCTGACAATTCTATTGTCGGAAAAATCTTGATCGTGGCGTAGATTGCAACAGTCAACTACAGCATACTGACCGTCGGGGAATTTCAGGACAATCCCTTCGCCATACGGATATGCTCCGAGTATATGTACTTCGAGCCAACTCATTCAGGAGTAATATCCGCGAGATCTCGGCAGAATGCGGCATAACCCCCCCGATCAAGCGAATTGCTAAGTCGCTCAAAAGTATGTCTCAATTCGTTATCTTCGATATAAACACGAAGCATGAGTAGATCGCCCTCTTGGACGCTTAACCCTCCAAAATCATCGACCTTACGCTGAGCGTAACGTTCTGCCCCATCATCCTCGCTCAGGCGAACGTACGCTGTGGCTTTAACAATTTTCTCGACTCGCAATGAGTAGTTGTGAAGCACTCTGATGTTTTGAGAAATGGTGCTTTCGGTGTGGTTCGGATTCACTTTTGGGCTACTGGATTCGGTTGCAGTAGTTTCAGGAAAACCACCCGGTAAGTCACCGGTCGTCGACGGAAGATCGAACTCACTTTGTTCGTGATCAGCCCATCGACTAGCAGGCTCTCGGTCTTGGATTGGTCCCGTCCAGTCGTTGGACTCAACTTCTCTGGAGCGAATCTGCTGTCAGGGCACGAGCGGCTTTGAGATTGCAGTTGCATCAATTTTTCGATTGAGCGATGGAGCGATCATGTCAAATCCTGAATTAACTGTTGGGGCAACTTAGTTTGCGAATCTCGTACCGTTCCAATAAACTCTCGCACACCTTCAATGTTCAGCGGGCGTTCAACCGCGGATTTTTTCATACTTCGATCCACGTCTAGAAATACGAAGTCCGTTGGTAATTTGTCTAGAACAGCCTTTGAATCGCAGTAGTTAAAGTGTGCGATTAAGTTAGGTTCAACCGGCACCCTCAATGGCCAACTCCCGCTTTTCATTGCTCCTAGTTCTACTCTGCCCGCCAGACGTGGATCCTCTTTGGACTTGAACTCGAAAACGCAAGCGTGATCAGACATTGGAAGTCCTAGGCCGTTTTCAAACAACGCCGCGTTGAGGTACTTTGCTTGCAGCAACTTAATTAGCTTCTCTTCGCTTTTGCCTCTTATTTCAAGAGCAAACCATTGACGCACCCCAATCCGATCAAACTCACTAAATCCCAACAATTCGACTGCCTTAGCAACAACGTGAAAGCTTGGCTGAATTGCCTCCCGTTGGTCATCGATAGCATCTCCCACGACGTAAACTCGGTCGCTTTCCAGAACTGCGGTTTCGAATCTTTCCGCCGAGACGAAAGCCAATCCGCCATCGCCTCGTCGCCAATCTGGGAAGTTGAATTCGCTTGCCAACGATTCACTCGCAGTATCTGAATTTCGAAAGAATTTGATCGCTCGCTTAAACCGTAATTCTACGACTGTTCTTCTCGCAAAGATTCTCATGGCATCTTAGTAATCTAAGCAGTGGGATTCAATACTTCTGTCTGGTTGCCGAGGAGGATTTCCAGGACAAAGTCTTAGAATTTCTTGTTGGGAAGTTCGGCATTCTGGTGATAAGTTCAAGATATTTTTAGTGCACCGGATTAAACGCTCAGGGCAAAACACCCCTAGCGGTACTCGGACTGACTTAAACCAGGGCGTTTAGCAAAGTAACCGCCGAAGTTTCAAAAAGTCGGGGGAGCCTAATCCTTCGATGCTGTGAACGCGGCAGATGACCACTGTCAAGCTCTACCGGCGCTGCCGTATGCTCGCGAATCCACCACACATACGGCCTTAACTGCCGGACAAGCCTCAACCGCTTTCGACCGCTTGTCCGGCCGATCCGTAAAGGCTCAACGCTTTTAAGTCGTTGCCATGTCTCTGATTTCACCAGCTCTTGCGAAACAGCGTACTTAAACATTCGCACGACAGCGTTATTCAATCGGTTGCAATAGACCCTCGCATTGCCGGCATCAATCCACCGCTGCCGCTGTAATGCGAGCGGGCCGTAGTCGTCGGCTGGCGTGTCGCCTTCGTGCTTGTCGATGTCGTCGAGAAGCTTGGTCATGCGAAACACTTCGTCGGGATACTTGCTCGTAATGTGCTCCCGATAGCTCGCGGTGACGTGCCGCACCAATAGCGTCTGTTTGGCTTGCTGGGACGGTTGCGGTGCCGGAGGTGCCAAGAATGAGGCTTTCGCGTCAAGCAGCTCGGCGTCGAAGTCCTCGGGCAGTTTTAAACCGCCAGCTTGGTAGATTCCGATCAGGACAGCGTAGCGGGCGAGGGATTCCGGTGAATCGTGCTTACCTAGATAGAAATCCCTGCCGTCGAGGGTCACCACCGACTGCCCACTGAGGTGGGAACGTAGCGTTGGTGCTTTTGCCTTTGGTCTGGCCATTTTTGAGCGTCTCCCGTTGAAAGCTACCGGGTTTTTCGGTAGTCGTTTCTTGAAAACGGGGCCGCTCGTCTGTGCGACGGTAACGCCAAAAGTGCGTTCCAGCCTGTAAAACGTTGATAAATCGCAAGCGAGGCGGACGGGACTCGAACCCGCAACCTCTGGATCGACAGGCTACGTTAGCAAACTAGTAAAACCACTTAATTCCCTTGGGTTTTTGATGCTTTTCAGCGTTTTTCGGTCAAAAACCCGCTCGCAAACTGTATCACAAATTCTCAATGTTTTCCAGTGTCTGGCGGTAGTCTACCCAAAAAAACGGGTAGACTACCCACGACCATTTTCGAGGCTACAACTTACCCAGAATGAAGTTCTAGGTTAACAATCCATCAAGCTGTTTCATCGCCCTTTTGTGCGCCGTACTGGCGTTGACTTCGCAGATGACCGAACGATGCCGTCTCGCAACTGTGACTTCTTGCCAGAACCGATCGAGAGACGCTTGGGTCGTGTATGTGCCGTACGGTCCTGCCTGAGTATCAAGCCGGACGCCGGAGAGCCCCCGGTTAACCCATCGGTAAACAGAACTGATGTTTACGCGCTTCCCCTTGCGCTTTGGTAGGTGCTTAGGAACGTCAATGAGTGGAATGAGCGCCTGGTGGTCGGTCATGCCATATCTCCAATTCGAGCAATCTGGTGCAGCGCCGATCGCTGCGTTACAAAAAACCTCCCATGAGTTAGAGTGGTGAAGATCCCGATTCGGACTTGCGGGAATGATACGCAAGCGCCATCAGGGAAATCCAGGAAGTTTTGTCCAAAAAATAAGAAATTATGAAACCGGAACTCGGTTCCGGTTTTAGAAGAGGCGAACCGATGACCGAACGCACGATAGAGCAGGCGGAAGCTGAGCTAGATGATCTACTAACCGCTAAGCTCACAGTGAGAACAGAGACCCACGAGCTAATAATCGCGGACGCTTGGATTCTGCCGGACGGCAACGCGGTGACGGTATGAAGGAAGGATGGTCTCTGGTATGTGTCGGTAGAGGAAAGACCGATTAAGAAGCTGGCAGTCTCATGTACCCCTAAAAGGAAATACAAGTTTTACGAGGATGCCGGAATCCCCGTGGAAGGCGACCGACTGATCTGGCAACAGCCTACCTGAACCGACTCCGCCTTGAAGATCGTGTTACATTGCGTCCAGTAGTTGAGCCTTCTTGGCGTCGTACTCTGACTGCTCGATCAGTCCGGCATCAAGCATTTTCTTGAGTTGGGATAGCTTGACGACTGGATCATCGGAGCTTGGGCCCGCTGGACCTCCAGTTTGAACGTTCGTGTTCACAATGGTTTGAGCTGCCCCAGCCTTCTTTTCTTCGAGCATCAATTCGCGTCGCATCCTGAATGCCGCTTGCTCTTGTTCTTGTGCTATGCGATAGACCTTTCTTGCCTGAGACTTTGGCAACCAGTCTACGGCGATTCGTGATCCGGCAACCGAGGTAAATGATATCGTGGAACCGATCAGGTCTTCCTTAAGGTGCACGTCATGAACATCCCGCCACATGTAGTCGTAGAAATTTAGTCGTCCCAATACTTTCTGTACGAAGATGATGAAGCGCTCGTTTGTTAGTACGACTGCGTCAGGTGAGAAGTTGGCGATTGGGCGCTGCTGTACTGCCATATAGACTGGCTGCTCGTTGCTTGTGCAAATCCCTTTAACTCGATCGAGAAGCTTAACCACCATCTTCGTGTCTTGGCCATCAGCAACAAAGTTACCAATCTCGATTGGCACTGCTGGCAATTCTGGCTCAGCGACGGTCGAATGCGTCTCACGCGAGGGTATCATTGCCCTCACCGTCCCAACTGTGCTCGATATCCCACGTAGAGCGCCACCCACAAGCTTCATCCCGCCTTCGATAATGGCATCCTCAGGGTGTGTTTGCGGTGTGGTAATAAGCTCTGCTTTGGGTGGGGCATCGAAAATCAACTTCAGCTGTTTCACAGTGTCAGCCGTTACGCGCTTCGAGCTTGTAATCGTTGGGTGAAGCAAAAGGGTTTTCGAGTTGATTCGCTTCTGCTGGGCAAGCTGGACGAGCTGAGCACCAGTGAATGGACCAAGCTCTTGTTCGCCGTTTGGAGCGACAACGTACCATCCCTCTTTCATCGTCAGACCTCTCTGTGCAGCCGGGTGCGAAAGCCTCCATTGTAGACTAGCTGAGGGGTAAGGCTAGCTTCAGCTCTAACATTGATCGCCGAACTCGTCACTCTCGATGGTGACACAAAACACTTACGAGTCTGGTACGATCAATGCCAAGATCATCACTATCACGGCCCGATGGAGGGACATCACGAGGCTCACTGCACAAATCCGAAGTCATCGTACCACCGAGGTGGGTACACTCTACGCTGTGCATCGCCTACTGGCCTATTTAACGGAAATCTTGGCTAGCAGCCACGCATAGAATGAAGGTTCCGCTAGGCCTTCGCGCTCGAAAAGGTACGCACGCTCAATCCGCTTTCGCCATACTCCCGCAGTACCAACGTCCAAAACTCACGCTTCTCATCCGACCGTCTCGCTTTCGCCATCTCTTGGGTCTCCTAGGTTAGAGCAAACAAAACCCTCTAACCTAAACCACCCTGCAAGATGCACTTCACAGAACGCTCACCACCCACTGCAGTACGAATGCCGTGAGCTTAGCCACCCGGGCTTGCATTACCGGCCCAGGATCCGATTTAGTTTGGGATAGTGAGATTTTAACCGCCGATAGCAAGTAACTTTTCCTGCCGATCGTTGCCGCTACCGAAGCCAACCCGCAGGAAAATCTCTCCTTCAACGATGGCCGGACTGGCGTAGGTATCGTTACCCACGCGATTCAAGCTGACTTGCTGGTAGCGATCGCCACTGGCGGCAAAGACATAGGTTTTGCCGCTTAGGTCGCTCACATAGACGTTGCCATTGCAGTAGGTCGGTGATGCTGAAAAGTTTCCTCCCAACCGCTCCTTCCAGAGCTCACGTCCATCCGCGGTAGACCAGCAATAAGCGATCCCGCTGTCAGTTACACCGAACAACAAGTCGGCCACGGCTAGCAACGATGGTTCATAGACGTTGACCCGATTGTCCCACACTTTCTTTCCGTCCGCAGTTAGACAGATCGTTTGCTTGTCGGGATAGCCACCGGACGCGAAGACGAGATCGTTGGAAACAACCATCGTCCCACAGGTTGTTTCCGAGGTTCCTGCTGCGGACCATAACTGTTTTCCCGTTGCCGGGTCGTAGCTACACACCTGCTCGCAACCAGAAATCAACAGTTGATCGCGGCCACCGAAGGTCGCGATCAGCGGCGAGGAATGGGAGTTTTGGGCCGGACGCCCGACGCGCCAAGCGACTTGACCACTCCCCGCGTCGACGCCCACCAAGTATCCGCCACCCCAGTTGTCTACCGCGAAGATAACCAATGACTTGTACAGCAAAGGAGACGGGGCATAACCGAATTTGGAACTGAAAGGCCCCAGTTCGGTTTGCCAAACGATGCGACCATCCATATCGAGCGCTGTGGCAATCACGCGATCGTTGTTGAAAAAAGAGATGAAGGCCAGCTTGCCATCGCTGGCCAATGTGCTGTTGGCGTTAGTCCCTTTGTCATGCACCTCGCCACGATCTGGAAAATTCCCTTCGTGGACGATTCGTTGCCACAGTTCTTGCCCCGATCCACGATCGTACGCAACTACCAACTGTTGTGCTTGGCCATCGATGGCAGTGGCTAGCAAGACGCGATCACCAACGACGATGGGCGAACCATGGCCGCGCCCCGGCACTTTGGCTGACCAACGCACCCCTTCGCTATCGCTCCAACGGACCGGAGCTGAATTGGCCGTAGCGATCCCATTGCCACTCGGCCCGCGCCATCCCGCCCAATCTCCTGTTGGGCTGAGTTGAGACGCAACGTCGCGCAGCTCAACACCGCTGCTCGCCAACGAAACCTCGTCGAAGCGGTTGACTTTGCCTGGTCCAGGTCCACCGCCACAACCAACGGATAGGCTCAGCATCCCCACAAATGTTAATGCAAAAGTGAAAGCTCTCCAGCGTTCATGCTTAGGTGCAGTAAAGTGCTCTTTTGCCATTCTTTTTCACAATAGTTCTTGTGTGGATAAATTAGCCGCGCCCGTTGGAATACAGCCTTTCGGCTGCCGGAACCGGCACCTAGCTCTTTGCCTCGCCACGCACTGCCCGGAGGCTCCTGCCTCCCTTTGGGTGGTGGATGTTTTGATTACCGGCAGTCTAACCATGAAACACCACTCATTCAAGTTGTGCGATCATGACATTCGATTTGCAAAGCCAGACTTCGCGGGTACGAATTTACCGATGCGGGACTAGTTGCCGTTTCTACAAGATTTTTTCGGACCTTTCAATTGTCTGTTGTTGACCATCATCAAAAAAACCGGAACCGAGTTCCGGTTTGAGCTTGAGTGTGCTCCGATCCAGTAGACAGCATGAAATTCCCCTCGTGTTTGCTCTTGAACACAGCCAGAACCTGTTGGCGGAGATAGCCGTCCTCTGCTATCCGACATTCCTCACTTACGTCATCCAGACACCGCTGGCATGCATCAGCGGTCGTAAAAGACAGCGAGCCAGATTGTTGGTTCGTCAGGCGTTGTCCAGTCGACCCAGTGCTTCTGGTGTGCAGGAATGTGAACGTAATCGCCGGGTTTCAAATCTAAGACAGTCCCTTCGACCGTCATGCGAGCTGCCCCTTTGAGCAGGATGACCCATTCGTACTGTTCCTGGTCGTACCAAAAACCTTCGGGGGATGTGTGACCGTGAGAGACGATCCGTTCGATGCGCACGTTGGTGGCACGAATGAGCGTCTGGACGACTTCCTCGGGCATGCTGGCCGGGATGTCATCGAAGATGTTGGCCGTCATGACTACTTCGCTTTCGGAGCGGTCACGAGACTGTACGGGTATTTCGACACAGCTTCCCAAGCAAGTTCTTGAAGTGAGCGATTGAACTTTTCGTCCCACGCCTCACGATTGGCGTTCTTCAGCATGGTAGGCATCGGCAGGTCAACTGGACTTCGGACATAAAGCACTGCGAAGTGCATATAGGTGTTAAGGGCTTCCATTGGGGCCGATGGGTGAACTGCATCTACAAAAAGTTCGCTCTGTTTTGTTAGGCCCGGAAATTCTTTGTTGGCGATCTTTGCTCTGATTGCCACCATCGCTTGGGCGCTGGGAACGAGAGCGATGATTTTCTTCCCCTTGCCGTACTTTTCGTTGAGTTCGTCTACTTGTGCTTCCCCTGCTTTGATGTTCCTCTCATTAAGACCCTTGAGTTGGTCCGGTGTTTTTTCTTTGTCTACATTGTCGAATGCACCCTTTGGAAAGTCCTGATTGTCGATGTCCCCGCCGCCCCAAGAAAGTTGGATGATGAATCGCATGTTGGGATTGTGTTCTAGTCCTAGCGTGATGTAGTTCTCGATCCCTTCATCGGGAAATGAAATCGGTGACATGACGAACACATAAACTTCGCCTGTCTTGAGAGCCTTCTTCGCCTCATTCTTGTCATCCGGTAGGTTCCATTGCTGAAGAGTTTTGGAAGCACCCAGAGACTGAAGGCCGACAAGATTATGCCCTTTGATCCCTGCGGCTTCCGCCATCTCGCCAGCCGGCTTTGGGGCATACCACATGAGGCTATGAGAAGTGAAAAAGACTCGCTGGCCCGGTGGTGCAGAAGTCTGGTTGGGCTTTTGCTCTTGCGCCGAGGAAGACCCAGCCAAGCACCCGAAAGCCAGAAACAAAGTAAGTGTCAGTCGTATCATTGCACATCTTTTTGAGTAGAGGTTTGCGGAGTAGGAATCGTGTCGAGAGAGTAGGCCACGGTGGGGCGGCGGATTGAACGTCTCCGTGGACGTCGTCAAGTTTGTGTTCAATTCGGCCCCCTCACGAGTATGATGCGGTATAAAGGATGACTTTCCAATACTGCCAGCTTCCGAGGAGGTATGGATGAGTTCCAGCAAGAATAGTTTGTTAGTGGTCAACGTCCTCTACTGGTTGGTGGCTGTGCTGCTTCACCCCCTGTCCAATCTCCTCCTCACAAACAGTGGCGAGACGCCGAAAATCTACTCGCTTCTGACCCCGCTGATCTTCATCGGTTTGGCGTTTGGGTCAACTCACCTGATGTGGCGTGCGATGGCATCGCAGGGTACGGGCGAACGAGACGAACTAACCGCTGCGCCTGATCCTTCCCGCAAGTAGGTTTTTCGTGACGTGTGGCTTTCGGAACAATGGGTTGGGGCCGAAGCGGCCTTAAAGCACGTCGCCCTTGTCGAAGTGTCAAAACATATTGGACTACGTTACTCCCCATAATCAACTATTTGACGATTTAACTCCTTTCAAGTCCTTTCGATTTTTCATCCAGAAACCGAGCCAGATTTTCAGCATCTTCTGTACCGATCCGCAACATTCCATTTTTCAGATGTATTACCACACAATCCCGACCCCATATGTTCCACACCCAGCCGCCACGGATCAGGGCCAACGCATACTATAGCAAGGGAATTCCTAGTACTTTTGCAAGATAGTCGAGGTTCCATCCAGCAACTCGACGTCGCATAGCGATACTGTACTTGTCTTTTTGCTGCTTGAGCATACTCAGGCTAAAGCGTTTGA
>JBGSJT010000454.1:0-10783 GCA_041741715.1 Pirellulaceae bacterium | reverse complement strand
ACTTCATAAGGACAATGTACTCGCTCACGTCCGTGAAGGAGCGAATCGTACTGGTCGATCCTATGCCGTGATGTACGACTTGTCCGGTTTGCCGAATGGTGGAACCGACGTGGTTCGTCGCGACTGGATGGTACTGCACGGCCAGCAAAAAATCACGCGAGACCCAGCCTACCAGCGTCATAGCGGCAAACCCATTGTTGCCGTTTGGGGCATCGGATTTAACGACCGGAACAAGCCCCGAGAATACACGTTGACCGAATGTATCGAGTTGATCGCGTTCCTGAAACGGCAAGGGTGTGCCGTCATGCTGGGAGTTCCAACGGGGTGGCGAACACTTGACCAGGATGCCATTGCAGACCCACGACTGCTTGAGCTCTGTTCGCAGGTCGACGTAATCAGCCCATGGACGGTGGGACGCTATCGAGACTTGGCGGAAGTCCAGCGTCACGCCCGAGATCGGACGAAGCCTGACGTCCAGTGGTGTGATGATCGCGACATTGATTACATGCCTGTCGTGTTCCCCGGATTTAGCTGGCACAACATGAAGGGCGAGAAACTGGATTCGATCCCACGACTTAGAGGCGAGTTCCTGTCGTCACAAATCACCGCCGCTCGTCGATCCGGATCCCAGATGCTCTACGTAGCGATGTTCGACGAAGTCGACGAAGGAACTGCCATTTTCAAATGCACTAATGATCCACCGACCGCAAATGGCGGATCCTTTCTGACCTACGAAGGCCTTCCAACCGACCACTACCTGAAACTGGTTGGGCGTGCAGGGAAACTTCTCCGCGGCGAACAAACAGCGAAGAACTAAATACACTCGAGTATTTCCATACGATTTGCTTTCCTTTTATTCGCTTTCCAGTTGCAGCGCTGTGCAACCGCAACAATTGCCATACTTCTGTTATCGGTCATCCGAGTCAAGGATTTCTCGCCTCGGAAAAACGCCTCCAACGGCACCCCTTCAAGCCAGACAAATGTACCGCATTTTACTTGCAGTTGCCGTTTTTTGCCCGGTCACCACTCAATCGTTCGCTCAATCAGAGCTGCGGAAGCCCAATGTCATCGTCATCCTGGCTGACGATCTTGGCTATGGCGATTTGTCGTGCTACGGAGCCGACGACGTCGCCACGCCAAACATTGATCGCATGGCGGAGGAAGGAGCCAAATTCAACAGCTTCTACGTTTCTCCCGTTTGTTCGCCGACGCGCGCGGCGCTGATGACTGGAAGCCACTCGACTCGCGTCGGAATCGGCGGCGTCATGTTCCCACGGAACAATCATGGCCTGAACCCTGACGAAATCACGTTGCCAGAGTTGCTCAAAGATCAGGGGTATGCGACGGCCATCATTGGCAAGTGGCATCTCGGCAATCAAGACATGTTCCAGCCGCTCAAGCACGGGTTTGATTACTGGTACGGAACGCCGTCGTCCAACAGCCAAGGCTTTTATCCCACCCTCAAGCAGTACGCTCCCGATTGCTTGTTTCGCGAAGGCTACACCCGCGAGAACATCTTCGAATTGGACGAAGCGAAATGTCCACTCGTGCGGAACAACAGCGTCATCGAGGTCCCAGCTGACCAGACTCAGTTCACTCAACGGTACACGTGCGAGACCATTCGCTTCATCACCCAGAACAGAGACAAGCCGTTCTTAGTGTACCTGGCGCATAACATGCCGCACATCCCACTGCATGCGTCCGTGAAGTTCATCGGGAGCAGCAAGCTAGGAATCTACGGCGACACGATTCAGGAACTCGACTGGAGCACCGGCGAAATCCTGCGGTCTTTGAAAGAACTCGGGCTCGATAAGAACACGCTGGTTATTTTCACGTCGGACAACGGCCCCAACACGGCAACAGGCGGTAGCGCCGGCCCGCTGAAAGGGGGCAAAGGCTCGACTCTGGAAGGGGGCGTCCGAGTCCCGTTCGTTGCTCGCTGGCCGGGAACGATTCCCGCCGGAACGGAATCAGACGCAGCGATCACCGGCATGGATCTACTGCCGACGCTGTCCAAACTTGCAGGCGGCGATGTTCCCGGCGACCGTGTGATCGATGGCAAAGACATCTGGCCGCTGCTGGCCGGCAAGCCGGACGCCAAGTCACCTCACGAAGCTATCTACTACCTGCGAGGCCGAGGTGTTGATGGAATCCGCGTTGGCGACTGGAAGTACCGAGTCGCGACCGACAAGCCGCCGAAAGAAAAGCGATCCAAGCGACAGCCCGCCTGCGAGAGCAAATTGAAGAAGGTTAACGTCGAGACGCTCTACAACTTGAGCGAGGATATCGGCGAGCAGACGAACCTAATCGTTGAGCATCCCGAGATCGCCCAGCGCCTGAAGCGGCAACTGGCAACCTTCGAGACTGATCTCAGAAAGAACTTACGTCCTGCGGGAGTTGCGAGCGAACAATGAGCATTGGCGACTTAAACCACTTCGTAATCTCCGCCGTCGTCCTGACATTGACCGCTGGTATTTTCGAAGTGTCTCCCAAACCGAACATCGTTGTCTTTCTGACGGACGATCAGGGCTACGGCGACCTCGGATGCTTCGGCTCAGAGACACTGGAGACACCTAACATCGACCAGTTATGTAAGCAGGGCATGAAGTTCACTGACTTCTACGTGCATCAGCGCTGCTCGCCGACTCGTCTGGCACTGATGACCGGCTCGCACGCGCACCGCGCGGGTTGCACCAAAGTCATTTACAACAAAGACCGCATTGGAATTCATACCGATGAAGTCACGACGCCCGAGCTATTAAAGACGGCCGGCTACACAACGGGAATCGTGGGTAAGTGGCATCTGGGCGAATGGGACGCGTTTAATCCCACTCGTCACGGCTTCGACTTCTTTTACGGTTTCATGATTGACCTCGATCAGGGCACGGGGATCTATCGGAACAAAGCACGCGTTGAATCGATCAAACACAAAACCGACGGACAACATTCGCCGCAACTGCTCGACGCCGCAATTGGCTTCATCAAGGAGAACAATGAACGTCCGTTCTTTCTCTACTACGCATCTCCGTTGCCGCACACGCCGTGGATTCCCAATGAGCGATTCAAGGGGACCTCCCACCGCGGGACTTACGGCGATGTGATTCGCGAAATCGACTGGCAGGTCGGTGAACTCATGAAAGCTCTTGACGAACAGGGCGTCGCTGAGAACACACTGTTCATTTTCGCGTCGGACAACGGCCCCGTGCTCGGCGCGGGGGGCGGCGATGCCGGTCCGTATCGCGACGGCAAATGGACGGACTTCGAGGGCGGCATTCGTGTCCCGTGCATCATGCGCTGGCCGAGTATGATCGAGCCGGGTTCGACGAACAGTGAGATCACCGCGATCATCGATCTGCTGCCGACGTTCTGTGTGATCGCCGGCATCGACCCGCCTGGCGACCGGGTGATCGATGGCCGAAACATATTGCCGTACATGAAGGGCGAAGAAGTTACGAAGCCGATCCACGAATCATTCATCGTGCCCGGTTCGGTGATCCGTCACGGACACTGGAAGCTGCTGGTTCGAGAGCTGAACCCGGGTGGCAAGAGTGGTCGAGAGGGCAAACGTCCCTCAGCTCCGGCGGGATCGCTTTTCAACCTGCAGGTCGATCCCGGTGAGACCCGCAACGTCTCTGCCGACCATCCCGAAATCGTTGCGGACTTGCGACGTCGAATGGATGACGCGGTCAGGGAACTTGAAGCGAACAGTCGACCCATTGGCAGACTCCCCGGTGCGCCACCCCCAGCAACAAAGAAAAAGGATAAACAGTAGATGCGTTTCACACTCTTAGTATCAATCTTCGCCAACGCGATCATATCGCTTTCAACACATTCGGCCTGCGAAGCGGCCGCGCCCGACAAGCCGATGAATTTGCTGTTTCTGGTCGCCGATGATTTGAACAGCTGGATGCTGGACGATGCGGATCGCTATGCAGGCAAGGTGGTGACGCCGAATCTTCGCCGACTGGCTGGCAGCGGAGTTAATTTCACTCGTGCATACACCGCTGCACCGGTTTGTTCCCCTTCTCGCACCGCGTTCTTTTCCGGTGTAGCGCCCTGGAAATCGGGTATATACAACAACGCGCAGACCATCAGCAAGAGCGAGGTCCTGAACCAGGATGACGTGCTATCACTGGCCGGGTTGTTCAAGAAGAGCGGCTACGACACCTTCGGTTACGGAAAAATCACCCACGGCTGGGATCAGAAAGAAAACTGGGACGTTAAGGTTGGCCACAAACGCGATCCGGCTCCTCCCGGAGCCCCCCTCGCCAAACTCAGCGGAGGTGAACAGGATTGGGGCCCTATCCACCTCACCGAGGAACAAATGAATGACACCGGCGGGGCCGATAAGGCCATCGCGGTCCTGGAGAAACAACACGACAGGCCATTCTTCCTGGCCTACGGCTCGTTCAATCCCCACATGCCTTGGTATGTCCCGCAAAAGTATTTTGACATGTACCCGCTGGACCAGATTGTCCTTCCCGAACTGAAGGAGGATGACCTGGATGACCTTCCTCCACTGGCCAAAGCGGTGAGTGACGGGATCGGGAGCTTCGCCGACAAGGTCATCGAGTCGGGCAAACATAGAGAGGCAGTGCAGGCTTACCTAGCCACGACCACCTATGTCGACACTCAAATCGGGCGCGTCCTCGAGGCCCTCGAAAAGAGCCCTTACAGGGACAACACCATTGTCGTGTTCCTCACCGATCACGGCTTCCACTTGGGGGAAAAACATCACTGGCAAAAGACCACCCTCTGGGAAGAGGGAACGCACACCTTGCTTATGTTCCGTGCACCGGGAGTCAGCAAAGCCGGGGGCGTGTCTGAACGGTTCGTTTCCCTGATGGACATCTACCCCACCCTGGCTGAACTCTGCGGACTGACGCCTCCCGCCTACATCGATGGACGCTCGCTGGTCCCCCTACTCAAAGACCCGCAGGCTCCCTGGCAAAGCACCGCCATCACCGGATTGTGCGATAAAGGCAAAACGGACCTGGCCTACGTCACCATCCGGCATGAACTCGGGCGCTACATCCGCTACGGGTCCGACCAGGAGGAATTCTACGACACCACGAAGGATCCCCACGAATGGACCAACCAGATCGACAACCCGAAATACGCCACCACCGTCGATAAACTGCGCGGCCTGGTCCCCGGCTTCGAGGATGCCGCCCGACCCCTTTCCACTGCCCTGACCAAGGAACGTAGGGAAACCCAAAAAGAAAAAAAGAAGAAGTAATCCAATCCTTTCACTTCCTGGCAACAAGCTGACCGAACAGAACCAGCCATGAACCCTTGCCCGCAAGACATGCCTTCACGTCGAACCGTGTTGAAATCGATCGGCGCAACTACCACGCTGGCTGCGTCCGGCCTGTTGCCGTCGACGATTCATGTTGCCACGTCATCATCTGCCAACAACAAACTGCGAGTCGGGTTGATCGGCGCGGGTAATCGAGCCAAGTGGCTGACGCGTGCGCTGTCTCGTGAATCGCATCGGGCACAACTGGTCGCCGTCTGCGATTGTTACCTGCCGCAGATCGATGTCCTGGCGGCTGACAACAAGAACGATCCGAAGGCTGGTGACTCATGGAAACGCTTTCAGAATTACGAGCAGATGTTCGATCAGGAAGAGCTCGATGCGGTCATCATCGCGACGCCGGATCATGTTCGCGTGCGGGCGGCCATCATCGCCTGTGCCAAGGGCCTGGACGTTTATGCGGAAAAGCCGCTCAGCTTCAGCATTCCCGAAGGCCGCGCACTGGTCAAAGCCGTGCGGAAGTACAAACGGGTGTTGCAGGTCGGTACGCAGCAACGCAGCACGCCGATCAATCAATACGCGTGCGAATTTGTGCGCAATGGGGGCTTGGGTAAAGTCGCGACAATCCTTGTCAAGAACTACTCAGGCTCTCAGCCTGCTGCCGGCCTCGACCGGCAAGGCATTCCCGAAGGCATGGATTGGAATCGTTTCTGTGACCAAGCAACGTTGCTCGATTATCACGAACAGCTTCACCGCAGGTGGCGGAATTACGACGCCTTCACGGGAGGACCGATTTGCGATCGTGGGTCGCACGCGCTGGACATGGTTCATCTTGCGATGGGCTGGAAGAACGTCGCCCCCAAGCGGATCGAACCCACCACGGAAGCGGAAAACTACTGGGATCGCGGTGTGAGGCTGTATTACCCCGACGGCACGGTCATTCGGCTGGAAAGTTCCGACGGGCCGGCCTTTGGCGGTATCTTCATTGGCAATCGGGGTAAGATGGAAATCAATCGAGGACGCTTCGCATGCAATCCGAAGGACTTGCTTCAGCCTTTTATCGGATCACAAACCGAATCGCACGTCGCCAACTGGCTGGATTGCATTCAAACTCGTGACGAACCCAATGCTCCGGTCGAAGTCGGCCATCTGATTACCAGCGTCGCTCACCTGATCAACATCTGTCGCATCACCGGTCGCGCGATCAACTGGGACGCTACGAAAGAGAGAATCATCGGCGATGACGCCGCCGATGCCATGTTGACTAAAGAACGGCGTCCCGAATTCTCACTTCCCGATGTTTAGCCCCAAGAGTTCTGATGCTTTCCAATCACTCCTATCGTTCTGACCGTGCAAGGAAGCAATGGTATTTCTCAACGATCGCGCTCGTTGCGATCTCGTTTTGCTGTAGCTCTGCCATCGCTGAAGATTGGGTCACGCTCTTTGACGGGACAAGCCTGAGCGGGTGGAAACCGTCGCGCGACAACACGCAGTTTGCTATTGCCGATGGAGTCATCGTCGGCACGAGTTCCAGCCAGACTCAGTTTCTGCACACGGTCGACACGTATGATGATTTCGAACTCGAAATGGAAGTCAAACTTCACGACACCGACCTGAATTCAGGCGTTCAATTCCGAACCAGCTTGACACGCAAGAACGCGAAAGGCGAACCGAGAGAATCGATCCACGGCCCCCAGGTCGATATTGGGAAATCTCCCGGACGTAGCGGACACATCTTTAACCAGGGCAATGGTGCCTGGATCACGCCCAAAGAAGACCTGATCCGCAACGAGCTGATGGCGGGCGGAAAATGGAACAAGCTGCGTGTGTTGGCCGTCGGCCCGCGAATTCAAACCTGGATCAATGGAACACAGGTTGCGGACGTCACGGATGACGAAGCCTACGCACAGTATCCTGCGGGCGTGATCGCCTTACAGGTTCACGGTGTCAAGAACTCACCGGAGAAAGAACGCCACGTTTCGTTTCGATCCATTCGCGTTCGCAGAATCGAATCGACCAGGTAACACCCGTTCTCACCCAATTCCATTGCGAAACGCTGAACACCATGAGACTTTGCTATTCAGTGCTGAGATCTATTCAAGTCTTTGTGCCTTTGTGTGCGATCGCGCTGCTGCTCTTAGTTGAACCCGGCGCTGCGGCTGACAAGCCCAACGTCATTGTCATCATGGCGGATGACATCGGCGCTGAGGGACTGGCCTGTTACGGCAGCACGATCTACACGACTCCACATCTGGACCGGATGGCCGCCAACGGAATTCGCTTCAACAACGCCTATGCGACGCCGCTATGCACGCCCACACGCGTGATGATCATGAGTGGTCTCTATCCCAACCGGACCGGGTATCAAGCATTGATTGGAAAGGGAGAAGACGTTCGGCTGGTTCCGGAGATTAGAACATTCGCGCATGATTTTCGCGACGCCGGTTACGCAACTGCGATCGCCGGCAAATGGCAGCTTGGGAAGTTCGATGAGTATCCGGACCAGCCCGTCGAACACGGGTTTGACGAATACTGCATGTGGACCTGGGTTTATCACGGAAAGAAATCGAGCCGGTACTACAGTCCGCAAATCTATCGAGATGGCAAAGTCATCAACGGCCACGCAGATGATTTCGGACCTGACGACTACCGCGACTTCGTGCTCGATTTCATCGACCGCAAGAAGGATCAGCCATTCCTCGTCTATTTTCCAATGGCCCTTGTTCACTCGCCATTTATCAACCCGCCGGAATTGCAGAAGCGAGCCGAAACCAAATTCACCGACGACCTCGATAAGAAGACTCGCGCTTTCGGTCACATGATTACCTACATGGATCAAGTCGTCGGTGACATCATGGCCAAACTCAAGGAGCACGGTCTCGAAGACAACACATTGGTGTTATTCACAGGAGACAACGGCACGCACAAGAGCATCACCAGCAAGCTACCCGGCATGGACATCAAGGGCGGCAAAGGCTCCATGACCGAAGCCGGCAGTCGCGTTCCTTTGCTGGCGTGGTGGCCCGGTCACGTGAAGCCGACCGTTCGCGACGAATTCTTCTGCCTAGTCGATGTCCTTCCGACGATTCATTCCATCGTCGGCATCGAGCAGAGTCGCGAGGTCGATGGCATCGATCTTTCTCATCTCCTCATCGGCGGAGAAAGAACGAATCGCGAACATGTGCTGATCAACTATGGCCGAGGTTTCTTCGTCCGGGAGAAACGATTCCGTCTGAATCAGGACGGCAAGCTGTACGACATCCCGATCACCTCGGACGCATCGCGATACAGTGAGGCCGTTACCACCGACCCGGCTCACGACACCGACCGGGCTTGCCTGAAAAAGATTCTAGACGACTTCATGTCCATTGAATCGCAGTACAACAGGAATTCGTCAAACGACGGGAAGAAAAGAGAGCGCGTCAAAAAGAAGCAGTAACCGAAGTGCCGACGCCGCTCCAGACAATTATCAGCGAAAGGAAGACGAATTGATGCGTTCCACTTCTCTTGGCATTGGTCCCCTATCGGCCAGGATCGCTCCAACATTACTACTTATGATGGCCGAATGGTTGCTGGCCGGCACACGCGTTGCCGCCGAGAAGCCGAACATCGTTCTTCTGTTTGTTGATGACTGGGCGTGGAACGGGTCTCCGGTTGCGATGGACGACTCGTTGCCGATTTCTCGCATGCCGGTCCTGCAGATGCCGAACGTCGAGCGGTTGGCTCGGGATGGAATGAAGTTCACCAGCGCGTATGCCTCGCCGCAATGTTCGCCGTCGCGAGTCTGCGTCCAGACCGGCCAGTCTTCGCCACGGAATGGCTTCACCGTGTTTATGAACGACCGGGGACAGGACTACTTCGACGGAAAAGGCTATCCGGAGTTTCCGGTCATTCCGTGCGTTTCGGACATGACGATCGACGCGGACGCTGTGACGATCCCCGAAGCCCTCAAGCCGCTCGGTTATGTCAGCGCCCACATCGGCAAGTGGCACATGCGAGGCGATCCGGGCGACGAGGGTTATGTGCTGCACGACGGCGACACCAGCAACAACCCGGGCAACACCCTGCCCGACGGTGCAAACCGACGCCTGCCGGACGACCTGACCGATCCCAAGCTGATGTTCAGCGTCACAGAAAAGGCGCTCGGCTTCATGACGGAGCAGGTCAAAGCTGGCCAGCCGTTCTATCTGCAGATTTCACACTACGCGATGCACGAAGGCCGCGAGTGCCTGCCGGCGACACGCGAGAAGTACGCTCGCCACCCGCTCGTACAGGCTTACTACCAGAAGATCGGTTGGACGGCCGAGGCGGTGAAACGGAAGGAAGATCCGGCCATCTGGCTGGGAATGGGCGACGACCTCGACGGACGCATCGGCGCGGTGCTTGATCGCATCGGCGAGCTGGGCATCGAAAACAACACGTATGTCGTACTGGTGTCGGATAACGGCTACCGTCACAAGGAACTGCAGTTGACAGAGGGACTTACGCAGCCACACCACGCTGCCAAGTGGTGGGTTTGGCAGGGTGGAATTCGCGTTCCGATGATCGTCCGAGGCCCCGGCATTGCGGCGGGCAGCACATTCAAAGGCAATGTCGTCAACTACGACTTCCTGCCGACATTCGTCGATTGGGCCGGTGGTGATCCGGCCAGGCTGAAGAACATCGACGGCGTCAGTCTCGCTTCCTACATGGCGGGTGATCAGCCAACCGACGCTTTCCTCAATCGGAACCTCTATTTCCACTATCCGCACTACCGTTCAAGCATGCCGCACTCCGCCGTCGTCTCCGGCACGCGCAAACTGCTTCATTTCTACGAGCGCCCGGACCTCCCCATGCTCTTCGACCTGGCTAAGGATCGGGGCGAAGTCCAAAACATCGCGTCGGCACACCCCGAAGAACATCGCCGACTCTATGCCGACATGATGGATTACTTTAAGAAAGTCGGTGCCCGCATCCCGAAACGAAATTCGAAATACGACCCCGCTGTCTACAGGGAATCGAAGGAGTGCGAGAAACGCATCCAATGGGGGCCCTTTGTAGGCAGCAGGCAACTTGAAGCGGACGAGAAGTAAAACGGAAAACGCCGCAATCGTGAAAGTCCCGCGGGTCGCATGTAAGCTCGTTTCAGACAGCACTGGGCGATTGATGGAATGGTCTGATCCGCTGTTTTCTGAAGCGGTAAGCGTAGACCTGAGCGTAGCCGATGACGGTAGAACACAGCGAGCCTTGAATGAAGCAGGTGAGCCTGTCCTCCGCAGTTTCGGGCCAATTCCCGGCTCGCAGTTTGGTAATCGGGTAAGACCAATCTCCGAACTTTCGACTCGTGCGTAAGACATCTGAGGTCTCCGCAAGGGGTTGATTACGGATTTGGGAAGTTTTCTTGAAGTAGGTATCGAGTGATCTCTCGGGACAGCGTTGTTTTAGCTGGGCGATGTAGCGGTCGCAGTCAAAAGGCGTCCCCGTTTGCCATACTCGGAACAGAATTCTGATCCAGCTACGTGCTAGTTTCCTGATGGCTGCAAGATG
>JBGSJT010000453.1:0-37575 GCA_041741715.1 Pirellulaceae bacterium | reverse complement strand
AGCTTTTGACCGTCAGGGAGTGAAAACGACTTTTGCAGGTTTGTTACTTCAAGCATCGCAGATATTTTTCCCCTTCGTACATCAGGCTTTCTTGCCTGACACATTGGTCATTGGTCATTGGTCATTGGTCATTGGTCATTGGTCATTGGTCATTAGTCATTGGTCATTGGTCATTGGTCATTCGCCTCTAGCCTCTAGTCTCTAGCCTCTTCGTCGAGTGGCGCGTTGCATGTCGCGTTGGGCATCGGCCTTCTTCAACTTTTCACGCTTGTCATGAAACTTGAGCCCCTTACATAACGCCATTTCGCATTTAGCCACGCCGCGCTCGGTAAAGTACATTCGCAGCGGAATGAGCGTCAGTCCCTTCTCTTTGGCCTTGCCAATGAATTTGAGCATCTCGCGACGATGAACGAGCAATTGCCGCGGGCGCTTGGGTTCATGATTCCAGACCGTGGCTTGGGGATACTCGGCGATATTGCAACCGATCAACCACAGCGATTCCCCCTTGACTCTTCCATAGGCTTCGTCGAGTTGACACTTGCCATTGCGGAGACTCTTCACTTCGCTACCAAGCAGGATCATGCCACACTCGATGGCGTCGATTACTTCGTAGTGCTGCCGTGTCTTGCGATTATCGGCGATCATTTTCTTCGGCGGCGAATTCTTCGCGGAGGCCGACTTCCCGCCAGTACTACTTCCGGACTTGCCCCCCTGGGGCTTGCCACTCCCCGCCTTGGAGGAAGCCGATTTCGGCTTCGTCGGCTTAGGTTTCGTAGGCTGGGACTTGGGTTTGATCAAAACGGCTACTCAGTAATGAATTGGGGCAGGCTATTGGTCTCGTGAATCTCAGGCGCTAGCCTTGGGCTCTTAGTGAACCTCAGGGCGCTAGCCGTGGGCTCATGGACTATGCGTAGGTCAATGAAGCCCACGGCCAGCGCCCGAGGTTCGCTAAATCATACGCGAACTAACACCCTACTTGCTAGAACACACACCGCATCTTTATTGCACTCCATCTTTTTGCCGCACATTTTTTTGTCGCTCGAACGCCTGGTTAGTCTCCCTGCGGTCTGGCGACCGCAGCTCTGTTTAGGACGCCAAGTAAACTAGTCCCTCATCCTAAAAAAGTTGGGTTTCTGCCACTTTTCGGCATGGTCCTCCGCTACCCCTGGCGACTTAAACGGCCCCAGGACTTAAAATAAAGGATTCGTCGCACATCGATTCGCACTCCAGCTATACGGTTTTTCCATGACGTTTGTTCTGCCTGTCGTTACGGCGGGGACCCCACAATCAGACTCTGCTGCCGCGACAACCTGTGGACAGTCGTCAACAGAGCCGAGCTTTGTACCGTCGCGACGATTGCCTGAGTGGCTCAGAAGGGATCTACCCAAGGGCAATTTCAACAACTTTACCTCTGGCTTACTCGACGAACTCCGTTTGGAGACGGTCTGCGACAATGCCAAGTGCCCCAATCGCATGGAGTGCTATTCGCAAAAGACGGCCACCTTCATGATCTTGGGAAACGTCTGCACGCGCCCGTGCGGCTTCTGTGCAGTATCGCGAGGAAAGCCCGAAGCGTTGGAGTTGGATGAACCCGAACGAGTCGCCGAGGCAGCCTACCGCTTGGGGCTCAAGCACGTGGTGATTACGTCGGTCACGCGCGATGATCTGCCCGATGGGGGAGGCGAACATTTCTACCAGTCGGTGTTGGCCGTCCGCAAAAGAACTTCGGCCACAATCGAAGTCCTAACTCCAGATTTCATCCAGCACAAACAAGGACTGCAAAGGGTCATCGAGTCGGCTCCGGAGGTTTTCAACCACAACATGGAAACGGTCCCCAGACTCTATCGCAAAGTGCGCGGCCCCAAAAGCGATTACAATTGGACGCTCGAATTGCTCGCCACCATTAAACGCCGCAATGCAAACATCAAAACCAAAAGTGGATTGATGTTGGGGCTGGGAGAGACACGCGATGAATTGTTGCAGTGTTTGGCCGACCTACGTCGCTTCGGCTGCGATTTCTTGACACTCGGACAATACTTGCAACCTGGACTTAGATACTTGCCGGTGACCCGTTACGTATCACCCGAAGAGTTCACTGAGCTAGGTGGGATCGCTCAGCAGATGGGTTTTGAAAAAGTTGCCAGCGGCCCCTTCGTTCGTTCCAGTTATCACGCGCGAGAGATGGCTGAGTAAAGTTGCCCAACGCTCCGCGTCGGCATTTCAATTAAGCTCGACGCACTCAAAATCGTTACACTAGGCAAGAGTAATCCACCTTAAAAAAGCGACGACTTAGATGAAAGTCACTACTCTATCATTCCTTCTTTTCACCTGTGTTACCTCGATGGTACATAGCCAACCTCCAGAATCATCCGTGGAAGGAGCCATCGCCATCAATCCAGAAAAAATGTTCGAACCACGTCAGTATGTCGCGGACAATGGTGACCAATTGAACTATCGGCTGTTGAAGCCAGCCGACTACGCTCCGGAAAAGTACGACGCGAACAAGAAATATCCACTGGTGCTATTCCTGCACGGTGCTGGTGAGCGGGGCGACGACAACTCGGCCCAACTCAAACACAGCGCGATCGAGTTTTGCAGACCTCAGCGTCGTGAGAAATATCCCTGTTACGTCTTGGCACCGCAATGCCCCGCTGAGCAGAAGTGGGTTGACATCGATTGGACAGTTGATAACCCGGAATTTCCAGAAACGATCGGCCGACCTTTGGAGCTGGCGCTGCAAGTCGTCGATGCTATGCTGGCCGATGCAGCCATTGATAAATCGCGAGTCTATGTGGCCGGATTGTCGATGGGAGGGTATGGAACGTGGGACGCCTTGGCCCGCCGCCCGGAGTTGTTCGCGGCTGGCGTTCCGATCTGTGGAGGTAGCAACCTAGCCAACGCCGAGAAAATCAAGCAGATTCCGCTGTGGGGCTTCCATGGTGGCGACGACACCGTGGTGAAACCTGAAAAGTCGCGAGAAATGATCGCCGCCCTGCAAGCAGTCGGTGGCCATGCACGTTACACTGAGTATCCAGGCGTCAAGCATGATAGCTGGACGCAGACCTTTGCTAACGCAGACACGTTCCAATGGCTCTTCGCTCAGAAGAAGTAATCGCAGAGTGAATCGTCCCAGCAAATTGGCGCTATCCAATCTGAAACCTGGTCAACAGGCCACGCTCTTTCCATCGCTGGGCTATTTCGATCTCCGGCGACAATGTTGGCGGTCGCTAGTGCATGGTCGAGTGTTCATAGATGGGCAAATTCCTTTTGGTACACGGATCTTACTGCGTGGCCTGAAGAAAGCAATGAAGGTCACGCCAGAACAAGTTGCCAGTGAAACTTTTCAACGTCGCATCGATGGCTTCTTGGCTGCTCCGGGGCGACGGAGACGAATCGTACTCGACATAGCCGGACATCAATATCGCTTGCGCCGTCGGACGCGCCGCAATGGGGCCTTTTATGGAGCGCTCACACTTCCCGAGACGGTATTTGAACGGTCCCCGTCGGCTCTGGCGGGGCGGTCGCTGGTAACACCGATGGAACTGTTACGGTCGAGCGATGAACTGGGGACGATTGCTGGGACGTTAGGCCAACTGCACATCGTCTCCCCCCAAGGGCTAAGTGTCATCAGCGATATTGACGACACGATCAAGATGACCGAGGCTACCAGCCGCAGTGAGATGTTGGCCAATACATTCCTGCGACCTTTTGAAGTTGTCGAAGGGATGGCGGAACTTTATCAAAGTTGGCAAGCCATGGGCTGCGACTTCCATTACGTATCGAGCAGCCCCTGGCAGTTGTACGAACCTCTGGCCGAGCTGTGCGCGGCCAGCGAGTTTCCGTCGGGGAGCATGCACCTGCGATATTTTCGAGTGCGAGATGAAATGTTCAAGCGATTTCGGCCCATTCGTCGCAATAGCAAAGTAGGGATTATTGCGGGTATACTCAAACGCTTGCCCCAACGCAAATTCATGCTGGTCGGTGATAGCGGAGAAAAAGATCCAGAGATCTACCGCTTTTTAGCCAAACGTTTCCCCGATCGCATCTCGGCCGTGCTGATTCGCAATCTTAAAACGCGACCACTCAACAATAAGCGACTGCGGAAACTGCGTGCACTCGGCAGCACAACCCAGCTACACATCTTCGAACACTCCGCCGAAGTCGCTGATGTTGTGCCCCATGGTCGCTGACCGCTCCGCCGGTCAGGCGCTAACCCTCAGGATCATCCAACAACTCCTGTAGCCGCTCTCCCAACGTCGGTGACAATCGCCCCAACCACGACTCGTCGATCATGTCGACCGAAATCATGTCTCGCAAATGGACTCGATCTTTGTCGCGGAATGAAGTCAATTTCATTTTGACCAGCGCCTCCAGTGGCAACGTCCGCGCATCCTTCATCCACTGGAACTCATCAATCAGCGGTGCTGGCTCTGGATTCTCTGGCTTTACTTTTTCACCGGCGAAGACGATATGCACGGCGTCTCGGGCCTTCGCATCGGGGCCATCCAAAAACATGGTCACACCCTTCACACGTCGATAGATAAAACCGACCTTTTGTAAAACGTCGGTAATTGCCTGCAGATCGCTGCGGTTAACGATTATATCTACGTCGCGGGTATTGCGCACCACCGACTCATCGACTTGCGCCACCCAATACTGGACCGCGTTACCGCCAATCACGGCGTAGGGAATCTGCGCCGAGTTCAGAGCCTGCGTGACGCGTTCGAGTCTTTGTCTGACAATTTCCACGGCGCGTTCGATCCTTGCCCAAAGCTCGTCGCCCCTGTATCGAATCTCGATCATTGAACACCTCTGACCCAATTGTAACATCAGATTACCGCTTTGCGTTTTAAAGTCGCTGACCGCTCCGCCGGTCAGTCGCTATGGCATCGAGCTGATTCTGGCGCGGGATAACACCCACTCGCTAGCGCGTCGAGCTGATACGGTGCACCCACTCGCTAGCGCGTCGAGCTGATACTACGGCTCGCGCGTCTGATTGGAACTTAACCGCAAATGGGCTTGAGCGGCCCGCGATTGTTCGTCTCCGAGCGGCAACCACAACAGAGCTTGCTTGGCCAACCAAGTAGCGGGTAAGCCGCTCGGCGAGCCTGAACTGGGAGCGCTACTTTGCAAGGCCGCGATGATGTTTACCAACGGCAGCGGTTCCTCCCAGCGCTCCGCTCCGCGCTCCGCCAGCAGCCCCAGCGCGTCGCTCATCGCACAGACGAAATGCAAACTCGGTTCGTGAAGATCAATGGCAAATTCACAGCGGTCAAAGCCATACGAACTTACTTGGTTCGTTTCCCGCAGCGCCACCTTCAAGTGTTCACCACAAGCATGAAAGAAACCCTGCGTCATTTTGCCAGACAAGATCTCACCACTCCCCCGGACCGCTTCAATTCCACTTTGCGCGACGACCAGTTTTTGGAACAACACGTCCCCCTGACCACTGATGGCCGCTTCGGAATCTGCCGTCAGTCGCGATAGTTCGATATGACTCAACCGGCCATTGGTCATTCGCATCCGCCACTCATCACCACTGCGATCAAAATCGATCGTACCAGAAAAAGTAGCCTCCTTTCCCAAACGACTCACCAATGGACTGAGTGGTGCCAGCAGCGAGCAGGCCAATTCCGATGCACCGGTGCGAAGCTGCATTTCAGTCTTCAGTCCCTCATGGCGATGATGCCGCTTGATAATCAATTGCGAAAGTTTCGGGGGAGGCGCGTTGTCGGATTTCGGCGACTGGCTTTGATCCATGCCATGATGAAACTGAATGGACATCAACGTTGCGTCGAGACCCGGGAGCAAGTCCAAGGAGAGATCGCTAAGCGTCCGTGGACCAGTCGCTTCGTGGATGGTCAACTCGCTGATCCCGACCCAAGCCGCGTGCGCGGCGTGTCGCGGACGACATAAAAACCAATCGTGAAACGCTTTCCAAGAAGTCGCCAACTCGGCCCCTTCTAACTCAGGCTCGCTCAACGAAACGACCCATTTACCCCCCGTTCGTTCTACGTCGGCGCGTCGCGCACGCCCGATCTCAACATTCGTCTCGGGATGCAACAGACGGATTTCATGCAGCGCGAACCGTTGCGGTGCCAGACTTTCCACCGCTGCGATTTTTAGCGGCACACCAATTTGTGCACTTAGCAGTTGTTCCCAGCGACTCGCCTGCTGGCGTTGATAAGTTGGCAAGAAGACCTGCGCGCTCCACAGTAAACAGAGCGCCAAGGGGAGCAGGCCCAGACCTACGAACGCACCGCGACACAGAGCACGAGCGGTAGACTCGTGGACTTGCCAATTCGTTCGCCTCTGCCTATCTGCCATCCGTAGCAGTCATTCTTAAAGAAGCAGTCACGCTGATAGAAACAATCTATCTCGCTGCCATGCGAAATATTCCGCACAATAGCTGGCCACCCTCCCGCACGTCCATGGCGAAAAAAAGATTGCTAGCGTTTCACTCCCCACTCCACCACGGACTATTCCACTGTAAAGAATTCAATTGTCACCAATTCCCTTGTCACACGCTACTTCGGCACTGTTTCGCTGCGTCTCACAACATCTCTGGATAGACCCGTGGTAGGCCAAATTCATTACTTCGAGCGCTCAAAACATCTCATCCTCTTCCATACTCAACTACTTCGACTCCACTGGCCTCAGCCAGTGCCACCCACTCCATCACTCCATCACTCCAATACTCAATGGTCCGCCGCGCGTTGCAAGTAAAGCTGATAGCGGTCTTGCATCTCTTGCAAGCTATCCCCTCCGAATTTATCGACCAGCGCTGCGGCTACTTCAAAAGCGACCACATGCTCGATAATGACACTCGCCGCCGAAACAGCGCATACATCGCTTCGTTCATAGCTCGCTCGCTGACTCTCTTTCGTGTCCATGCGAATCGAATCGAGCGGCTTGCGCAGCGTACTAATGGGCTTTTTGGCGGCCCGCACCACCAGCGGTTGGCCATTGGTCATGCCGCCTTCCAAGCCTCCCGCATTGTTAGTCGGTCGCGTGTAACCGAGACTCGGCAAATTCTTTTGAGTGACGTCATAGTGAATCGCATCATGGACCTGAGAACCTGGGCGGCGCGCCGCTTCGAAGCCCAAGCCAATCTCGACTCCCTTGATCGCTTGTACCGCCATCACCGCTTGGGCGATTTTTCCATCGAGCTTGCGATCCCACTGCGCATGAGTTCCCAATCCAATTGGTAAACCCTCCACGCGAACCTCCATCACGCCACCAAGTGTATCGCCGTCGTCGGCCGCTTGATCGATCAGCTTCTCAAACTCTTTGTCTTGCGTGGGAACTAACGTATAGACACTACTGCTATCGCGTGCCGCGCGGTGCCCTTCGATCGTCCCCGCTGGCGTGGCCACCGCCATGCCACCGATTTCGGTCACGTAGCCAATCGTCTCGATGCCAAATTTTCGGAGCAATTGTCTAGCCAGAGCACCAGCCGCCACGCGCACGGCGGTCTCACGTGCGCTGGCGCGCTCCAAGACGCCACGAATTGAACCTAGATACTTGATGGCTCCCACCAAGTCGGCGTGACCTGGGCGGGGGCGTTCGAGTTCTTTTAAGCGTTCCAGTTTGTAGTCGGCGTTGATGACCTGTAGCGTCAACGGGCTGCCGAGCGTACGTCCTTGCCAGATGCCAGTGAGCACTTCCAGTTTATCGGTCTCGAGCTTTTGCCGACCGCCTCGACCATAGCCCCCCTGCCTCCGAGCCAGCTCCACGTTGACTTGTTCGTAGTCAATCTCCAAGCCTGCGGGAAATCCATCGACCAGTGCCAGCAGCGTTCGTCCATGCGATTCCCCGGCCGTCCAATAACGTAGCATGCAGTCAGACCCTTACTCGGAGTGGCTCAATTAACAGGCGTCGACCCAGACGACCGGTTCGGGTTTGATGTCCGCGTCAACTGGACTCCCCGCATCTTTGCGACCGCTCCCAGCGAAGCGGCTGATGGCGCGAACGGTCATATCCTGTTCGCAGAGTATCTGACAGCTCAACCGGACGCCGCTCAACCCTTTCGCCGCCAGACAATCCTTTTCGGCTTGGGTCATCTTGGTGGGCTCACCATCAATGAACTCGACGCGGCAAGTGGTACAGCGGGCATTGCCGCCGCAGGCATGCAATTGATCGATCCCCGCCTCGGTCAGCACCTGCACCAGTCGTTTGCCGCTGGCTACCTCGAATTCACCTTCTCCGTCCACTGTCAACTTGGGCACATCTGCCTCCTTTGGTTGTCGATTCAATTCATGAAAGCCTGACATCATACACGCTTTCGCTCGACAGTCGTAGTATCCACTTTACGGACTACTTGCCCGACTATTCCCCCAGAAAACGTTGGATTCTAACGATTCTCGCGAGCACGAGCACGAGCACGAAAATGCAAGCAACGAAGAGCCTTTGCTGAGTTCACGTGTTGAATTCAATATCGAGCCGCATGAAGTCTGTATTCTTCATCTTTTCGCCGCACATTTTTTTGTCGGAGAGTATTAGCCATGGCCACCGCTGAGTTGCATCAGAGTCAACGATTGCTCTCGAACAGCTGCGCGCATTTATCGACAGAAAGATGTGCGGCAAAAAGATGAAACACTCGGCACTAAGGCAGCGGGATCTCAAATAGCGGAGTCGGCACAAACTCGCTGGTTAAGAACAGATGCTGTCCATCGCGGCTAAAGCAAATGCTCTCCCCCTGCTTGCGCGTAGGGAGCGCGAACATCGTGATTGCTTCATCTCTGTCGGTCAACCATTCCTTCTCTTTCCCCGATTCGCGATGGCGTCCGATCAAACATCCCGGTCCGTAGGTGCTCAACACTAATCGACTACCATCGGGCGATATGTCTCCCCCCGTCACTAGCGGCAACATGACTGTGCCGATCCACTGAGCCGTGACAGATTGCACTCCCTCCAGTCGCGAGGCGGGGACGGAAACCAAACGACATCGCCAGAACTCCTTGGTTGCCAACACAAAAGATTCCGTCAGTGGATCGTAGGCCAAGGCCTCGCAATTCACCGCCCCATCGGGATAGGTCACTCGGAATTCGGCTGCCACGCTCAACTGAAGCTTCTTGTCGACCCGAGTTTGTGAACTAAGTAGCTCCGTCGGAACCTCGATGACATAGATGCGAACATCGTCGCGATTGAAAAGGTTATCTCCAACATCACCGACCGCCACGTAATGACGACCATCGCGAGTCAAGACACACATGTCTTCCCAATCGAGCGCCTGCGCCCCGACGATTTCAATTTCGCTGATCAATTCTCCACTCTTAGCAAAGACGAACAGCCGCGGTCGATCACCCGAATCGTTGTGCGACCAAAGTCGTTCACCAACTTGCGCGAGCCCGCTACTTTCGTTCAAATCGCGCGCTTGCAGTGTGACCGTCTGAGCGCGCGACACCAACGGTACTAGCCAGACGCAAACCAAACAAACAACTTTGACCAAATTCGACACTTCTCGCCGAACGCCACCGCGAACACACTCGTTCCCAGGCTCCTGCCTGGGAACGCACTGTCTTGGAGGCTCCGCCTCCCGCCCCCCAGAAATTAATGGCGCTTCGGCGGGCGGAACCTCCAATGCATTGGGTTCCCAGGCAGAACCGGGGAACCAGATGGTAGCGTTGAGCGAGAAGTCTCCCAAATTCAATCGCGTTTATCTCCCCAGCATCGTTTCTACTTTGGGTTGGTCCGCCGCCGCGATGGCTTCACGCTGGACAGTATCACTCGTTAGCGGAACACCAGCTTCTTGCAATATCCCATCCAAGCGATTGCGCAAAGTGGACATTTGGTCCGCGCTGAGTTGCTGTCCAATATTGGCGACCACGTAGAGCACTATGATAGTCAGTACCGCCACGATGGCTACCCATTGCCCCCAGCCCGATTCGCCCAACATCCACTGGGAATAGGCGAGTGTCAGTCCGAAGAAAGCCGTGAATGACATTGCCAAATAGATCACCCACACGAAGGTCCACACCTCCAACCGCGGTGCGAAGCGTCCATGAATCAACGCTTGCCCGTCGCGTTCAGCCGCATAGTCGGCAATGTAAAATGACAAGTGAGGAGACCACAAGCGATGCTCGGCCGCTGGCAAATGGAGTTCACCATACTCGCCATGCATCAAGAAATTATCGCGTTTACCACTTCGTGAAAACTCCGTTTCCAATTTAACGATCGCGTGCTGGCGACTTTCAGAGAGTGGGATTTGAAACGTTGGGCGAAGCTGTAACAGGGACATGACGCAATCTCCCAAAAACTGGAAACGACTATGTCAGTCAATCTACCATAATGTCAGGCGCACTGGGCCCCTAGCCAACGTTCCAGGTACGATCTCCACAAACCCATGACTGTGCGAAAGTGACACAACATCTCCGGAACCTTGGGAAGCCACCAATCGCACCTGTCCATCGGCGTCGACTTGCACCAATCGATACCAAGTTAAATCAATCCGTTTGTCATCGATCTGGGACAACTCAACCAAGGGACGAGCTGGTTCGCTATGGCAGCCGGCCAATTGACTCAACAACGGGGTACCGAACACGCGCGATGTCACCGCCACACTCACCGGATTGCCAGGCAGACCCAACAGTAGTTTTCCGTTGAGCGCCGCGCCGAGGACTGGTTTTCCGGGGCGAATCGGCAATCGATGAAAAATCGTTTCGCCACCTAGTTCGCTTATCGCGGCCGGAACAAAATCGGTATCTCCCATCGACACACCACCTGTCAAGACAATTGCGTCACAATCCTCTAAACTCGATCGCAGTGCAGTTCGAACTCCCGCCAACGAATCATCCACTCGTCTCCTAACCACCACATCGACCCACGGCATGGTCGACAGCCAAGCCTGCAAGGTAGGACCGTTCGAATCGCGAATCTGCCACGCGGCAACTTCATCACCCGGCTGCGCTAATTCATCTCCCGTATTCAACACCACCACGCGCACTTTGCGACGTACATTTAATTCTCGTGAACCAAAACTAGCCACCGCACCAATCGTCGCTGCATCAATGCGACTCCCCGCGCGCAGTACCACTGAGCCGCAGTGCGAATTCTCTCCTTGGCGACGAATGTTCTGCCCCGCACGAAGCGAGTCCTTTGAGATCGCGATCTCTACTTCGCTCGCGCTCTCCTTGGTATCCTCTCGACGGACCACGCACTCTGCCCCGACTGGAACCGGTGCTCCCGTAAAAATACGAATAGCATGACCGGCTCGCAATTCGGCTGGCCCCATACCAGCCGCAGTGGTCGTTTGCACTAAAATTGGACCGTCGAGCAACTCGGCCAAGCGGAGCGCATAGCCATCCATGGCTGAGACATCGAGCGCCGGCGAATCGCGATCCGCCAGCAAATCCTCGGCCAAGATTCGGCCTTGAACACGATCGATGGCTATGCGTTCCGTTCCAACAACCGCCAGCTTGCTCGATAGTTTTTCAAGCGCCGCGTTAACCGAGCTGGTTTGTGGCAAGTCCATGATTGATAGTTGTCGTTAGTAGAAGAAAGTAAATATTTAAGACACTTCTCGCTGACCGCCAGTACTCTTTGCCACGGAATCGTATTGGAACTCAATGAAATGGTACTCCTACTCGATCGCTGTTGCAATTTAGTGTACGAGTAACGCCGAGGCCTGAGTACGAAAACCGGCGATTCCACGACTTGCGTGTGACCAGTGTTCCGCTTTCCTCTCCACCCCCTGTTGACAGAAAAATGGAGGCAGAAAGACAGGAATCAATGTTCCCAGCCTCCTACCTGCGACAGCCTCCTACCTGCGACAGCCTCGTTCCCAGGCTCCTGCCTGGGAACGCACTGTCTTGGAGGCTCCGCCTCCCGCCTCCTTGGAATCAACGACCTTCCAAATTTTTCGGTCTCAGAATCTTTCGGTCGACATGCGGTCCCTGACGGCGAGTCATTGCGACAACATGGACACAGATATGATCAAAGAGTACCAGCGAATCCAGGGCGATAGTTTCCATCGCCCCATGTGCCGGCTTACCCGGCGGGAGCGAAAGTTTTTCTGGTTAGCAGCCTAACTTAAAAACTGGTTCACCTGCGACTCAAGCTCGCAGGGGTCCACAATAGCCCACTCGCACCTAGGTCGATCGAAAGCGCATGGCACTGGTGAGTGCTGGCAGAAGCAATACGACCACAGCGCAACCATACCAAGCCCCCGCCCACATCAGCACTACCGCCGCGTCAATCAAGATCAACGTCAGGATCGCATGCTTGACCGCCAATTGTACTTTGCGGGGAACCGGATGCATGACTCCAGCAATGCCACGATTGACTACCGTCAGACCGATCAGCAGAATTAGCAGTGGATAACCCTGGCGTGGATTGAGCGTCCACACCTGATCGGCGTCGGCCCAAAAGGGCAGACAGCCGATCACCACCAGACCAGCGATTTCCAACAAGATCCCGAACAGCAACGCGGCTGGGGAACTTTCTTTTTCCTCGCGGCGGGCATAGACCGTCACGCCGAAAATGTACAGACCGATACCAGCCGCCAAGGCCATCAGGGGTCTAGGAAAAATCACGTCAGGGAGGGGCGCGATCACTTCCTGGCTTCGCGCCTCGGCGGGAAGAAACGGATCAACTAGTAGCTTTTCAACTCCATCCAAACCACTAACCACTTCACTCTGCGCGACATCGACCGGGGAAACTTGGCTCACCGCCAACATCGAGAACCCAACCATCAAAATATTCAAAGCTCGACAAGCACCCATCAACGGAGGCCCCAATGGCGTGCGCTTTATCGGCGAATCGTAGCTTCGCACGGCGAGTGACAACAGCACCGAGGCGAGAAACGCGATCCCCATCCAGAGTGGCAGCGAAGTGTGCCAAGTCATCACCGCCAATATCAAAATCGGCCCGACTAAAAGCATCCCCGAAGCGACGTGCCCCGCAATCACGGGTGAAATTCGTCCGGCGACCAGTGGTCGATCGGGGCGACTCTCGCGATCCTCCTCCAGATCGACCACATCATTGAGAATCATGCCAGCCCAATAGGCCAACAACGACGCCAGCAGCGTCGGGAGAAACGCGGAGAGTGGCCAAGTCAAGCCAACCGCCACTATCGCCGCTACGATGCAATCGGCTACCAACGTAAAGACATTGGGGAGTCGTACCAACTGCATCCAATCTTGCAGTCGGCCCCAATGCAGTTGATCCGCGTCGATGTCGCGACGCGGAGAACTTCGATCTTCGCGTCGTTCGAGTTGCTGCTCCACGAGCGTGCCTCCGTGCATATTAGGGTATAGGATGAATTGGTAATCATTAACGCATTAGCATTAAAGTCGCTTAACGGTTCCTAATTGGCTTGCTTAATGTCTTCCGCCAAACTTGGGTCGATGGGACTGAAGACGCCGCGTCCTTCACTCAAACGCATGTCGACATCCATCTGGATATCTTCGTTGTCGATCTCCCAAAACTTGGTAATCACTTCAGAATTCAACGGATCGTAGGAACGGAACACGCGAAAGCCAACACCGCGCGCCGGATCGTCTGTGTACCACCAGGGGCTGAGTGGAAAATTGGGATCCTGCCCCTTCCAATCTTCGTCCTCGGAAGCGAGCCGCGCGGCGGAGCGAAGTTGTTCCGCTTCGTCTTGCCAGCTTCCGCCACGCACGACTCGTTGATCAAACGATTCGGACCAGACAATCGAGTCGACGATCGACAGTGGTTGCGGCTTATCGGCCAACGCCGTGTAGCCATCTTCGGTATAACCATTGATCGACCATTCCATCACATTGCCGTGCATGTCATGCAACCCAAACCTGTTGGGTTTCTTTTGTCCGACAAAATGAGGCATCTCGTCGGAGTTGTCGACGTACCATGCCACTTCGTCTAATTCGGCGGGATCGTCACCGAAACTATAAGCCGCCGCTGAACCAGCGCGACACGCATATTCCCATTCGGCCTCGGTGGGCAAACGATACTGGTGTCCAACAAGCTTGCTCAACCATTTGGTGTATTGCTTGGCCGCATACTGAGTCATCGTCACCGCAGGCAGCTTAGGATCCTCGCCAAATTCATAAGTGAAGCTCGAATCATACAATTCGGTCGGCGCGGTGATGGCGTCAACTCTGTTGGTGTCGTCCAGCAAACGCAATTGTTGGGACTGTAGATTCTTGAGCAGCTTGTACATCGACATGAACAGTTTGTATTCGGCCCACGACGTTTCGTATTTCGCGACCCACATTGGTCCGACTAGCACTTTAACTTGCGGCCCTTCGTCTTCTATATGATGTTCAGCATCGTCAGCACTCCCCATCAGGAGCTCCCCGCCAGGAACCGGAACCATTTCAACTTGCACACTGCTCCCGGGAATGGTCAACGTGTAAGGGACCATGAACCCACCGGCGACCTCGACGGCAGGTCCCTCGGCAGGTTTGGTTTTTGAGATGCCCATCTGGGCATCGACTCGAGTCGAACTCTCCACTGCACTCTTCTGAGCGAGTACTGGCACAGCGCTCGCCAAAAAAGTCATCGTGGACCACAAACAGAAAACTAAAACCGAACGCATCCCGCTGTAATCCCGTAAAAAAATGACACTTCTCGCTTAACGCCACCGCGAACACGCTCGTTCCCAGGCTCCTGCCTGGGAACGCACTGCCTTGGAGGCTCCGCCTCCTGCGCCTTAGGAACCAACGACGCATCGGCAGGCAGAGCCTGCAATTCCTTGGGTTCCCAGGCGGAGCCGGGGAACCAGGTGGTGGAACTTGACCAAAGCATCCATTCTAGTCCATCCCAAGCGATTGGCCAACGCGAGCTATTTCGCCAGCAGGGTCAGCGACAGCCAAATCAACATACACGAACCACATGCGACCGTGAGGGACAAGCGTAGCCGCTCAGAGAAGGGGACTTGCGGCATTAGCTCGCGACGCACCACCGTCTGATCGTCCCCCCAGGCATCTAAGCTGGTGGGATCCTGAGACGTAAACTCTGGAATCCCAGGTGGTCGGGTCAACAGCACAAAGGCAATCACAAACCACAGCCCAGAGAAACAGGCGGCAAAGATCGCCACGCGTTCCCCCAACATCTGATGCATGGCCAGCAACATGGCGATGAAGAAGGCGATTAAAGGGACGGCTTTCCGCATCTGCACTATTTTGGCTCCAATTCGCGTTTGCCAATAACTACGCTGAACTCCATACGCTGCTGCTTACGGAGTACGGCGATTTGGGCCGGACTGCCGATGCGGGTCTCACCAATCATGCGCATCAATTCAACTTGGTTCATCACCGGCTGCTGTTGAAATTCGACGATTACATCTTCCGCCAACAACCCCGATTGTTTAGCAGGCGAGGGGAGATCGGCGGGAAAACCTTTCACACGAACGCCGGGCACAAGCTTACCCTCGGCATCAAAGCGTTCGCTGTCAGCTAGATCCTCCATTTTCACTCCCAACCAGCCGCGCGCCACTTCCCCCTTCGCGATCAGCTCCTCAGAGACGCGCTGCGCGACTTTGCTGGGTATGGAAAAACTAACGCCGTGATAGGTCTCGCCCAAGATGGCTGCATTCACCCCCACGACTTCCCCCATCGAATTCAGTAGCGGTCCACCACTGTTGCCGGGGTTGAGGGCCACATCACTCTGCATCATGTCACCATAGGGAGTGCCGCCAGGGATCTTGCCGTCGTAACGCGTCGCTCTAAAATCGACCCGATGTTTGCCACTAATAATTCCGAACGTCACTGTTTGTTGTAAACCAAAAAGACTCCCCGCCGCCCAGACCGGCGTACCCACCACCACGGTATCGCTGTTTCCCCATTCGATGGCCATCAGTCCATCGGCGGCAACTTTAAGCACCGCCAAATCAGTCGAGGTATCGACACCGACAATCTTGGCTGGCAGACGGCGGCCATCGCTCAATGTAACTTCGATGCCACCATTCCCCTCAACCACATGTTGGTTGGTGAGGATGTAACCCGTGGTGTCGATCACAAAGCCACTCCCCTGCCCTTCCAAACGCATGCTCGGATGTTGCGCGCCGATCAGCGACTCTAGATGGGAAAGCGAACTTGGATCTCGCAACAGATTGATATGCACGACGCTGGGACTGACTCGACGACTGACCAACTGCGAAACCTCAGCCAATGAATCGAGCGAAACACTCCGCAATTGTTGGCCACTGATCTCGTACTCAGCTCGCAATTGCCCACGATACCAGCCGTAACGAATACTCTCCACCAGTGAAGGGACCAACAGCCGCGCTGTCAGCAGCAGCGCCAAAACCATCAGCAGACTCAGCAGCGTGGAGGTGGCCAGATGGAGTGGATGATTCTCGCGCGACTTGCGTTCCGTAGATACGTCAGCGTTGGCGTTCGCTCCGTCCTTCAACTCGGCGGACAAAGAGTCCATGCGCTCGATAGGGTCGTCGCCTGCGGTATCGGATAAACTCATGGCTTTCCTAACGTGGCTGGACTAATTACAAATGGACTTAATTCGACACTTCTCGCTGAACGCGTCGAGCTGTTAGACACACCTGATTATAGCCTACAACTGACCGGCGGAGCAGGTTTCGACGCGGTCCGCAACCGCTTTTCGTCACCCAACACTTCACGCTGGCTGCACGATAGCTTAAAACTATACGCTTAGTCGTTAGCGCAGAAAGTCGCTGACCGCTCCGCCGGTCAGTTGCTTACGTCGCCCGTCGGTCGCTTTGGCGTTATCCATTAGGTTGCCGCTACCGAGATGCTATTTGCGAAAACGACTGTTAAAAGCACTGATACAAGCGCTGACTGGCGGAGCGATCAGCGACGTAAACGACTGACCGGCGGAGCGATCAGCGACTATATTTCCAATCGTTTCCTAGACATTTAGTAACTAGCCCCCATGACAGTGACTCTCCAACAGTGACTCTCCAACAGCGACTTTTCGATGAACTCGACGCACTCGTCTTGATCGATCCCCACACCCACATCAATCCGCACACTCCCGCCAGCAAAACGTTGGCAGACTTCCTCGGCTACCATTACTACACGGAACTGGCCCACTCAGCCGGGATGCCACGCGCGGAAATCGAGGATGCGAAGCTGAGCCCCAAGGAAAAAGTGGGACGGTTGGTCGAAGGGCTCGGACACATTGACAATACGGCTCAGTTGAGTTGGCTGTTGGAAGCGGCCAAGGTTCTGTTCGGCGTTGAATTGGAACGGCTCGACAGCTCGAATTGGGAACAACTCTACGATGCGGCTCAAGCTAAACTCGACAACCCAGACTGGGAAGACCAAGTACTCCAACTCTCCAAGCTGGAAGCGGTCTTCTTGACCAACGACTTCGATGATCCCTTGGTAGGTTTTGACACACGTCGTTACGTCCCTTGCCTGCGCACCGATGATTTGGTGTTTCATTTCGCGAAGGAGACTGTCCGTCAACGATTGGCCACATGCTCGGGCATCGAAGTGCGTACGCTGGCCGATTTTACCGCCGCCATCCGACAACGCTTTGAGCACTTCACCGCACACGGAGTCAGAGCGTGCGCGATCAGCCTCCCCCCCAGCTTCGCCCCCCGCAACATTAGCTCGGCCGATGCCGAACGCAGCCTATCTAAACTGCTCAGTCAAAACGAACAAACGTCCGACGAAGATAGACTGAATGTTGGTGAGTGGGTCTTCTGGCAATTGGCCACGAACTGCGTCGAGTTCTCGCTCCCTTTCGATTTAATGATCGGCGTCAATCGCACGGTCTACCCAGGGGGCGTCTACCAAGGCCAAGATCTGTACGACAGTCGCGTCTCGTTGATTCAATACCGCGAGCTATTCAATGCTTTCCCACAAGTTACATTCCCAATTTCGGTCTTGGCCAGCGTGACCAATCAAGAACTAGTGAGCTACGCTTGGATCTTTCCGAATGTGGTCTGCAATGGGCATTGGTGGTATAGCAACACCCCCAGCTTCATCACTCGCGATTTGCACGCCCGCATGGAAGCGGTCCCACGCAATAAGATCGTCGGCTACTATAGCGACATGTACAAACTCGAATTCGCGCAGCCCAAGTTCGCAATGTTCAAACGTTGCTTGGCGGGAGTACTAGCCGAACATTTCGTCGGGCTGATGGGCTGGAGCGAACGTCGCGCAGTCGAACTCGGGCTGCAAATCTTGCGCGGCAATGTCGAGTCGATCTTTTATCGCTAACTCCCCTTGAAATTGCCATCTTCATCGTAGCGAATGTAAGCGAACCAAAAGAAGGTGAAAATCGAAATCGGGAAAGTCAGCAAAAACACCGGGCTCAGCATCGACATCACCGTGCCGAATAATCCGAATACAATCCATAACCACCAGGTCTCGCGAATCAATGACTTAAAACGTTGCATGCGTCTGCTTGGTTAGTGGAGTTCGCACCTTGAAAGGCGTGGATAGTAAAACAGGTCAGGCAGGAAAGCATGACGGACGGGACTGCAGTCAAGCAGGAAAGCCTGACGGACGCAGGGGGAGCTTGTGAAAGGTTGCACAAGCTAAATCGGAAAATTTGTGCAGACATGGGACCTTTTTTCGCGAACCTATTAAAAGAATGTGCGTCTAAACCTCTGTCAATCCGCCAGTTTGAATTTGGGATGCTGAAAAAGGGACTTGTATCCCCTGCGCTGTTGACTCCAATTTTAAACGACGATTTGATTTTGAGCAGACCATGCGTTACAGTTAGAACGTCGATTCCAATTTCCGGGATCGACCACAGAATTTAAATTCGAGGCTGCTTGGCCTCGGGACCGAAGCGATTCGGTCTAGTTTGTTTCTCTCTCTCAGTTCATGCCTTCGGACGGCGTGACGGAGGAATACCATGCGTATCACCACAATTTCCAGCTCGTTCGCCTCCACCGTTGTCGCCTCGGCGACCAACTGCGCTGCGTTTGCTGGTATTGCTGTACGTTCATTCCTCCATCTCGCGAGTATGCGTGAATCCTTGGGGTATTGGCTAGAGCGTTGCCAGTCGGAGATTGCAGGTGGATGGGACCAACATGGTCACCACCCCATCGGCGATCTGAAGCCGGGTAATAAACCCGGACTTTTACCGCGCTACGGCATATCAGCTCTAGTTCTCTGTCCAGCCCCATCCAGGGTGGCCACAGTCAGAGCTAACCGGCAGGGCTAAGCAGCGCTGGAACAAATCTGTTCCCAGCCTGCACAACCCGACCAACTGACCCATCCGACCCGCAGCAACACGTTTGCTCTGTCGGTCCACGCAAGAGAAAGAATTGTTTCGCGCTGCCACAGTCCCACGACTGTCCCAGCACACCCCCACTGATCTACGTCCACTCTATTCGTAGCTCTTTTCCCACACGGAATCGATCTCGAAAATGAATGACGCTCGGTCGGCACAGTGTCTCGGTCCTCCACGGGGCCCCGGCGAAACGACTCCATCTCTGCTCCCAGTCACGAACACCGCCCCAGCCGGTGCTGCGCAGCTCGTTCAAGCAGAGCGCAGTCAGGCTGCTTGTGTAGGAGAGAGAATATGGTTACAGAAGTTCTTCAGTCTACTTTAAGCACGATCGCTGAGCTGGTTCAGGCTGCCCAGTTGGGAGACCGCGATGCTCAGAGCGCGCTGTACCAACGCTACCAAGGTTCGGCGCTGGCCCTCGCCTACCGCAAGCTCGGTAACTGGGACGAAGCCGAAGAGTTGGTCCAGGATGTATTCATCCACGCCTTCGATCGGCTTGAGCAGCTTCGCGTTCCTGAAGCGTTCGGAGGTTGGTTGCGACAGATCGTCCGTCGCATGGCCATCAACCACTTGACGCGACGTCGCGTGACAGTCTCCATGGATCAATCCGCTTTGGAAGGGATGGCCATTCGCTGCCAAACTCCGCTCGACGACTTGTTGGGTGGCGAACGTTTCCAGCAGGTTCGCAACGGCCTGGAGCGACTGGGTGAGATCGACCGTTTGACGCTCGAAGCCTTCTACATCGGTGGGCATTCGTTACTCGAAATGGCCGTGCAGTTTGAGGCTCCCCTGGGAACCATCAAGCGCCGCTTGCACGTCGCTCGCAAGCGACTGGCCCAAGAGATGGCCGACTTCGGAGCAATTTAAGTGGGTGGCACTGCTAACGCCAGTGTCATCTGAGTTTTTCTGAGGCCAGTGTCACCAAACGACTGGGTGGCACTGGCATGGTTTGGGTGGCACTGGCATGGCTTGGGTGGCACTGGCTGAGGCCAGTGTTGTCGGAGTGGTAGTGTTCGAACCCGAGCCACATTGTTTAAGCGCTCGAAGTGCGCAAGTCCACCTACTTTAGGTTTCCATTGAGCACCCAGAATTTCTTCGACGTCAGCTCGAGTGAGACGTTTCATTGTGTAGCAACGATCCTCGTCCACAGCACGCAACTAACTCTGGCAGCTAACACTCAACTAACTCTGGCAGCTAACACTCAACTAGAGCACCTGCCACCAATTCCAACTCTGGTTACTTCGATACGTTGGAAAGTCACGTGGTGGCGCTAAACTCAACCCTTCGAACAACACTGGCCATGCCAGTGCCACCCACTACTGCACGCTCATGGCAGCCGCAGTCCCCATGGTTAAACCAGGAGCTGGTAGCACGCTGCTCCCTTGCAAATAAATATCGATGGCCCGCGCAGCACCGCGCCCCTCATTGATCGCCCACACCACCAGCGACTGGCCGCGACGGCAATCTCCGGCCGCAAACAAGCCTGCCACGCTGGTGCAGAACTCTCCATGCTGGGCCTTGTAGTTACTGCGTGGATCGATATCGAAACCGAATTTCTCCACCAGATATTGCTCAGGCCCCAAGAAGCCCATGGCCAGCAAGACTAAGTCAGCTTCCACCACATGTTGTGAACCGGCGACCTCTTCCATCGATGGGCGCCCGTCAGCTCCCTTACTCCACTTGACCTTGACTGCCTCGATCCCTTTGACATGCCCCCGGCCATCGTCGATAAAATGCTTGCTCAGCAAACAGTATTCGCGTGGATCGTGTCCAAATTTTTCGGTCGCTTCTTCATGGCCATAATCGACACGAAAGATCCGCGGCCATGTAGGCCAAGGGTTATCGTCAGCGCGAAACTCGGGTGGGCGATCCATCAATTCAAAGTTGACCAACTGCGAACATCCATGGCGTAAGCTGGTCGCAATGCAGTCGGTTCCGGTATCACCACCGCCAATCACGACCACCTTCTGATCTTTGGCCGAGACATATTGCCCATCGCCATGTTGGCTATCTAGCAGACTCTTGGTGTTGGCCCGCAAGAAATCCATCGCAAAGTGGATCCCTTTCAACTCGCGGCCTGGAATCGGCAAATCGCGAGGCTTGGTCGCACCCGTCGCCATCAGCACCGCATCATTGTCTTGCATCAATTGTTTGGGATCGACGTTATTGCCCACATCGGCGTTCGTCACGAATGTGACCCCTGCGGCGCGCAATAGATCGACTCGCCGCTCGACGACTCCCTTATCGAGCTTCATATTGGGGATGCCGTACATCAACAGTCCACCGATACGATCTGCTCGTTCATAGACCGTCACCTGGTGTCCCACTTTGTTGAGCTGATCGGCGGCGGCCAATCCGGAGGGGCCACTACCAATGATCGCGATCTGTTTACCCGTTCGCGTGGCTGGCGGCTGAGGCTTCACCCAACCTTCCGCAAAGGCTCGGTCGACAATCGCGTTCTCGATATTCTTTATTGTTACCGGCGGATCGGTTATCCCCAGCACGCATGCCCCTTCGCACGGGGCGGGACAAGTCCTACCAGTAAACTCAGGAAAGTTGTTGGTCTTATGCAGTCGCTCGCTGGCTTCCTTCCAACGACCGTGGTAGACCAAGTCATTCCACTCGGGGATCAAATTATCGATCGGGCAGCCGCTACTCGATTGGCAGAAGGGGACACCGCAGTCCATGCACCGCGCTCCCTGTTCGCGCAACTGAGAGTCGACCGGCACGGTGTACACTTCGGCGTAATCTTGCAGACGCACCACTGGCAGACGCCACGGCACTTTTTTGCGATCAAACTCTTTGAATCCAGTTGGCTTGCCCATAATAGTTTCTCTCTAAGTACGTCAGGCTTTCTTGCCTGACTTGTCTTTCCGTACGTCAGGCTTTCTTGCCTGACCCGTCTTTCCGTACGTCATACTCGTGTCAGGCTTTCTTGCCTGAACTACGCTAAGCCTGACGTGCGGCTTAATCATTGTCCGAAGCAACCAGGGCTGGCTCGCGCAAGCCAGCCTGTTCTTCCAACACTCGTTTGTAATCGACCGGCATGACCTTCACGCATTGTGTCAAAAACGTCGGCCAATCGGCAAGCACCTCCGCGGCTGGTCCACTGCCGGTGTACTGCGCATGACGACTGATCAGGTCACGCACCTCAGCTACCTCCTCGGGCGTTTCAATCCGCTCGAGCACTACTGTCCCGAGGTTGCATTTCAAATTGAAATCACCCACGCGATCCCAGATGTAAGCGATCCCACCCGACATCCCCGCAGCGAAATTCCGACCCGTCGTCCCCAGGACCACCAATCGTCCGCCGGTCATATACTCGCAACCGTGGTCACCAATACCTTCGATGACCGCGTGTGCGCCCGAATTGCGTACGCAAAAACGCTCCGCCGCGCGACCTCGGAAGAAGGCCTCGCCGCTGGTCGCTCCGTACAGGCAAACGTTCCCTACCAATATATTGTGTTCCGCCGCGAAGCTACTCGTTTTCGGCGGATAGACGATCACGCGTCCCCCCGACAATCCCTTACCCACGTAGTCGTTGGCATCCCCCTCCAATTCAATCGTCACGCCGTGCGCTAGAAACGCACCCAGGCTCTGCCCGGCGGAACCTTTCAAATTGATATGCACGGTATCGTCCGCCAAACCGGCTTGGCCATACACCTTGGCAATCTCATGACTTAGAATCGTACCGACGGTGCGATTGATATTGATAATGTCTGAGTTGATCGTGACGGGAGTACGCTGCGTGATCGCTTCTCGCGCGGCGGGGACGAGCACGGTCACATCCAGCGATTTCTCCAAACCGTGATCTTGTGGAATCGCGTGTCGTGTCACCACGTCGGGGCGCAGCTTTTTAGCTGGAGTCAGCATGGCCGTCAGATCGAGCCCATCAGCCTTCCAGTGCTTGATCGCTTGTCGGCTATCAAGTGCATCAACGCGTCCCACCATATCATCGATTGAACGAAAACCCAACTTGGCCATGATCTGCCGCGCATCCTCGGCTACCATGAACAAGTAGTTGACCACATGTTCCGGTTTGCCAGTGAACTTCTTGCGAAGTTCTGGATCTTGCGTGGCGACACCGACTGGGCAAGTGTTCAAGTGGCACTTGCGCATCATGATGCAACCGAGTGTAATTAGTGGTGCGGTTGCGAAGCCGAACTCCTCCGCTCCCAGCAGCGCGGCGATCACGACGTCGCGACCGGTCTTAAGCCCACCATCGGTCTGCAGCACCACTCGACTCCGCAGATCATTGAGCACCAACGTTTGATGCGCCTCAGCAATCCCAAGCTCCCAAGGTAATCCAGCATGTTTGATACTGGTTAGCGGCGATGCACCGGTGCCACCCACGTCGCCAGCGATGACAATGTGTTCAGCGTGCGCCTTACTTACTCCCGAAGCGACGACTCCGACACCAACTTCGCTAACCAGTTTGACACTGATGCGCGCCGCTGGGTTGGCATTTTTAAGATCGTGGATCAACTGCGCCAAATCTTCGATGGAATAGATATCGTGGTGAGGCGGCGGACTGATGAGCCCCACGCCGGGTGTACTGTAGCGAATGCGGGCAATGTTTTTGTCCACTTTCTTACCTGGCAACTCACCACCTTCGCCGGGTTTAGCCCCCTGCGAAATCTTGATTTGGATCTCGTCGGCATTGGTCAAGTACTCGATCGTTACTCCAAAACGTCCCGATGCCACCTGCTTGATGGCAGATCGCTTGGAATCTCCGTTGGCCATTGGCTTGAAACGCTCCGGGTCCTCGCCACCTTCGCCCGTGTTGCTCTTGCCGCCCAGTCGATTCATGGCGATGGCCAGCGATTCGTGCGCTTCGGCACTGATCGAACCAAAGCTCATCGCGCCAGTGCAAAAGCGTTTGACGATCTCACTGGTCGGTTGGACTTCTTCAAGCGGCAATTCGGGTCCGCCGACACCCGTCTTGAATTCCAATAATCCACGCAACGTACACTTCATCTTAGTGTCGCGATTGATGTGCTCGGCGAAACGCCAATAGGCATTCTTATCACCGGCTCGCGCGGCCACTTGCAAATCAGCGATGGCGGTTGGATCCCAACCGTGCCGTTCCCCTTCGGCTCGCCAATGAAACTCGCCAGGATTAGGGAGCGAAGGCAATCGACGCGTTTCATCCAGCGGATAGCCGAGCGCGTGGCGTCGCAACATTTCTTCAGCCAACACATCGAAGCTCACACCTTGAATGCGGCTCGCGGTACCGACAAAGCACTTGTGAATCACTTCATCGCGCAGCCCCAGAGCTTCGAAGATCTGAGCACCTTTGTAGCTCTGCAAAGTACTAATCCCCATCTTGGCCATCACCTTGAGCATCCCCTTGGCGACCGCCTTGCGATAAGCCATGACGATCTTTTCGTCCGCGTCGTATTTGTCTCCCGGGAGTAGCCCATCCATGCGAGCTTGCCACAGCGATTCAAAAGCCAAATAGGGATTGATCGCATCCGCCCCATATCCAACCAGCAAACAGTGATGATGAACTTCGCGGGCTTCGCCACTCTCCAACACGATGCCAATTTGTGTTCGTTTCTGCTGGCGCACCAAATGGTGGTGAACCGCGCCGGTGGCCAACAGTGAACTGACCGCCGCGCGGTCTTGCCCGAGGGCGCGATCAGAAAGAATGATTAGCGTATATTTTTCATCAATGGCTGCTTCAGCTTCGGCGCAAATGCGGTCAAGCGTTTGCACCAAGCCAGCTTTACCCAATTTGCGATCAAAGGTGATATCAATCTTCTTGGTGCGCCAACCACGTTTAGTCATGTGCTCCAGTGCGGCCAGTTCCTCGTTGGTCAGTATCGGATGCGGGACCAACAATCGATGACAATGCTCGGGGGTCACGTCGAGTAGATTCTGCTCGGGGCCGATGTAGCACTCCAGCGACATCACCACTTCCTCGCGGATCGAGTCGATAGCGGGATTGGTCACCTGCGCAAACAACTGCTTGAAGTAGTCATAGAGCATGCGTGGTTGATCGCTCAGACAGGCTAGCGACGAATCATTTCCCATCGAGCCAACCGGATCGCGAGCTTGTTCAATCATTGGCAGCAACATGAATTGCATGGTCTCGACGGTGTAACCGAAGGCTTGCATCCGCGATAACAGCGTCTCGGGATAAAAACCGTGCGGCTCATTCTTGGGGGCCAGTTCATCGAGCGTAATTCGCTGCTCACGCAACCACTGTGCGTAGGGTCGTTCGGCAGCGAATTCTTGCTTCAACTCTTCGTCGGGAATGAGCTTGCCCGCTTGAAAATCGACTAAGAACATCCGCCCAGGTTGCAGTCGTCCCTTCTCCTTGACCAAGCTCGGATCGACGGGGAGCACGCCCACTTCGCTAGCCATGATGACGCGATCATCGTGCGTGATGTAATAGCGGCTCGGACGTAGACCGTTGCGATCGAGGACCGCTCCGATGAATTGCCCGTCGGTAAAGGCAATGGATGCGGGCCCATCCCAGGGCTCCATCATGCAGCTAAAATATTCATAGAACGCTCGGCGATCTTCGGACATCGTCTCGTGTTTTTGCCAAGCCTCCGGCACCATCATCAATATCGCTTCCTGCAGCGTGCGGCCGGTCATCAGCAGGAATTCGAGCACGTTGTCAAACGTACCGCTATCGCTGCAATACGGTTCGACGACAGGAAACAGTTTTTTCAGCTCGGGTCCAAATAGCGAACTTGCCGCGTTCCCCGTGCGGGCGCGCATCCAGTTCGAATTGCCCCGCAACGTATTGATCTCTCCATTGTGGCTCATGAATCGCAGCGGCTGCGCGCGATCCCAACTCGGGAAAGTGTTCGTGGAAAAACGACTGTGGACCATCGCCAAGTGCGTTAGGTAGTCGGTGTCGTTCAGATCCGGGAAGTACGGCAGGACTTGTCCACTGGTCAGCATCCCTTTGTAAATGATCACCTTTGTGGACAAACTACAGATGTAGAACTGTAACGAGTGCTTGAGCTTTTCGCTGCCGCGCAACGCATGACTGGACGCCTTGCGAATGATGTACAACTGGCGTTCGAAGGCTTCCCCTTCCACACCGTCTGCGGCAGCCACGAATAATTGCTCAATCGCCGGTTCAGCAGCCAGAGCCGTCGGCCCAATATCGGCCCGCTTCGAATCTGTCGGAACTTCGCGCCAACCCACCAACCGCTGTCCCTGCTGGGCGATGATGCGTTCGACTGTCTCCTTGCAGAATTTCCGCTCGCTAGCCTCCTTGGGGAGAAAGACCAAGCCCGCCGCGTAACGCCCGGGCTCGGGCAAGTCGGTCTTCAAATCATCCTTGGCAAATTTGCGCAGCAGCTTATGCGGCAACGCTGTCAACATACCCGATCCGTCACCAGTGTTCGACTCGCAGCCACATGCACCACGATGATCCATGGCGACCAACATCGTGGAGGCATCGAGCACGAATTGATGGCTGGCTTGCCCCTTGATGTGCGCAATGAAGCCCACACCACAGTTTTCTTTTTCGTTGGCCGGATCATACAAGCCATGACGCTCGGGCAAGTTAAGAAGTGGCTGCATTGGTTAGTTACCTTGTGATCTAAAACGATGACTACAAAATCATGCGTGCTGACATTTAACCAGTTTTGCTGGCTGATGTGTGACTAAATTGAGCAACTTGTGGAGGCGTGGGTTCACTGCGGGACAATGGATTGTCAAGGACTTGGCCACCAGGACCACTCTCTAATATCAATTCGATCACCCCCCGCGCCGTTCGACCCAACGTGCTGTTGCGACGTTGAATCAAACCCAACGGACGAATCAATTCCAACCAAGGAGCATTGAGCACCACCACGGTCCCCGCTTCGATCTCTTCCAAAACCGTTGGTTCGGGGAGGAAGGAGACCGCCGAATTGACCTCCATGGCATGTTTTACCGAATCGATGTTATCGAGCTCTGCGGCAATCTGCATGGTGATCCCTAGCTGCCGCAAGTAGCGATCGATCTCGTGACGGATGCGCAAATTGGGTGCAAAGGCGACCAGCGACTCGGAAGCTAGATCGGCCGGCTGCACTTCGTTTTTTGAACATAAGGGGTGATCTGCAGGAGCGACCAAACGCATTGTCTCCTCCAACCAGTCGGTGGCTGTTATCGTCTTGGAGGATTGTGGATAGCTGACCAGTCCAAAGTCGACCATCCCCTGCTCCACCAAGCGGTAGACTTCATCTGGGTGCGCGAATTGATAGCGCACGTCGGCCTTGGGATGTCGCGTTTTGACCGCGCGCTGCAGTGCTGGTAAGTAACTCAAACCGACGCTGTAGATCGCCGCCACCGAGGCGCGTCCCGTCATTTCGTGGCCAATCGCGCGGACTTCCTCCGTCAGCGTGTCATACTGTCGCAGAATCTCCACGCACCCTTTATGAAAAGCAGTCCCTTCAGCGGTCAGAATAAAAGGGCGCTTGCTGCGGTCAATCAACTGTACTTGCAGGTGCTCTTCGAGCTGCTGGACCGCCTGGCTGGCTCCACTTTGCGTCATGCCATTGTCCGACGCCGCTTTAGAAAAGCTGTGCCGACCCACAACATCGCAAAACACTTTTAAATTCCGGAGATGCATGCCACCACTAGTAAATCAAAGCCCTAACGCCCGAATTAGCTAAACTAATACCGAAACGCCGATCATCACAAAGCCAGATTTAGGAATCTATTCAGAAAAACGGTCCAAGTCAATGCGTCAATGAGAAAAAGGACCCAGATCACGAGAATTCGCTCGTTCCCAGGCTCTGCCTGGGAACGCACTGTCTTGGAGGCTCCGCCTCCCGAGTCGACATGAACACCAGCCCGGGCTCCGCCTGGGCTGTAGTTCAGCGAGAAGTCTCAAATCGCGATTCAAAAATCCTTAACTGCGTTGCGTCTCAATCATTCGATCGAGCACATTGCGAGTGATTTGCTGCAAGCGTGGGTCGGGCCCTTGGGGCGAAGTGTAAACGCTGGGGCGGACATAGCCCGGAGGCTCGGACAGGCCGTCAGCCCACCAGCAAGTGGCAGCATTGAAGACGAAATTCCCCTTCGGACCAGGATAAACTGTGGCCGTGTACTCACCTCCATTGAGCTGCCCCGGCGCGGACTGCGTCGGACCACGGGCCACAACCTCTAATCCAGATATCTCGGCCGGATCGCCGTGATACTCCCAACCAATGACCCCCGGTATCCCCTCACCTTGCCGCATACCGGTCTGAGCATACAACCAATGCTCTGGCAAAGTGCAAATCCAATCGGCACCTCCAGTTACTGGTCCGGTACTGTGGGCCCCCATCAATTCGTTGCCATAGGGACGCACATGCTCCAACGACTGCATGGCTTGAAATTCACGCGTGCCACCAGGAGGTCCAAACACTCCCACCCTTCGTAGCGAACGCGTGGCAGCATCCCACACGATCCGCCCACACACGGCATTCCCTGAAAAGAAGCCGACGCTCACTCCGTCCGCAATCGCGGCTTGCATATTGCGAAACATCTCAATCGTCCAATACTCATCATGCCCAACGCTAATAAAGCCCTTCGCGCGCAGGGGCTGGATGGCATCGCGGTGCAAATCGGTGTTGGAGATATAGCTGACATCGTAGCCTTCGCGTTCGAGCCAAAACACAAACGGAAACTCCCACAGAAAAAACTCTCCCGAGCCGATCGAAAGTGGCGCATCGAGAATCTGGCAGTATTTACCATAGGGACGATTGAAACTCACTTGCGACTCGCCACCCCAGTGCCATTGATTGACACCATCATCGTAGAGCGAAAACTGAGATGGCCAGCGATTGTAGGCTTGCCAAGTGTGATCACTGCACTGAAACAACAAACCGCTGCGTCGCGCGTCGCGGACAACAAAGATCACATAGCTCTGTAGTTGTTCGCGCAGTTCCGTCAGCTTGCCCACGTACACACCACTTGGCCAATCGTCGGGGATGAACAGTTCATAGCTCGGCTCCCACTGACAATTCTGCATACGTCGCTCGCCAACCTTCGGCATCGGTTGCGTACCACCTGACAGTTTACCGCTGCTATGCACGTGCCGACCGCCTTCCCCCGCATAGTAACCGAGCCGATAGAAATCGATAGTAAAACTACTCTCTGGATTCGTGCTCACCATCACTTGCAACTTCTGGCCCGTTTCGATACTGGCATGCGAAGTGTAACCCTCGATCGCTGGACAGCGGTATTTGGTAGCCGGATCGATACGGGTGTTCGTCAGCATCCATTCTCGCGTCCCCGGTTTTGAATTTTCATCAGCGATCACTGTAGATTTTTCAGCAGCGTCACTGGCTCCAGTCGACGTCAGCCAAGTCGCACTGCTCATCGCTCCCAGCCTTATCAACTCGCGTCGATCAATTTCTTTTGTCATTAGATAATCCTTGGTTTGGATAGCGCGTTTGAAGGTAGCAGGCAAACTCCGCGTGCCGCACCCACTTTGCATCAATGATTAAACCATGCGCATGGCACACAAATCATGCCTGCTAGTTTTGAATTCCACTGCGTGCCAAATCTAGGCTCCTATTCCTTCGCGGTCGACATCGCATCCCTAGTCCGACCACTGCGACCAACAATAACACCAGCGCTCCTGGCTCTGGTGTTGGCGATGGGGCAACACCGAAGCCCGCCAAACCTCCAGCCGCCGATGGGGATACCGAAACGGTTTCGAAACGAAGTGACGGATCGGTGAATCCCAATGAACCAGAACTAATCCCTGCTCGCAATGAAATATTCTGATCTGCGGTCGAAACACCGTTACTACTCCAAGCATTCCCTGGATCGGAGCCCGGCACCCCGAATACATCCGTGGTAATACCTGCCAATTGCACGGCCAATGCGTCATCACCATTGAAGGTGAAGGTCTTTTGCGTAAAAGCTATTACGCCAGCACCAAATGCTGTGTCCAAGTAGGTCCCTATGTCGGAGGTACCAATGACCAGTACGGCATCAGCCGCGAGCGTTCCGGTGTTCAACGTAAAATCTGAACTCAGCGATGCACCATTTATCCCCTTGAGAACGGTCAGTCCGCGAACTGAAAAGTCGAGTGTTGCGCCTGAAACATTCCACAGCTCGATCCCTTTGGGCGTTGTCCCAGAATTAGTCTCAACGTATTGACTGATGATTAGGTCTCCTCGAACCACTGAGCTGGCTAGGACACTGACAACCATCGACACCAACAATCCACTGATTCGCATCGTTAGTCCCTCTCGACAAAAGTTGTAACTCTCTTCAGCAGAACCCGATGACCGGCATTCTAATCGTTCTGCCTGACGCCAGAGGTTACTTTTTGGCAGGTCCGCGCTAGATTTTTCTGTAACCGTTCACGGAAAGTAGCCATCACGCTCCGCGTGATGAGCGCAAAGTGGGTTTCCGATCTCCCAAAAGGCGACTTCGGTTGCTGTTAAAAATTGGTGATCGACCAGTGCGCTCATCACGCGGAGCGTGATGGCTACAAAGGACTGCGTGAACGGTTACATTTTTCTGTTAGAATTCTGTGTTGCTCCTGGCGCACGCTAGATCGCTTCTAAACTTCAATAACCGTCCTATGTCCCGAGACCGCATTTACGCATTGCCTCAACAACAAGTTGGCAACTTCGTCTTTGACGAACAAGTGGCCGATGTCTTCCCAGACATGCTCGCGCGCTCCGTTCCAGGCTATGCGTCCATCCTGTCCATGATCGAACAATTGACGGGCCGCTTTGCGAAATCACATACACAGCTCTATGACTTAGGTTGTTCCCTGGGCGCGGCCACACTGTTGATGCGCAGCCAGGCTCCACCATCGTGCAAACTGCATGCGATCGATTCCTCCTCCGCCATGGTCGCGCGACTACAAACCAAATTGGATGAACTCGCGTCCCTTGAAGCGGCTACCACTTGTTGTCCCGTGGAAACTCACTTGGCCGACGTCCGCAGTTTTCCGATGAGCAACGCTTCGTTCGTGGTCCTCAATCTCACGCTACAGTTTATTCCAGCCGACGAGCGTGAGGATCTGTTGCGCGCGGTGGCCCAGGCCCTGAACTCTGGCGGAGCTTTGCTGCTATCGGAAAAAATCTGTTTTGATGAACCAGCACAACAAGCTTTGTTGACTGAGTTGCATCACGACTTTAAACGCGCACATGGCTACAGCGATTTGGAGATCGCGCAAAAGCGAACCGCCATCGAACAGCGACTGATCCCCGAGACGCTCAAGACGCATACTAACAGACTACGCCAAGTCGGTTTTGACGTCGTCACCCCATGGTTTCAATGTTTCAATTTCGTATCGATTCTAGCCATCAAAAACTGACTTTCCGTACGTCAGGCTTTCCTGCCTGACAAGACTCACCAAGCGACTCATTCTTCTAATCGCCGCACGAACTTTTCGTAACCGTTCACGACTTTTCGAGAATGAAGATCTTAACCACAGATAGACACCAATGAACATAGATCGACTGGAGAGATTTATCAGTGTTCATTGGTGTCTATCTGTGGTTACATTTCCAATGTTTCGTTCTGAGGCGTGAACGGTTACAACTTTTCAATCCGAATCACTCAGTGCGCATATCAGTCTGCAAAGACGGACGTACGAAGCGCGACCACCAACCCACGATTATCAACCTTGCTATTTGATCGCGAAGCACTCTATCACACACTTAGCGAGCGTGGATTCGACGCTTGGTCGCAGCACCTCCGAGCACTCTGCGAAGCAAGACTAACGCCCGCCGCACATGGCACCATGCCAACTTGGATCGCAGCCTGGAACCAACTGCCATCCGCCGAACAGACTGTCTGGAATGCAGGCCGTCCCGCCATTTCAGTCAGTAGCCCCACCGCGATCGAACCAGCCGCCTTCACCGAAACATTGATGAAGTTTCATCCCTGGCGCAAAGGTCCATTCCAACTGTTTGGAGTCGATATCGACACGGAATGGCGTTCGAATCTGAAATGGGATCGCATCGCGAGCGCAGTCGACTTCCGCGACAAACTGGTGTTGGATGTGGGCTGCGGCAACAGCTACTACGGTTGGCGGATGTTGGACGCGGGGGCTGAATTGGTCATTGGCTGTGATCCTTACCCACTGTATTGGCTGCAGTTCGAGGTGCTGCGGCGCTATGCGCCACGGCCCGAACGTCATTGGCTCGTGCCACTGGCCGACGACGATTTACCTTCGTTAGCGGGTCCCTTTGATATCACACTTTCGATGGGAGTCCTCTACCATCGCAACCAACCCCTCGAGCATCTCCGACGACTGCTTGGGACGCTGCGCCCTGGTGGATGGGTCATCGTGGAAACACTTATCATCGAAGCGGACAAACCAATTTCGCTTGAGCCGACGAGTCGCTATGCGAAGATGAAAAACGTGGGTGCCATTCCCAGTGTGCCGTTGCTCACACATTGGCTTGAGCAAGCTGGCTTTGTCGATTGCCAACTACTCGATGTCAGTCGCACGACCTCCAGTGAACAACGTCGCACGGCGTGGATGACTTTCGAATCGTTAGATGATTTTCTTGATCCCCATGATCGCAGCCGCACTATCGAAGGTTACCCCGCCCCCATTCGCGCCCTCCTCACCGCGCGCCGCAGGGATAAGAATCTGTGAGCGGAATCGGCGCGAGCCTGGGTTGTTAAAAGTTTGATGTTGACATGCGGCTTCTGCGGATGTGATGAGTGCCGGTTATATTCCGCACCTCAGTTGGTTTCGCTTCCGTCCGGCTTGCCCGGGATGGCGCGTGCAATCATCCTCGCGATGCTCTCGCATCGTTTACAATTTATATCACCCACCAACTCACCCACCCGAGAATCCGACGATGAACCTCCACTTCCTTTTGGCTTGGCCCGCTTACCTCCCTATAGTCTTGGCCTGCCTATTGCCGCTGTTCCGAACCGCCCATACTTGGGCCGATTCGACGCGCCCCAACATCGTGCTGATGTACGTCGATAACGTCGGTTATGGTGACCTTGGCTGCTATGGCAACATCGGTATTCAAACCCCCAGAATCGACGCACTAGCACGGCAAGGAGCGCGTTGTACCGACTTTTATGTCGCAAGTTCCACCTGTACGGTTTCACGCGGCACCTTACTAACGGGTCGCCATGCACTGCGAAATGGTCTGGTGAAGCAGCTTGGACCCGAGGAGAATTGGCACGGAGTCGGTCTGCCACCGCGCGAAAAAATCTTGCCGCAATACTTACATGACGCCGGTTACAAGACCGCTTGTTTTGGCAAGTGGAATATTGGCTTTGCACCCGGCAGTCGCCCCACCGAGCGCGGCTTCGACCAGTTCTTCGGTTGTCGCTCGGGGAACATCAACTACTTCACTCATACCTATCACGGCCAGTACGACATGTTCCTCGGGACTGAGCCACATCGCGTTGAAGGCTACAGTACCGATCTCTTTGCCGATGCCACTTGCGATTTTATGCGTCAGCAGGCGAACAACCAGCAACCATTCTTCGTCTACCTCCCGTTCAATGCACCGCACTACGTCAGCAGTATCAACATGCCCGCAGGCGAAGAACCCGAATGGCAAGTCCCTGGAAATTACCTCGAGCGTTACGGTTGGTCCGCAGAAGATTCAAATGAAAAGCGACGCTACTTTGCTGTCCTCACCGCGCTCGACGATGCGGTGGGACGCGTGCTCGACACTCTTGACCAACAGGGGATTGGTGATAATACGCTGGTGATGTTCATCTCCGACATGGGGGCCATCTTGCGTCCCACGCACGGCTTTAATGCAGCCTCTAACTTTCCCTTTCGCGACGGTGCCCCGTCGATGTACGAGGGGAGCATTCGCGTGCCAGCTCTATTTCGTTGGCCCGGTCACATTCAGCCCGCGATCGAGCCGAGTGGCATGTTGACCAATCTGGACATTGTCCCCCTATGTCTGCGCGCCGCTGGCATCGATTCCGAGCAAGAACGAGTGCTGGATGGAAGAGATCCGCTGGCCGCACTCAATGGAGCCGCAACGCCGCATGAGTTCATTATCTCTTATCTTAGTGGAGCGGTCGCACTCCGCGCCGATCGTTGGAAAATCGTGCGCCCCAGTGCTCGCGCCCCATGGGAGCTCTACGACTTGCAGACCAATGCCATTGAATCTAACGATTTAGCCGCCAGTCAACCCACGGAACTAGCGCGGCTCGTCGCGTTTTACCAGCGATGGGAGTCCGACGTCAGCCGCGACGCCAGCCAGCCTGTCCCATATAAACCGTAAATTGTGAGCGGCAACCGCGCCTGCGGTCCGGTGTTTTTCCCTTCTTAAATCTCCCTTCACGAAACCTCGGACTTAACGTTGGTCTACCGCACATGCTCGAATGTGACCGCTAATAACCAACAATTGCCGCGAGCTACGGCCAGCGAGTCGATTTTGGCAGAACGCATCGATAACTTGCTCCGCTAATTCGGGAGACCGAATTGCCCACTTTCTTACGAACCCTCTTTAGTCTGCGCACATCATTTGTTGTTGAGCCGTTTTTTATCGTGAAAAGACCCACGCCACGACTTACAAGGATTAATCATGATTGAAGCGGCCGTTTTCGATTCCAAGCCCTATGACCGCGAGTATCTTCAGCGTGCCGTGGGCGCGGAGGGCATTGCTTGGCGATTTCACGAGTTTCGGCTCACCGCAGAAACCGCCCACGCCGCCAAAGGGGCTCAAGCCGTGTGCGTCTTCGTCAACGATCATGCCGATCGCGTGTGCCTGGAAGCGCTGGCGGGACTCGGCGTAAAGTTGATCGCCTTGCGGTGCGCTGGCTACAACAACGTTGACCTAAAGGCAGCCCAGGCACTCGGACTCGCTGTCGTGCGAGTCCCAGCGTACTCGCCACACGCTGTCGCTGAACATTCCGTCGGGCTCTTGCTCACGCTCAATCGCAAAATCCATCGTGCATACAATCGTGTACGTGAGCAAAACTTCTCACTCAACGGCCTAGTGGGTTTCGACATTTACGCTAAGACGGTCGGCATCATCGGCACTGGCAAGATCGGCCGAATCGCAGCGCAGATCTTTCGCGGTTTTGGGGCGAAGGTGATTGCATATGATCCATTGCCTGCGATCGAATGGGCTGAGCAGCGGGGGATTACCTATCAGGATTTAGATGCGGTGTTGGCAGACAGCGATATCGTTTCATTGCATGTGCCGCTCTCGCCGGACACACTCGAACTTCTCAACGCACAGTCGATTGCGCAAATGAAGCCTGGCGTCTTTATCGTCAACACGAGCCGCGGCAAACTAATCAAGACAACCGCGCTGATTGCGGCGTTGAAGTCTGGACATATCGGCGGCGTCGCGCTGGACGTCTACGAAGAGGAAGAGGGTATTTTTTTCCAGGATCTGTCCGGTGAAGTTCTGCTAGACGATGAGCTATCACGCCTTCTCACTTTCCCAAACGTGCTCATCACTTCGCATCAAGCCTTCCTGACACGCGAGGCGCTCGATGAGATCGCCCGCGTGACCACCGAAAACATTCTCGCGCTGGCCACCGACACACCCTTCTTGGATGGCACGAAGCTATGAGCCAGTCAATACAGGAACTTAGTACTGCTTCTCAACGAAGATCGGTCAACCGTTGCAACCTCTCAACCTCAGCTTGCAGCTCGGTCACAATTACCCACGCTCGGCGACGGGTGCAACTTTCTTACCCCGCCTAGTGTGCAAGAGTTGACGATCTCGACGGGAGAGCCCCAGGCGAGCGATGGCTACTTATTTTTACAACAGAATTTGTATTTCTTGCCGCTATTGCAGGGACAGGGAGCGTAGGGGCGAGTAATAGGGGATTTTTCTGGGCGAGCCTCAGGTAACATTCTACTGAACGAGCGTCTACCTGAGCTACCTGAAGAAGCTGGCTCGTCCGGCAATGCGCCATTGAAAAAGCTTTCCATGGGAGGGAACATCTGTCGGTGCCTGGCGAGCATCGGAGTGATGACGACGCGCCGGAAATCTTGAAATTCCTCATCATCCAACTCAAGGTTCCCCTGCATTTCGCTGAGCATTTGCTCGCGACTCTCTTCGGGAAGCACGGCGAGGTTATAGCACAATTGGCTGATCGCCAACGCCTTAGACACTTGCTCATGCGAACCATCTGTTTCGTCGATCAGCGGTTGTGCGTAAGCCACAAACGCCTCTGCTATGGCCCCCATCCCCGACTCCTTTATATTGTTGTGCCAACCATCCACCCAACGGCTCTACGCCCAGTTATCCCACATTTTACGGCGTTGGCCTTGCCGAGGGAACCGCACAGTTCCAACACCTATTGCAACTCGTACGTATCGGCGTCCTCGTTAACGACAGGTGTCAGCACCACGTTTTCGTAGAGGTCGGCCAGTGGCAACTGGCAATGAATTTCAGGCAAACGGACAATCGAAGAAATGCCACAGACCACCTCGCGCAAAAAATCGCCCCGCGATCTACGATGGACGACCGCCGAAAAGGATGATTGCTCGACCAGCACATAGACTCGCAACGTTGGCAGCGACAAATACGCGTCGCGCTTCTCTTGTTCGTCAGTGCGGCGAGTCGACTCAGAAATAACCTCGACGATCACCACCGGTTGGTCTTGGAAAGTATCGTTACTGGGATTGGGGCGACAGACGACGAGAAAATCGGGATAATAAAACTTCGTCCCGCGCACTGTTTTCACTCGGACTTTCGTGTCTGAATTGAAAACCTGACAAGGTGCACCGCGCAATTGGGAACCCAGCGACACTAGTCCATTGGTAGCGATGCGACTGTGTGCGTTGGTTCCTCCGGCCATCATGTACAAGAAACCATTGACGTATTCGTGTTTATGTTTAGCGATCGCCTCGCCGTGCAGGTAGGCCTCGACAGAAACTGGCTGGGATTCAGATACGGTGCTCATGGTAGTAGTATAGGGGTAGCGGAACGAAAACAACGTCTCAGCGAACCCGAAATTTCAGAACTATATTACCAAACTCTGACGCAGCGGGATACCATTTTGCGACAGTCATTTTCTAGCCGATGCCAATTCATAATGAACAATGAAAGCTGCCGTCGCCTGCACAGGCTGTGACTTATATTTCGGGCACCTCTTTTGTGAGGTATGATTTCCGCAATTGGCCGATCGATTTCGGATCGACAGCCCGTTCCGGCTCGGCATTAAACAAATTCGGCACCTGGAAAACTGAACGCTGTTGCCATTTCGCAAGAAACTTCACGTTGATTGGCAACTGATCAAAGTGATTCAAGCGTCGCGGCGAGTTCCCGCGTGTCATTGGCTCGTTGGACAGAGAAAGCTCCGATAGCTCGGAGCATTCCAAACAAAAAAAGCCTCCGCAGATTTCTCTGAGGAGGCTTTTTTAAAAACCGGCAATACCTACTTTCGCACTGGTGGGCACTATCATCGGCTCCGAAAGCTTGACTTCTGTGTTCGGGATGGGAACAGGTATAACCTTTCGGATATGGTCACCGGAAAGACACTCGCGGCCTATTCGCC
>JBGSJT010000452.1:0-6745 GCA_041741715.1 Pirellulaceae bacterium | reverse complement strand
TCTTAAAGATGCCCTACAGGCTGGGTAGCGGCCGGGTTCTCCTCCCAATTCCCCTAATTCCTTAATCCAAGCGGACTCTCAATTCGGGATTTAACGGGATTACACTGGCCAAATAAGTTGAGACTTGGCATAGTTAAGGCGGACAAGATTCCCTTGTCTGCACATATTGGAATTAGTGGACAAAGTGCGTTCCGTCTTGGGAGAACTTCTATTACAAGGCTCTCGGAAACCGCCCATCGAGTGATGATAGATTGTGACGCAGAGTCCATAGCTCAATTAAATAGAGATCAGCGGTCCGAATTGAGACTGCGGATTGAGTTTGTTGGCGGGTCAAGCGCTGAGTTTGTTCGGCCCTTGGAGCACGTTGTGTATCCAAAGCGCAAAAGCAGGCCGAGTCAAAAGTAGACCCTGTTTCAATTGGCTTTCACGCGTTGGCAGAACGCTCTGTACGCATATTGTCGTTTAGCATTTCATTTCGGAATCCCCCACCAAATCGCGGATACAATGCGGAATCTTTCAATAGTTACTTGTCTATAGTCAATTATCAATGAAATGGCCAATGCCACCCACAGAGCGACTGTTGTGTACTTACTACTTGTTGATTTCAGTTCTCAACCAATTCAGGGCTGCAGCACGGTCTAATAAACCTTGGTCGAGTTGCAATTGTCGAGCTTGATCGAGTAACTCTTTGAATTGTGGGTTGGGTTGCAAGCCAGCATCGATCAGGTCGGTTCCGAGCAATAGGGGTGGTGGGTTGAGCTGCTGTGGCTCACGTGCCAACTGCCGCCACAACCACTTGACATCGCGAGCCACTGAGAGGTCTTGGTCGGCGGCGGCGATTCGCGAACGCACTTCCAACAGCTCGACAGCGTGCCCCGCATGAGGGCTGACCAGAAGTGGTTGAATGTGCGACCAAGGTGAATGCTCTGCGTTCAGCAGCCGAGCTTGTGCGGTCAAGCAAAATCGTAGGGCGTCCGTGACATCGTTGGCCAGCTTGAGTCGTCCCTTGAACGATGACACCGCGCGATCGACCCGCTTTGGCTCGGCACCGACAGTTGGCCAAATCAACGCACAGAACCGGGTCAGCCAGTCGAAATCGTGGGCAGCCTCCAGGAGTCGCAGCGTAGCCTGGCTATTTTCTGACCATTGCTCTGCAAGCTCTGGCAAGATGACATCCAGCAGCCCGACGTCAGACCACTCCTGTGTTGCCCAGGAGGCTCGATTGGTTTCGAGCGTCTTGCGAATCTCCATCGCGATTCGTTCGCCGCTGACTAGAGCCACTTCTCGGGCATGACGCGCGATGGCTCCGCGAGTTTCGGGTTCGATCGCAAAACCAAATTTCGCGGCGAAGCGAATGGCACGCAACATCCGCAGTTTGTCTTCAGCGATCCGATCCTCCGCGCGACCAATCGCGCGAATCAATCCGCGCTGCAAATCGGCTTGGCCATCGACGTAATCGATGACTGAGCCTTGTAGGGGATCATAAAACATGCCATTGATCGTGAAGTCGCGGCGGTGAGCATCCTCGCGGGGATTGCTGAACGTGACCGCGTCTGGGCGTCGCCCATCGCTATAGGCCGCGTCAGTGCGGAACGTAGCCACTTCGATCTGTCCCACGCCTCTCTGTTCACAGAGCACGATCATGACACCGAACGACATACCGACCGGCAAGGTCCGACGTCGTCCAAAGACCTCGCGAACTTGTTCCGGTGTGGCCGAAGTAGCCACGTCAAAGTCGGTCGGCTCGCGTTCCAACAGCAGATCTCGAACGCAGCCACCAGCCCACAGGGCTTCGAAGCCAGCGGCCCGCAACCGCTGAACGACCTCAATTGCGAATTGCTTTTCCGCCGAGTTACTCAAGTTTTCGCGACGTTGAGGGTAGATCGCCATGCTAGCAAAGTGCGTGATTGGTAAAATTTACTGAATGCGAAGACTCTAACGGTCGATACTGAGTTTGCGGACGGTTTGCGTCCGAGCAATTCAGTGCCTGGTTGCCCGAGGCACGACACGCACCACAGGGAAAAGTATAATGCTTCGCCAGCTTGCTAGGGTCATGTCACTTGGACTTATTTCCATTGCCTGCGCCGGCTGTTGTTGCGTGCAGGGAATGCCTAGCGGCGCTTGTGGAACGGGTGCGTGTAGTGCTGGCGGTTGCGGAAGTGGCATGTGTGGCGGCGGGCCACTGATGAGTTTGGCCAGTTGCCGTGGCGCATGCGGTGAAGTTTATGTCGACGAATGGGTGAGTGAGCCACCTGTGGTCGACAATTGCGGAGCGAATTGCGGAGGTTGCGAGCGTTGTTATCAACCGGTTCGCAACGTTCTGAAAATGCTCTGGGGACGCCCTTACATGAGCAGTTGCGACTCCGGGCTGTGCGCTCCGAGTTGCGGAGCTGGTTGTGACCTTGGCTGTGATGGTGGATGCGGTGCTGATTCAGGCTACTCTGACGTAGACTATGGGGATAGCGGCTACGACACAGGGAGTATGGGAGAGGTGTACCAAGATCATGGACCGACTTCCGGACAGGGACAATTCAGCCAGGGAAAATCTTGCAACTGTGGCAAATCGCATGCTCCCCCCATGCAGTCGAATTACATGCCCGCTCCACACGTGCCAAACCACATGATTCCCAATCATGGAATTCCCGGCGGCGACATGCCCAACCAAGGTGTGCCTCAGATCGCACCTGAAGTGATGCCAACACCGGCTCCCAGCCTGGCACCGATCTCGTCGGCGCGTCGGCTCAATCCGGCACTATCGCGTCGCCGTTAGTTCACAACCTACACTCGCAGCTCGCTGGCGCGTCGAGCTGATAGTCGAGCTTTAAATTGACTCGATGTGCAAGCTGCGGCGGCGGCGCTCTTCGCGCCGCACATCGTCAATCAGACTGGCGATCTCTGGTACGCGGTCGATGCCGCGCATGATCAGTTCTGGGTGGGTGCGGTCGCTGCCTGTGATCGTGATCGTGCCGACACCCAGCATCCGCTGAATAATCCCTTGAGTGTAGCTCACGTCGTCGATGTCAATCACTTCGATGCGATCGGTCCGCCGGACAAGGATGCCAAGTTGATGCACAAAACGCTGCGTCGTCAGTTCGTAATGCATTCCCAGTCGCCGGTAGATGTAGAGTCCAATTGCTAGGCACCAGCCGATCAGGATGGCGGAGCCGGTAATGAGCCACACGTTTTGCTGCTCGCTGGCAAACATGGCCACCAACACGATCGCTGCAATGGTCACGAGGGTCGCGATGACCCATGTTCCATACATCGCGCGTGGCGAGTAGCCCCCTTTCCATAAGCTGCGTTCGACGGGGGTACCACGATTGGCATCCATCTTCTCAGCCGCAGCGGCTTGAAAGCGATCGCGGGCTGGAGACTCGGATGCCGTTTGGGGATTGGTGTTGGGAGGGACTTCGCCAGACATGTTAAGAGGTACCTGCTATATGGGTGGAAAGTGGATTGGTTGGAATTGTTGTTTGAGTTGGATACCCGCCAGCTCGTGAAATTGGCGACAATAACAGCTCGACGCGGCAGCGAGAGGGTCCGCTTGACTAGCGAGTTTAGGGTGACCTCTGACCAAACGGCGAACCACACTCTGGCGCATCGAGCTAATATTTATCCCCACCGTGCCGGTGTCTAACTCTGGTGGCTGCAACATTCTAAGGGATAACGTCCTCTACCAATAGTTAGCATGGCCCAGCTTGCGACAGAATCGGGCGCTGCACGAGTCCCAAGAATGCACCTGGGTCAGTCCACGCACCACGACTGCTGGTTCGAAAGGCATGCACAGGTTACGATTCAGGGATCAATCCCAGCCAGCAAGCCCAGTCAGCAAGACTGTTCGGCTGCCGCTGATAGAGCGACCGGCTACGGTAAAGTTATTGCTGCCGCTCGCCTAGAGGAACTTGGTATGCACTGTCCACACTGTTCTGCCGACAATGATCGAGTCATCGACTCCCGCGCCTGTGAAGATGGCCGAGCTATTCGACGTCGTCGTTACTGCAATCAATGCGAGCGGCGATTCACCACCTACGAACGGGTGGAACTGTTGACGCTAACGGTTGTCAAGAAAGACCTAATTCGCGAACCCTTTTCGCGTGAAAAAATCGAGCGTGGGGTCGAACGGGCCTGCTGGAAACGACCGGTTAGCAGCGATCGCATTCGTGGGCTGGCTGCCCGTGTCGAAGCAGAAATCGAAGCCGAGTACGACAGCGAGATCCCCAGTTCCGATATTGGTCGCGTCGTCATGCGGGAATTGGCTTCACTGGATCAAGTCGCCTATGTGCGGTTTGCCAGTGTCTATCGCGAATTTACCGATGTCGAGGACTTCGTGGCTGAACTGGCACCGCTACGCCATCAAACCGACTCTTAGCCCTCGCGGCGGACACTGTACTGGGCCACCGTAGTCAAACAGTCGCGAGCCTCCGAGGGAGGAAGAAACTCCAAATGCCGCTGAGCGCGATCGCAGCACAAACGGGCGATGTGCAGCGTATAGGCCCCGGAGTCACTGGCGTTGAGCTTCTTGCGAACGGTGTATCGAGCGTCGGGGCTGGGATCATTCAACAGCTCAATCAACTCTCCTTGCTGCTCAGTGGGAGTTGTGTGCAGTAAGCGTATTAGAGGCAAGGTCGGTTTGGCCTGGGCTAAATCAGTCCCCAGCGTCTTGCCAACCTGTTCCGTCCCCCAATAGTCCAGCCAATCGTCGTAAATTTGGAACGCTAGTCCCAGCAGGCTGCCGAATTTCGCCAGTCCCCGAGTCTGTGTGGTACTGCCACTTGCTCGCCAACCTCCCAGTCGACAACTTACGGCACATAATGCTCCGGTCTTTTGCAGTAGCAGGCTGCGGTATTTGGAGTGCGACATGCTCCACTCACCCACGGCGACCTGCTGCCGCAACTCACCTTCGCACAATCGCGTCGATGCGGCGGCAATCGATCTTGCTGGATAGGTCCCTCGACAGCCCGCAGCCAAGGCATAGGCGCGGGTGAACAACAAGTCCCCCAGCAGCACGGCAGCCGAATTGCCGGATTGGCCGACGATAGTGGGTTGATGTCGCCGTTGCGTTGCCCCATCCATGACATCGTCATGAACCAAGCTGGCAGCATGCACCAATTCAACGGCAGCTGCGATCGACGCGAGATCGCGAGCGGCGCGGTGGTCGAGTCGCCCACCGGCGATCGCTCGTGCCGCCAGCCAAACTAAAGTTGGCCTCAATCGCTTGCCACCCATGGCGGCTGCGGAACGACACAGGTGAGCCACTTCAGCTTGACGGCTGGCAGTTGCGGCGCGAATCAGCTTTTCGACTTGCTCCAAATCCCCTCCGATACAACGCCCCACAGCTGACTTGAGATCTTTCGAGCCGCTGTCTTGGGAATTGATTGTCGCATCGCTGGTGGGTTGACTGTTGATTTGGATCATGCGTAGATTCATCCGTTGTAACGATGGTAGTCCCCGCGGACTCCACCAGTCTTACTCTGTAATTGAATACATTCGATACTCATCGCTCGGTCGCTCGACTTGCACATGTCATAGACGGTCAAGGCAGCCGCGCTGGCAGCTACCAGAGCTTCCATTTCCACTCCTGTTCGCCCGGTGGCACAGGCGGTTGTCAGGATTTGCAGTCGGGTTGACTCCAGCCACTGGAATTCAACTTGAACATCGTCCAGTGGAACAGTGTGACAAAGCGGAATCAGTTCGTCGGTGCGTTTGGCGGCACCGATCCCTGCCAACCTGGATACTTGCAGCACATCTCCCTTAGACAGACTATTACTTCGGATCGCATCGGCGGTGGGCTCGTTCATGACGCAAATCGCAGTGGCGCGGGCGGTGCGACGGCTGACCGACTTCTCCCCGACATCGACCATGCGTGCCTTCCCATGGGGGTCGACGTGCGACAATTTCCCCGATACTCGCTTCCCCTCATCCATCAGACCGCAGCTCCCGTCAGTAATTAACAATTTTGGCTGGTTAGAGTAGCCACCTTTCCGCGATTCGGAAAGCCACCCAATCTCAGCTCGATACTCCAGCAAGTGGTCAACGAAAAAAGCCCACCCGTCAACTAAGAACAGGTGAGCTTTGTGATTCATCAGTTTTTCGGGGATTTTTCCGAATCGATCGCGGGACCAAGGCTAGAGCAAGTCAACTGAGCTGAGCGAAAAACGCTTAGACCAGTTCTTTCTTGCTGCCAACCAAAGTTCGCAGACGCTCGGCCAAAAGTCGAGCATCGAACGGCTTCTTGAACGTTTCGTTGATTGCCGAACGATCAAAGCTGAACGTCTGGCCGTCGTCAGGAAGCAACGCGATCAAAATGATCTCGGTAAAATCGTTATTCTTACGCAGGTTTTGGCAAATCTGAAGCGCTTCCACTTTGCCGATTGAGAAGTCCACAATCATGCAGTCGGGATGGAAACTTTCAGCCTGGATGCCCGCCTCGAAACCGCTGGCTGCTGTACCAACTTTGAATCCACGTTCGGGCGGTAATTCGCGCCGAAGATTCTCGATCAGTACTTGGTCTTGAGCAACGATTAAGACTTTGGCCATTGCCTCATCTTCAAGGTCTCCTAGGGGCATACCATGCTCCTTGAGGAACTTGATCAGATACTCGCGCGGTATCCGGCGGTCTTGCGAACCCGGAATGCGATATCCTTTGAGTCGGCCGGAGTCGAACCATTTGCTCACGGTTCGAGGGGCCACCTTACAGATCTTTGCGACCTGTCCTGTGGTGAACACCTTCATATGCAGGATCTCC
>JBGSJT010000451.1:0-11312 GCA_041741715.1 Pirellulaceae bacterium | reverse complement strand
GAGGTTACGAGTCCTGAAGCTCGGGACTCGTAACCTCGTCCACTACTCATTGCGACACTTATTATCCGCACGATGCTAAACGGGCTGACAAAAACATGTGCGGCAAAAAGATTAATAGCTTTGAGCCGAGTGATTGGTGTTGGCGTGGTCTAATGAGCGCGGAGTACTGAATTAAGATGCAACGTAGATATTTTCATCAACTGTGCGGATCAGCAATGGCTAGTCTGGCTTTTGCGCGATTGGCTAGGGCGGCGGCTGAGGACTTTCAGCCCAATTACATGTTGGCATCGTGCCTGTACGGGTATCTCTACTTGGGAGAGATACTTCCCGAGGTGCGCAAGGCCGGGGCGACGGCCATCGACATCTGGCCAAAGAAGCATGGCAATCAGCGCGAGCAACTGGACGATCTGGGGGAGCAGAAATTCTTAGCGATGCTGGCGGAGCACGATGTGCGCTTGGGTTGCATTACGCAATATGCGTTGGGACCGTTTGGATTGCAAGCAGAAATGCGACTGGCTCAGCGACTGGGGTGCCACACGATTGTTACCGGAGCAGCTGGGAAATACGACTTGAAGGGAGCTGAACTAAAAAGTGGCGTAAGGGACTTTGTTGAAAAGATGAAACCTCACTTGGCGGTGGCGGAAGAGACGGAAGTGACGATTGCCATTGAGAACCACGCCAAGAGTTTAATTGACACCCCCGATTCGCTGAGATGGTTAGCAGAGTTATCTCCGTCGCCCCGGCTGAAAATCGCGTTGGCGCCTTACCACTTGCCGCAAGAGACTGTGTTACTGTCTAACTTGATTCGCGATTGTGGTCCAACCCTGGAAGTCTTTTATGCTTGGCAACACGGTGCAGGCTGCATGACGCGACTCCCTAAGGAACAAGAGTTGTTGCAAATGCCCGGTCGTGGTTTGCTCGATTTCGCCCCCTTGTTGGCGGCACTCGTAGACGTGAAGTTTCAGGGTTGGACCGAAATTTTCATGCACCCCTTTCCACGCGGAATACCCATCCTAGAAACCGCACAGGAAGTGACCGACGAAGTCAATCGTGGCCGAGAGTATCTTTCCACGTTGCGATCGTCGCCCGCTCCCAAGTAGAATCGTTTCGGTCACTGGAATCAGAATTAAAGCTCATGAAAAAAGTATTGATCGTTATCGGCGATGCGACAGAGTTGCTCGACACCATGTATCCCTACTATCGCTTGCAGGAGGCGGGGTTTCAGCCGGTGGTCACTGCGCCAGAGAAACGCAAGTATCAATTGGTCCTGCACGAAGTGAAACCGGGTTGGACCATTACCAAAGAATGGGAAGGGTATACGTTGGATTGCGATGTGCCATTTTCCGAGGTTCGCGAGGAAGATTATGCGGGGATTATGTTCTCGGGTGGTCGCGCTCCCGAGTACATCCGCTATGACGAGGATCTGGTGCGGATCACCAAGCACTTTTTTGCCGCTAACAAACCGATCGCTAGCGTGTGCCACGGCGTGGAGATTCCCGCTTATGCGGATTGCGTGCGTGGCCGCAGAATGGCCACGGTCGCCAAGTGTCGGTTTGATTTGGAGGTCTGTGGTGGCACGTTTGTGAATGAGGCGTGTGTGGTCGATGGCAATCTGGTAAGTGGGCGAACCTTTCATGACAATGGACACTACGTCGGCCCATGGATTGAGTTGCTGCTGGCTGCTACGAGTTGACTAGAGTCCTTGAGCAGCGTCCGAGTATTTTAATCGTTTTGCCGCACATCTTTTTGTCGGAAATTACCACGGGCTGCAAGGGAGCGATTTGCGACTCCGGCGTGGCTCTGACGTGGCCAGTCGGATGAAGGGCCGACAAAAAGATGTGCGGCAAAAAGATAGAAAACAGGGGATTGATTTCAATGAATCTATGCGAATAGAACGGGTACTATCATGATCATTAGATTTTTGGCTTCGGTAATGTGTGGGCTTGGGTTGGCGCTGTGCTTGGTGGAAGAGTATTGCGGTGCTCAGGAACGTCCGAACGTGGTGTTGCTGATGGGCGATGATCACGGTTGGGAAGAGACGGGCTACCATGGGCATCCGCATGTTAAGACGCCGGTGCTGGATGAGATGGCGGCTACTGGGCTGCGCATGGAAAATTTTTATGCGGCCCATCCGAGCTGTTCCCCGACCCGCGCCAGTTTTATGACTGGTCGACATCCAAATCGCATGGGGACCTTCGCTCCCGGTTGGTCGATTCGCCCCGAAGAGATCTCGATGGCCCATGTGCTGAGTCGAGCCGGTTATCGTTGCGGTCATTTTGGCAAGTGGCATTTGGGGCCAGTCAAGGCGACTTCGCCGACGAACCCAGGTGCGATGGGCTTCGACCACTGGGTCTCGCATGACAACTTCTTTGAACTCAATCCGTCGCTGTCGCGCGACGGTGGAGCGCCTCAAGTGATCGAGGGAGAGAGTTCGGCGATCGTTGTTGCTGAGGCGCTGCGTTTCATGGATGAAACACGTGAGCAAGATAAACCGTTTTTGGTAGTGGTCTGGTTTGGATCGCCTCACGAACCGTACAGCGGCTTGCCCGCCGATTTAGCGCTCTACGATGATTTGCCAGCCAAGTATCCAGACAAGCAAGTTCGATTAACCTCCAATGAAACGGGTGGCCCAGTGACGCGGCCCCAAGGGGAAGTGCTGCGCGAACGGTATGCCGAGATCACCGCCATGGATCGGGCAATCGGCGTACTCAGGAAACATTTGACTGAACGCAAGCTGCGCGACAACACGTTGCTGTTTTATTGTGGTGACAATGGGACATCGGCGGACGGTTCGCTCTATACACCACACCGCGGTGTGAAGGGACAAGTCTATGAGGGGGGGACGTTGGTACCTGGATTGATCGAATGGCCGGCGCGGATCAGTCAACCACGCAGCACGAATGTCCGCGCCACGACGAGTGATCTGTTACCGACCATGTGCGCACTGGTCGGAGAGCCGCTTCCAGATCGTCCGATCGATGGAGTCGATTTGATGCCGCTGATTGACGGGAGGATGCACGAGCGACCAAAGCCACTTTACTTTTGGGAATACAACACCTCGAATTTGAATAAATCAAAAGCGGTTCCGTATATCGATCCCGCGCTGCAAATGGGAACGACACCACTGGCAAAAAAAGCTGGTGGCAAGGCGACTCGCGACTTCAACAATTTTCGGCAACCGGCCATTGGTGCTGACGACTATCTAGGTCCGCGGGCGATCATCGATGGGGATTTTAAACTGGTGGTGCATGAGCAAAAGGACGGCCAAGCAAAGAGCGAATTGTTCGATTTGAAGCAAGATTCAGAGGAGAAGAATAACATTGTCGAACAACAGCCTAGTGTTGCCAGCCGATTGCAGGGCGAATTGCGGGCTTGGCAGAAATCGGTATTGGAGAGTCTTACCGGTGCGGATTATTAAGGGACCGCCTTTCGTACGTCAGGCTTTCTTGCCTGACCTGGGACATCGCAAAGTGTCGGCTTGAAAATCGAAAGTGTTCAGGCATTTAACCCCAAGTATTCGGGGTGTCGCTGTTACTGTTGAACGATTAACTCAGTCTGAGATTGCAATTTTCATATTCGCGCTCGTTCGCGTTATTCGTGGGCGGCGAGTGTTTTTGCCCGCGAATCACGCCAATGAACGCGAATCTACGTCTAGTTCAGATCGCATACATTGAATACTTGGTGCGTTGGCCTTCGAGTAGTGATGATGCCGTTTAGTGAGCCAACGAGTTGTCTGGGACAGAATGGATTGCTGGGGTGCATCCTCTCGCTTCTAACTTCACCCATCACAGAAAGCCTGACGAACGAGTGAGGCTGGTCAGGTAGGAAAGCCTGACGTACGAGTGGTCGAAATGACTTCGGCTGTAGTCAATCTGTCATCATTGGATGTTAATTTGTGCCGAAAAGCGAGTGTTTTCGGTTTGGCACGGTGACTGCTTTGCTTCTTTCTGGTGGCCTCAGTGGCGAGGCCTAAGATTCAGTTCAAAAAGGGGGAAGTGTCGTGGTACGAAAATTATTGATCCTAAGCGTGGTCGGGGTGGGGGCAATGTTAATGGGGGCGTCCAATGCCAACGCTCAGTGGGGGCACTACGGCGGTGGCTTTGGGCACTCGATTCATTCGGGTGGATTCCATTCGGGACACAGCGCGAGCTATGGTTTTGGCGGCGTTCGCACGATTAGTCCGAGCTACCATAGTTGGCATTCGGGTGGGCATAGTTCGAACTATCATGCGCCTGCACCGGTGTGGCATGATACGTCACACCTGGACTACCATGCTCCGAGTATCCAACGGCACGGCTTGCACTTCCATGTCACACCGGGGCACTACGATGTGCACCGTCAAGGGCATTGGGATGCGGGGCATCACTGAGCGCCTTTGCGACCGGGACGGTAGCCCTGACTATTGCGCTTGCGGCGTTGCTTCTGTTGGGGCTTGTCGTCTCCAGAAGTAGCGCCGGGGATCGTATGAACATACTCGCCGCGGAAGCGCGCGTTGGCATCTTTGCGTCGGCGTAACAGGGCCTCCTTGGGGGGGGCGGCGGGGATGAGGCAGTCGCATCCATCGCCGATCAGATCGGTTCGACCGGCGGCTCGGAGCGCCTCGCGAACTTCAAAGTAGTTTTCGGTTTTGAAGAATTGCATGAGCGCGCGTTGCGTCTTGCGATCGCGAAGTCCCTTGGCAATGAAGACTGGCTTCTTGGTGAAAGGATCGAGTCCGGTGTAGTACATGCAAGTGGCTACGTCGAGTGGTGCGGGGATGAAGTCTTGCACTTGATCCGGTTTGTAGCCATTCTGTTTGAGGAAGACCGCCAAATTAATCATGGCATCTAAATCGCTCCCAGGATGACTGGCGATAAAATAGGGGATTAAATACTGTTTCTTGCCAGCCGCTTGTGATTCCTCCTTAAAGACCTCAGCAAAGAATTCAAAGTCGTCGTTGGCAGGCTTACGCATTTTGAAGAGTACATCGGGATCGACGTGCTCGGGTGCAACTTTTAAATGGCCGCCGACGTGATGCTGAGTCAGTTCGCGAATATACTCGGGACTTTGACGAGCCAGGTCCATGCGAATGCCACTGGCGACCAATACTTTCTTGACTCCCTCCACTTGTCGCGCCGCCCGCATCAATTCGATCACCGGTTGATGATCGACGCCGAGCAGTTTGCAGATTTTGGGATGCACGCACGATTGTCGGCGACAGGTGGCTTCGACTTCGGGGCGAGTGCATTTCATTTGGTACATGTTGGCGGTTGGACCACCAATGTCGCTGACTGTCCCTTTGAATTTTTTGTCTTGGGCCATGCCTTTGATTTCATTGACGATGCTGGCCTGACTGCGCGATTGAATGGCGCGGCCCTGATGAGCGGTGATGGAGCAGAAGGTGCAACCACCAAAACAGCCGCGCATGATCGTGACGGAGTCCTTAATCATTTCGAAGGCTGGAATCGGCTCGCGGTAGCTGGGATGGGCTTGGCGGGTGTAGGGCAAGCCGTAGATGCGATCCATGGCTGTTTCGGAAATCGGCAATTGGGGCGGGTTGACCACTACGGCTTGGCGACCGTGCCACTGAATCAATCGTCGCGCGTTATAGGGATTCGTCTCGTGGTGAATGATCCGTGTGGCTTCGGCAAATTGGAGTTTGTCGGCCAGTACTTCATCGTAGCTGGGGAGCGTGATTGCTTCCTCGGGCGGGGCCTCGGAGGCCCCCAGCGCGTAGGCGGCACCGCGCATGTCGCGCAAGTCCTTGACTGATTCACCAGCTTGAAGTCGCTGCGCCATTTCGACGATCGCATTTTCACCCATGCCGAAGACAACCAAATCGGCTTTGCTGTCGAGCAGAATACTTTTGCGAACCTTATCGCTCCAATAGTCATAGTGCGCCAAGCGGCGGAGCGAAGCTTCGACGCCTCCGGCAATGACCGGGACTCCCTTGAAGGCCTCGCGCGCGCGTTGGCAGTAGCTGAGCGTGGCGCGGTCGGGACGTAGGCCGATCTTACCACCCGGTGAGTAAGCGTCGTCGTTGCGCACCTTGCGAGTGGCGGTGGAGTGGTTGATCATCGAGTCCATGTTGCCAGCACTGATGCCGAAGAACAACTTGGGGCGACCAAATCGTCGCCAGTCGTCGCAGTTATGCCAGTTGGGTTGCGAGATGATGCCGACCCGAAATCCGGCCGCTTCGAGCACGCGACCAAGAATGCTCATCGCAAAGCTGGGGTGGTCGATGTAGGCATCACCGGTGACGAAGACGATATCGAGTTCGTCCCAGCCACGCTGTCTGGCTTCCTCCATCGACATGGGAAGTGGACGCGGTGCGATCTGTCCTGTCGGCCCGCAGGATTGCGGGAGCGATGTCAAGAAGCGATCGGCGGTGGCGGCTTCGCCGAGGACTGGTAATTGCATGGAGCGGAGGCCTAGTGCGTGAATGGAGCGAAAACTCCGTGGATCACTCACCAGTATATCCGCTAGGGAAGAATCTGTCGAAAGCGCATCAGTGGGGCACCCTATTTGAGTCTACCAGCGGGCCGGATCTCCGTCCCCTCGACGTTGGTAAGGGAATCCCCCAGTTCAACACGGATCTTGTCGGCCAAAGATTGCAGGCGTTTGACGACCGCCGGGTTCTCCGCCGCAACATCTTGCGTTTCGCCAATGTCTTGGTCGAGGTTGTAGAGTTCCAGTCCACACTTCAGTTGCTGATAAGGTCCGGGGTTGCCATCGCTTCCTGGCTCTCCCTTAAGACTGCGGTATTCGTGGGGGAAATGTAGTTTCCATGGGCCGCTGCGAACGGCATTGAGTTCCTTCCCCCAGTAATAGTAAAAGGCGTCGCGCGGGCTGCTTGCGCCAGCTTGACCAGAGAGAATCGGCCACAGGTCGCCGCCGTCGATCTTCTTGTTTGGCAGTTCGGCGCCGGCCAAGTGTGCCAAGGTGGGGAGCACATCGATCGTCCCAGCGACGACATCGGAGGAGCTGCCGGCGGGAATGTGGCCGGGCCAATAGGCGATGGTCGGCTCGCGTTGGCCACCTTCCCAGGCGGTCCCTTTCCCTTCGCGGAGTGGCAGGGCTGAGCCAGCGTGGTTGCCGTAGGAGAGCCACGGACCATTGTCAGAGGTGAAGAGTACCAGCGTGTTTTCCGATAGCCCTTGGTCCTTCAGCGTCTTCACGATTTCACCGACGCTCCAATCGATTTCGGCGATCACATCGGTGAACAATCCCTTGCCGGTCGAGCCGCTGAATTTATCCGAAGCGAAAATGGGGACGTGTGGCATGCTATACGGGACATACACGAAGAATGGCTCGGCTTTGTTTCGCGTGATAAAATCAATGGCATGTTCCGTGGCCCAACGTGTCAAGTATTGTTGCTCGTTGGCAGTCACATTGTCGTTAATGACCTGCTCATCCTCAAACAGCGGCAAGGCTGGGAAGTTCTTCGAAGTGGGGTGAAAAGGCCACATGTCGTTCGAGTAGGGGAGCCCATGGTACTCATCGAATCCATGGTGGGTGGGAAGCCCTACATCGTGATCCCCCAAGTGCCATTTGCCAAAAATCGCCGTGTGATAACCTTGCGGCTTCAGCACTTCGGCGATGGTTTGTTCGTCGGGGTTGAGGCAGGTCTTGCTATTGGGTCCTAGCGCTCCAAGGATACTCAGCCGCACGTTGTAGCAGCCGGTTAGTAGTGAACATCGCGACGCGCTACAGACCGCTTGCGAAGCGTAGAAGCTGGTCAGCCGCATCCCACCTCGGGCCAATTCGTCTAGGTTGGGAGTGACCATGTCGGCTCCGCCAAAGCAATGAACGTCGGCATACCCTAGATCGTCAGCGAAGAGGAGCACGAAGTTGGGTTTGGCTACAGGTTGTTGCTCTTGCGCGAACGCAGGCACGATGCACAACGAAAGCGTGATGCACAGGATAGTTCGCATGGTCTCGCGTCGCTTTGGGGGGGAGTGGGGAGTGGATTGATGGAGCGGGTGGCACTGGCATGGCCAGTGGTGTCGAAGGATGTGAGCCTGCTACAACATGACTTGTTTTAAGCGCTCGAAGTAATGAATTCGACCCACCACGGGTCTACCCAGTGGAGCTGCCTCATAAACTATATGCATTGGAGGAATATCAGTAGCGTCGACTCTGGTTACTTCGGGATGTTGGACAACGGAAATTGGGGCAGAGCGAGGTGCTTCGATCTTCACTGGCCATGCCAGTGCCACCCAACTGTGCATTGCCTTATCATTTGAAATCTCTAGCCTCTAGCCTCTTAGTGGTGATGGTGTTCGTGGGCTTCGATTTTGCTGGTGTGGACACCTGCGCCATCGACGATGACTAGATTGACTGCAGCGGCGTCTTTCATGTTGATGTGAGTCATTAATTCTTGGCTAGTGATCGTCCAGCCGCTGTCGGAGGCGGTCAACGGGAATTCTTCGGTGGTGTCGCCGATCTTGGCCACGAACTTTGCCGAGACGATTTTGGCAACGTCGAAATCATCGAGATGGACGGTAATTAGATGTTTTTCGTCATCGTGCGTCCACTCGGCGTGAGAGCCGGTTGGTTCTAGATGCAGCAGATGGCCACCGTGCGGGCCGACATCACCGTGATCGTGGCCCGCATGCGGATCGGATTCTGCGGGAGCCTTGGTGTCGGCAGTGGAGGCTGTGGGAGCGGCGGGTGTGCAGCCGACGGCGAACAACAACGCTGGGATAAGAAGCAAGCCTAGTGAAAACTTCATGGATCGAACTCCTGTGGGGGATAAAGGTGCAACCATAGGTGCGGAGGATTAGTTGTCGAGGACCAAACTGCATACGATTTTGGGCGCGGAAGAGATCGAGCACCAGAGTCCCTGCAGCGATCTTCCATTGTTTTTTGGGGTGAACCGCCGATTCTGTCGACTAAATTGCTCGAATATGTGCATCAGACCTTGCGTTTCGAGCCACTAGCGTAAATTCTAGTTGGGTAACGTCATTTGATTCCCAGGCTCTGCCGGGGAACCCAATGCATTGCAGGCTCCGCCTGCCGAAGTGCCGTTGGTGCCCAGGACGCAGGAGGTGGAGCCTCCAAGGCAATGCGTTCCCAACGAGCGTAGTTGTTTAAACATTTGAATCGCACACAGCTTCGAAAACCTCATGAACCATTTTTCTACTCGTTCGTTTCGCTTTTCGACTTATCTTCGCAGCCTGAACCGGGGCGGACTGTGTTGGATCGTCATGAGTTGCGTGCTACTGAGCTCGTCGGCCTATGGTCAACTGACGGTCCTGTCACAGGGTAACAGGCAAACTAAGTGGCGAGAATCGCAGTTGTCGGTGATCCAGCAGCAGTTGTCCGATCCGAAACTGGTGGGTGAACTCAAGCTGGAATTGCAATCCCAAGCCAAGTGGCTCAGCGCGTGGCAGCCTGGCAAGCTGACCGACGAGCCGCTGTGGTCGGGCGAGAATGTGGAACGCTTGTGGCAAGAGCCCTCGGTTGACCCTAAGGGGATGGCTACGAAATTGCGTGAGCGGTTGTTGGGTGACAAGGCGCGACCGACGGCCGAGGATACGCGCGAGCTACAGGAACTATTGGCCGAGCATGATAACGACTTGGGGGTCCGCCAATTGCATTTGCATTGGTTGGACCAACAGCAGTACCGCAAGACCTATCCGAAGGAAATTGCCGAAGCGGCATCGAAGGTGATCGCCCTGCTGGATGGAGTCGCCAAGCCGGATCAGAAAATTGCGTTGGCCCGCATCTTTTGCTTGTACCGTAGCGGCCGCGCGCTGGCTTATCGTGAGTTGCCCGAGGTGTTGGTGAAGCAGCCGATGAACGAAGAAGAAATGGCGAAGAACGCAGCTGAGATGGTGGGGGTCTATCGTCAGCTCAAAACGTTAGTGAGTGAACCCCGCCCAGAATTCGTACTGATGGATATTCGCATGTTGCGGCACGATCACTGGCATGGCCGAGGCTTGGCTCTGCTGGAAGATTTTGGCAGTCAACTCAATCGGCAGTGGTTTCTTAAGAAGCGCCGCGATCTATTGCACGATTTGGGCTGGGAGGGACCAGCCAAGGAAGCGGCCACGCTTTACGCAGCCGCGTTCCCGGACGAAGCCACGGCGGACAGTGAATAAGTATTGACTTAGCATCGTGCGGAAAACAACTGACGTAGCTACGTTCGCCAGAACGTCGACTCCCTGCGGTCTGGCGACCGCAGCTACTTGCAAGACGCAACAGTTATTAGTCGGTCGATGCTTACTCTGCTTAGCGACGGCGTCGACGGAGCCCTGTCGCCGCTGCTAAACCGAGTGTCAACAACATGCAGCCTGAGGGCTCCGGGACAGCGGTAATTGTAATACGGGCGATGCCTCCGCCAGAATACAGATTGGCGTTGTTGAAATTGAACGCGGCAGGGACGGCTGTTCCAAAATTTGCGAACGGATCGCCTGTCACTGCGCGGATGATATTGCTCGAGTCGAGCGGTCCCTGGTTAGGCCCTGTTTGGCCACCTACGAGTCCAAACAAACCGTTGGCTGCAGACGTGTTGAATCCACCGGCACCACTGTCGAGCTCTGTTCCCGCATCATTGACCGTTCCTGGTGCGCCGACAGTGATCGTCAATGGTGCACCACCGTTGGTCAACGTCGAGAGGTCAAAAGCAGTGGGATTGGCATTGGCGACGAAGAAGTCATTGCTGGGGATTACCATCGAAGCATAGGAGAAGTAGCGATTGCTACCGTCGTCTTGCAGATTGAATAGGTTACTGATTGATTGACCGGGCAAGATTGGTCCGGGGTTAGCTGTGGCCAGTGTGGCTTGCACCCGCCCTGCTCCGCTTCCAAAAGCGCTTGTGATAGCGGCCGTACTCCCATCCTCGGCTAAGCTTTCTAAGAATGGTGAAGCGGCCGTCCCAGGCGTATAAACATTGAAATTGCCGCTGTGAAAGCCGACCCACAGTGGAGTCAGTGCGACTCCCCCTGTCGGCCCAATGTTTTCGACTTGAATGTTAAAGGTCACTACGGCTGCGCTGGCAGCCTGTGCGGTAGCGGCTATAGCGAATAGCGACAGCGCGAGACGAACGAATGTAAGCTGTTTCACGGAAGAACCTCTGGGCTAAACGAAACGGGGTGTGGTGTCTTCGCGGCGCGAAAACGAGTCAGACCATTGGTCGGAGTTGCCGAGGTTGGATTACAAAGAAAATGCAGAATGGGGAAGATATATCAGCTCGACGCGCCAGATGTAACGTTAGTTGTCAATTGCGTCGAGCGTGATGACGCTGATTTTTTTTTGCATATTTTGGACAAAGAGTTTACCATAGGCGCAGGGACACACGGTCCCGCAATTTACGGGTTCCAAAGAGG